>CAYZFD010000049.1:0-8417 GCA_964477735.1 uncultured Flavobacteriaceae bacterium
TTTCAGTGAGTTGTTGCATCACCGTTTGGGCTTTTGGCCCTTGAACGGCCAATAGTGCATAATTGTCTGACACATTTTTTAGAGAAGCCCCAACAGTGTTGTTCTGAACAATCCACTCCCAATCTTTTTCGATGTTGGCAGCATTAACCACCAACAAGTAAGCTTCATCATTTAATTTATAAACAATTAAATCATCAACAATGCCGCCTCGATCATTGGGTAAACAGCTATATTGTGCCTGGCCTGGGACTAATTTTGACACATCATTAGAGGTCAATTTTTGCAACAAAGCTAAGCTTTGAGGGCCTTCGATTAAAAATTCCCCCATGTGCGAAACATCAAACACACCCACATGCTGGCGAACTGAGTGATGTTCATGTTTCACCCCTTTATATTGGACAGGCATTAAAAAACCAGCAAAAGGCACCATTTTGGCACCTAATTCTTCGTGAATATTCGTTAGGGCTGTATGTTTCATGCTTCAAAATTATTACAATTCGTCGAAATTAGAACCGAATTTTAGATTGATTTTACTATTTTTATTCGTTACAATGAACAATATGATTCCTATTCAAAAGGTTTTTGTGTGTTTGATGATGCTAGGCTACTTGTCTGCACAAGATAAGCCCATGGATGTGCTCTCACCTGAGTTTCATAAAGAAAGAAGACAAGCACTCAGAAATTTAATGCCGCCAAATAGTGTAGCTGTGTTTTTTTCTAATCCAGTTCGCAATCGCGCCAACGATGTAGATTTTCATTATCATCAAGACCCCAACTTCTATTATCTCACGGGCTATAAAGAACCCGATGCTGCCTTGTTGATTTTTTCTAATGACGTAGCGGTTGACGACAAAGAGATGTTGTTTGTGAGACCTAGAAATCCCCAGCAAGAGCTATGGAACGGTAAAAGATTGGGGGTTAGTGGTGTTAAAGAAAATTTAGGTTTTTCTAACGTTTTCTCAAACAATTTGTTTTCTGAAAAACTGCCAAAGCTAAAACAGTTTTATAAGGTTTTGTTTTTAGAACTTGCTACTGATATTCGAGACAATCCAAATTCCGAATCAGATTTATTTTCGCTCCAGGAAAGTTTTAAAAGTGCTGCCGAAATCCAAGAAAATTTCGATCCCTGGAAAGTAGCGCTCTATGACGAAATTGCCTCTGCATCAGTACCTTCTGAGGCTTTAGTTACACTGAGGCGTCAATTGCGCTACAGGCCTTCATTGCGAAACGATACTTTGCTCTTGGCTTTTGAGAAATCTTTTGGGAGTCATCAGTTGGAACTTAAACAACGCATAGCCTTGCAAAGTCAAAAAATTAATTTAGATGCCGTTTCTCTATCAGCTATGATGGCAACATTAAGAGAGACAAAGACCGCTGAAGAGGTGCAGATGCTTAAAAGAGCTGTGGCCATTTCTGCACAAGGTCAAATTGAGGTGATGAAGGCCATGCACCCCAACCTCTCTGAAACTGAAATTCAAGGCATCCATGAGTTTGTTTATAAAAAATATGGTGTTTCCTTTGAGGGATACCCCTCCATAGTGGGAAGTGGTCAAAATGGTTGTGTGTTGCATTACATAACCAATGACAAGCCCAAAGTTGGGTCTTCGTTGGTGTTAATGGACTTGGGTGCAGAATATCAGGGTTATACGGCCGATGTCACACGCACCATTCCCGCCAATGGTCGGTTTACTAAGGAGCAAAGGTTGGTCTATGATTGGGTTCTCAAAGCACAAAACGCTGGAATTGAGGCTGCAGTTGTGGGCGTTCCTTTTAACACACCAAACCAAACTGTTTTTTCAGTGATAGAGGAGGGGCTTATGGCGCTTGGAATCATAAAATCCAAAAAAGAAGCTCGTCGTTATTTACCGCATGGCACTACACATTATTTAGGTTTAGATGTGCATGACATGGGCACCTATGGTGTTTTTAAACCCAATACCATCATCACAGTGGAACCAGGAATCTACATTCCGGAAGGAAGCCCCTGTGATGAAAAATGGTGGGGGATAGCCATTCGAATCGAGGACGATATTTTAATTACAGAAAATGGTCCTGTCAATTTATCAGAAGCTGCGCCTAGGGATCCTGATGAAATCGAGGCGATGATGGCAGAGCCAAGCCCACTGTCCGATTTCAAATTGCCTAATTTGTCTGCTATAGTTGATTGAGTAAAAAAGACTTAAGTTCGGCATATTCGGATATCGAAAAGGCCTCTTTTTCCTTATTCATGACTTCTTGAATCTGCTGTGGGATTTCTACCTTAATTCCGATGGTGCTTTCAACAGTATCTAAGAATTTAACAGGATGTGCGGTCTCTAGAAAGACACCATAGTGTTGAGGGTGTTCCTCCAAAAAATCTTTCAACGCCAAATATCCAACTGCCCCATGAGGATCGGCTACATACTGTGTATTTTTATACAAGGTTTTCAGGGCTTGCTTGGTTTGCTTATCGTTGTAGCTTGTGCTACTGAAAAAAGTCGAAAGCTTTACCTTATCAAAATTGACTAATTTTTGAATGCGAATAAAATTACTAGGATTGCCCACATCCATCGCGTTTGAAATTGTGGCCGTTGAGGGTTTTGGCTCATAAAGCCCTGTTTCCATAAATCGAGGAATGGTGTCATTCACATTGGTTCCAGCCACCAAATGTTTTATGGGAAGCCCAAGTTGTTTAGCCATGATACCAGCGCAAATATTCCCAAAATTTCCACTAGGCACAGCAAAAGCAATTTCCTTTTCTTGACCCCTTATTTTTAGGGTTTTGTAGGCAAAAAAGTAATAGAACATTTGGGGAAGCCACCGAGCAATATTAATCGAATTGGCAGAAGTTAGTTGCATTTCTTTGTTTAAATCGACATCCAAAAACGCAGATTTAACCATTTCTTGACAATCATCAAAAACACCGTTTACTTCAAGTGCAGTAATATTCTGACCCAAGGTTGTGAGTTGTTTTTCTTGAACCTCTGAAACTTTTCCACTTGGGTATAAAATGACAACCTCAACCCCCTTAACTCCCAAAAAACCACTGGCTACTGCTCCACCAGTGTCGCCAGAAGTGGCCACTAAAACGGTAACTTTTTGAGTATTTTTTTTGTTAAAATAACCCAAACAACGAGCCAAAAATCTAGCCCCAACATCCTTGAAAGCCATGGTTGGACCGTGGAATAATTCTAAAGTGGATATATTTTCCTCTAATTCAAGAACTGGAAAAGGGAAACAAAGGGTTTCTTTAATGATTTTTTTGAGTTCCTTTTCGGGAATGTCATGACCTACAAACTGCCGAATGGCTTCAAAAGCAATTTCTTCGTCAGAGAGGTTGATGATTTTATCAAAGAAGCTGGGAGGAAGCGGCTCAATCTTTTCAGGAAAATATAAGCCTCTGTCGGGAGCTAATCCATTGATTACGGCTTGTTTGAACCCTACTTTAGGAGCGCTGTTGTTTAAGCTAAAATACTGTATGGAATTGTCTTTACTCATAGGTTTCTAAAATTCGGATGCCATCGTGGTTTACGGCAGTTACGTGAATGTCGAAAGGAATACCAACCTTGTTATACATGGTATTTAGTGCATCAGATATTTGTTGTGCTTGGTGCATGCCTCTACAGAGGGCAAAAACAGATGGGCCTGATCCTGAAATACCACTACCCAAAGCCCCGTTTTCAACACAAGTTTGTTTGATTTTTTCAAATTCAGGAATCAAAATGGAACGAATGGGTTCAACAATAACATCTTGAAGAGCGCGGCTAATGAGTTCGTAATCTTCTTCATACAACCCACTAATTAAAGCCCCTAAATTGGCCCACTGCGTGATGGCAAGGTTTAGGGGAATTTGTTTTTTGAGCAAGGCTCTGGCATCAGCGGTTTTCACTTCAATTTGAGGATGAATCACAGTGGCTGCAATTTCTAAGGGCGCAGGCAACCTCAAAATATCAAGTGTAGCGGCATCCCTTACCAAGGTGAATCCACCCAGTAAAACAGGAGCTACATTATCGGCATGTGCCGAACCACAAGCTAATTTTTCCCCTTCCATTGCAAACCTAATGAGTTCTTTGTTGGTGAAGGGTTTTCCTAATAAATAATTGATACCATAAACTGCCCCAGCAGCACTGGCAGCACTGCTGCCTATCCCGCTTCCCGCTTTAATTTTTTTGTGAATTTCTATGTCGAACCCACATGAAGGTTCTAGGTTTTTAAGCATAGCAATAGCCGAAACACCAGCCACATTTTTCTCAGTTTCAAGTGGAAGATTTTGACCTGTAATTTTGGTAATTCTTACCCCTTTTTCAGGACTTTTTCGAATCACCATTTCGTCTCCAACATTGCTTAGACACATGCCCAAAACATCGAACCCACAAGAAATATTGGCAATACTTGCTGGTGCAAAAATTTTAATCCCTTCTAACTTCATTTTTTACCTATTCGAATAATGTCAGCGAAGATCCCAGAAGCTGTGACTTCAGCACCAGCTCCTGCGCCTTTAACAATGAGTGGCTGGGCAGCATAGCGATCTGTTGAGAATAAGACGATATTGTCGCTACCTTCAAGGTTGTAAAAATCATGTCCCACAGGAATATGTTGCAGTCCAACACTTGCTCTGCCGTCTTCAAAAGAGGCTACATATTTGAGGCGACAGTTTTTTGCGGCCGCCTGAGCGTAAATTTCGTTAAAATGTTGAGCGTTTTCTTTTAAAGATTCGAAAAATGAATCATTGTCTTGGGTTTCTAAACAAGATTTTGGTAAAAACGATTCATTTTTTATGTCTGACAGCTCCAATTCGTAGCCTGCTTCTCTTGCTAGGATTAAAATTTTACGGGCTACATCAACTCCGCTTAAGTCAATCTTTGGATCGGGCTCTGTGTAGCCTTTTTCTTGCGCTTCAAGAACAACATCGTGAAAAGAATTTTCATTGTTGAAGTTGTTAAACACAAAGTTTAAACTTCCTGAAAGTACGGCTTGAATGCTTCGCACCTTATCACCTGAAGCGATCAGATTGTTTAGGGTGTCAATGATGGGAAGACCTGCCCCCACATTGGTTTCAAACAAAAAGGGAACGCCAAAGGTTTTGGATAGGTTTTTAAGTTTTTTATAATGTCCCAAATTGTCGGCAGCGGCTATCTTGTTACAGGTCACCACACCAATATTGTTTTGCAAGTATTGGTCATAGGTTTGAGCGATTTTTTCACTTGCTGTGTTGTCCACAAAAATGCTGTTTCGCATGTTCATTTCTTTGGTTTTGGCGATAAAATCTTCTGGGCTAGATTTTTCACCATTTTCTAACAGTTTTTGCCAATCTGACAAGTCAATCCCTTTGTGGTTAAAAGTCATTTTTCGAGAATTGCAAATTCCGATAACCCTGAGGTTTAAACGCAGTTCTTCACATAAATAGTCGCGCTGTTGCTGAATTTGTTCTAAAAGCTTACTGCCTACATTGCCCACTCCAGTAACAAACAGGTTGAGTTGTTTGATTTGCGTCTCAAAAAACCTTTCATGCAAAACGTTTAATGCTTTTTTTACATCCTTCTTATCGATAACTGCAGTGATGTTTCGTTCTGAAGCGCCTTGTGCAATGGCCTTAACATTGACGTTGTTGTAGCCTAAAGTGCTAAACATTTTGCCGCTAATGCCCTGGTGATTTTTCATGTTGTCGCCCACCAGTGCTAGAATAGCCAAGTCTTTTTCAATGCTCACAGGATTGAGTCTTCCCAGTGAAATTTCATATTCAAATGCTTCTTCGATTCCTTTTTGGGCACGTTGCGCATCAGATTCGTCAATTCCAACACAAATGGATTGTTCAGACGAGGCCTGGGTTATCATCACGATATTGATATTTAAATCAGACAAAACCTCCATTAATCTTTTAGAGTAGCCCGGAAATCCAACCATGCCACTGCCTTCGAGTGTGAGCAAGGCTATGTTGTTGATGTGTGTGATGCCTTTTACGACTTGACTATTTGGAGGAAAATTTCCAATTTGAGTTCCTCGATCTTCTGGTTTAAAAGTATTTTTGATTAAAACTTCGACATCTTGTTTCATTACAGGCTGAACAGTTGGAGCATACAATACTTTAGCGCCAAAATGAGACAACTCCATCGCTTCTTGATAGGAGATCTGATCGATTGAAATTGCTTGACGCACTAGCGACGGATTGGCGGTAAACATGCCACTCACATCTGTCCAAATTTCAAGTTTTTGTGCTTTTAATGCTGCTGCAATTATAGAGGCCGTGTAGTCCGAACCTCCTCTTCCTAGTGTGGTGGAAACGCCTTTTTCATCGGCAGCCACAAAACCAGGTACTATGAAGTTATTTTTGTTTTGATTTTTGAAAAAAGACTGAATTTTGTTGTTTGTTCTTTCAAAATTCACAACCACTTTTCCTTCCTTAAACGCTGTTTCTATGAGTTTTCGAGTATCACACAACTCAATAGATATTCCTTTGGCTTTGGCTGCATGACCAATGATGAAATAGGAGAGCAATTCTCCATATCCAGAAACGATCGCTTCTGTTTTTGCAGACAATTCATTCAATAAATAAGTGCCCTCATAAAGTGTTTCTAGGGTGTTCAGTGACTGCTGAACAGCGCTTAAAACACTACTTTGTTGATCGATAGGAACGAGTGCTTTAACAGTGGCTAAATGACGGTTTACAATGTTTTGAAAATCATTTCTGAATGAATCATCACCACTGGCTGCTTTTTGACCTATAGCAATCAATTGATCTGTTACGCCTCCAAAAGCAGATACAACAACGATGTAGGGTTGTGTAGCATTGGATAAAATACCTAAAACCAGTTCTATATTTTCTGGGGTTTCAACGGAGCTTCCTCCAAATTTTAATACGTTCATTTTTTTATGGTGCTAATTTGCTGATGTGTTTCCTAGTTGGGAAATCGCTGAATTGGATGATATGTAGATGCTATACCCCAAAAGGGGTAATCATAATGATAGAAATAATCATACCTGTTGCAGGTGTGAAGGTTGTTGCAGTGTTATAAAACAAATTCAGTTTCATTTTGAGCAAATCAATCACAAAAGTATTACTTTTACCCATAAAGGAAAAGTGTTCATGTCTTTTTTTACAAATTCATGAAAGAACACTTCAAATCTTGATTTATGAACATTTTAACGGCCGATCAACTACGTGATCTTGATAATTTCACAATAAATAGTCGCGGCATCAAAACCGCAGACTTGATGGAACAAGCTGCACAATGTCTTTTTGAGTGGCTACACAGAAAGCTTCAAGGAAAGCACTCCTGTATTAAAATTTTTTGTGGAAAAGGAAACAATGGTGGAGATGGACTTGCCCTCGCTAGGTTGTTACTCACCCACGGATATCGTGTTGAGAGTTTTGTTATTGACCATAGTAACCAGCGTACTGAGGCGTTTTTGGAAAACTATAACCGTTTAAAAGACGAATGGAATCATTGGCCTTTAGTTATCGAAAGTCCTAGTGATTTTCCAGCTCTTATGCCCACTGATTTAATTGTTGATGCGCTCTTTGGAATAGGCTTATCAAGGCCACTTTCTGGCATCATACGCCAACTTGTTGAGTATATAAATAGCAACAATAATCAAGTTATTGCTGTTGATTGTCCGACAGGGCTCTTTGCTGACAAACCAAACTCTGACGAAGAAGGTATGTTGCAAGCCGATTTTACGCTTACTTTTCATGCGCCAAAACTTTCCTTCTTTTTTCCATCTTCCGGAAAATTTGTTGGTCGATGGTTTGTGTTGGATATAGGTTTAGACAAAACTTACGCCCAACAACTCTCATCTAATCACACATTTTTGCCAAATGAGGCCTACCGAATCATGTGGAAACCCCGAGCTCTTTTTTCTCACAAAGGAACTTTTGGTCATGCCCTTTTAATTGGGGGAAGTCGCGGAAAGTTTGGTGCAGCGGTGCTGATGACAAAAGCATGTTTACGTACCGGTGCTGGTTTAGTAACGGCTTGTGTTCCTAAAAACGCTGTAGATTTAATGCACTTAGCAGTTCCTGAAGCAATGGTTGTAGAAGCTATGGAATCAGATTTTATTGAGGAATTGCCAACAATTGATTTTCAGCCCAATGTGATTGCAATCGGACCTGGGTTGGGTCAAAATTCAAATGCTTTAAAAGTGATTGAAATGGCCATGGAACTTAATGTTCCAAACTTTGTATTTGATGCTGATGCCATAAATTTAATTTCTAGATCGAATAAATTACAGGCTAAACTTCCTCCCAGAAGCATATTTACGCCACACCCTAAGGAATTAGAGCGACTTTTAGGAAGTTGGAATGACGACGTGGAAAAGCTTGAAAAGTGTTCTAGATTTTCAAAAAAACACAATGTCATTTTGGTGGTGAAAGGTGCCTATACGGCCATCATCGATGGCCCAGAAGTTTGGTTTAACAGTTCAGGAAATCCAGCCCTAGC
>CAYZFD010000049.1:8517-9937 GCA_964477735.1 uncultured Flavobacteriaceae bacterium
TCCGCAATGTTTTTCAATAGAAGAAATCATCAGCTGGGCGATGTCTTTTTTGGTGGCGTTTTCAATTCCTTCAAGACCAGGTGAAGAGTTTACTTCTAGTAGTAGAGGTCCGTTTGATGATCTGATGATATCAACGCCAGCAACTTTTAAGCCCATGGCTTTTGTTGCCTTAATTGCGATTCGTTTTTCTAATGGGGTGATTTTTACAATTTTTGAGCTTCCACCAAGATGCATATTGGCTCTAAATTCTCCAGGAGGTGCTGTGCGTTCCATTGAAGCTACAACTTTGCCATCAATCACAAAACACCTCAAATCTTTGCCCTCTGCTTCTTTGATAAACTCCTGAACCAAAATATTGGTATTCAAGCTTTTAAATGCATTAATAACACTTTCGGCTGCTTTTTTTGTTTCAGCTAAAACCACTCCTTTTCCTTGGGTGCCTTCGAGAAGTTTTACGATCAATGGAGATCCGCCAACCATGCTAATTAGATCTGTAGTTTCTAAGGGTGAACTGGCAAAGCCAGTTGTGGGGATTTGAATGCCGTTTGACAATAACAACTGAAGTGAATACAGTTTGTCGCGCGATTTGCTAATGGCATCTGAACTGTTGAGGCTAAACACGCCAGTGCTTTCGAATAATCTTGTTAGTGCACAACCATAAAATGTTTGAGAGGGTCTGATTCTTGGAATAATGGCATCAAAATCATTCAGCACACGACCACCTCTGTAATGGATTTCGGGTGTTTCGGCATCCAACTTCATGAAGCATTGTTTGATGTTGAAAAATTCCATTTCATGTCCGAGTTGCTCACCTGCTTCAATAATTCTTTTGTTGCTATACAAATCTGGGTTGCTTGCTAGTAATGCGATTCGAAGTCCTTTTCTTTCAGGGCGGGTGGTTTTGTAGTGACTTAGGGCCTTTTCTCGATCGCAAGATCCCGACAAAAAACTTTCTGCTGGATCGACAATTAATCGATCTTTCATCGCCTGACGACCGAGCAACATTCGATAGCCCATAGAATCACGATTGGTGAGGCTTAATTCTATATTCCATCGCATTCCGTTGAGTTCAATCTCAGTTTGAACAACATAGCGATATTCTCTGGTTCCGGTGGAACTTTTAATGACCCTCCTGTCCACGACTTTAGCCTGACAGCTTACCTTTCTTTTGCCGTCGTTTTGAAGGGGATAAATGTCGAACCTGACCCATATTTCAGATTGATGTTCGAAAGGCACAATGTTCAGTGCATGAATAGAGGATGTTTTTGCACCACTGTCGATTCTTGCTTTGATTAGTGGAATGGATAGGTTTGGGAGTGCTACCCATTCTTCTGCACCAATGATAGATTTTTTGTCCATGTTCTTTAAAAATTAGACTGGGCAAAAAAACAAAAATTTTTAGTAGAAAAAGATGAAATAA
>CAYZFD010000050.1:0-4721 GCA_964477735.1 uncultured Flavobacteriaceae bacterium
TTTGTGATTATGGTTTGACCAACATCAGGCCACTTTTTCATAAAATAGGCATTGGCAAGGTCCATCTGATTTAGAATCAGTGATCTCTCAAATGGGGTTTGAGCGAAAATAAAGACTGAAAAAAAGATAAGGGTAAGAGTTGATAAGTTTAGTTTAGTGCGTATCATAATGAATTTATTGGGTTGTCGTTCCATTTTTCTGTTTCCGATGGCTTGGTAAAGCTTACATTTTTAACCTTAAGGTTTTCGATAACATTTTCATCTATTCCAGAACGATTTGATCGGATGTTAAGATTTTCAAAGTTAAAGTCTGATAAATGATCATTTTCAGTGATTTGAACATCAAAGAATACGTCGGTATTTAAATTTAAATTTTTAAGGGTAATGTGGCTCGAGTTAGAAATAAAAGGTTTTGTGGCACCTTTTAAATCAAAAAACTGTGTCCAAGGTTTTACATACAAGACACTTTTAACACTTCCATGCACATTGTCAACAGTAATATACTCATAGTTTTGTGGGGTGTCGGGTCTCATTTTTAATCGCAAAAGGCGTTGAGCCCCATCAATTTTACAATTGCGCATCAATATGTTTTTGTTGTGGATTGATTCACTGCCACATGTGAGAATGGCATGACTAAAACCAAACGTACAATCTTCAATAAGCACATTGGTGTTTTCTCCGTTATTTGGATCTTGATCCGCCCATGGACCTTTTCCTCCTTTAAGCGCAATGGCATCATCATTAACCGCCATGTAGCAACCCTTGATGAGTACATTATGGCACACATCTAAATCAATGGCATCAGTACTGGGTGCTTTAATTGGCTGATGGGGAGATGTTATTGACACATTCAGAATCTTAATAAAACTGCTCTTATAAATATGGGTAGTCCAAAACCCTGAATTCATTAAGCGAACCCCCTCAATCAACACATTTTTGGCGTTTTGGATAAAGATTAGGCGAGGTCGAGACACCTCCAAATTTGTGCATTTTGGATTTTCCTCTCTTCTTTTCCAAAAAGCTTTCCAAAAGTTAAGTCCATTTCCATCAATAGTGCCCTTGCCAAAGATTGAAAACCCGTCTAACCCATACGCGTTGATAAGTGCGGCAAAATAATCTAAATTTTGACCTTCCATACGTGAAGGGATTTTAGGGTAATCTTCAATATTATCAGAACCTTTTAGCACCGCGCCCTTCTTAAGATACAGGCTGGTATTGGGTTTGAAAAATAAGGCACCACTCAAAAAAGTGCCTTTTGGAATGACAATCAAACCGCCTCCTGACTCACTAGCGAGATCTATGACTTTTTGAATTTGAGCCGTTTGTACTTCAGTGCTGTCGATAGACACACCAAAATCAGTTATTTCAAATCGGTTGTTAAAATCACGCGGTTCTATTTTCATTGATTGGGTGAACCAAGCAGGAATGTTTGACCCATCGGGAAATAAATTTTGTGTATCAATATCTTTGCATGAAAATTGAAAAGAAAATATTAGGAAAGAAATCAGGAGGTATGTTATTTTCAAACTTTTAGTGGTTTACAATTGTTTAGGCTAATTTACAAAACCTTCTCAGAATTTAGGATAATTTCCTTCTTTGATTTTATGTTTTGTTAAACAATTTTCATGAAAAAATTTGTTTAGATTATAATCTTGTATTTAAACATCAATTCAATTTATTTAAATTTGATTCATCTTTAAGTTTAAAAGCTTTTGTAAATGATTATAACTTTTAATTAATAATATTAAAATTTTAAAAAATGAAAGCTTTTATTTGGCTCCTATTTATTTTAAATTTTACAATTTTTAATTCTTGTTCAAACGAAAAAAGGATAAAAATTGACGAGATTGTTGTTGATGCGCCCTTCGAAATGCCCACAATTCATGTGCCCAATTTTGAAGACTGCCCTCAATTTAACATTGTTGACTTTGGAGCCAAATTGGGTGATAAAGAGTCCAATGCGTTCGCGATTAAGAAAGCGATCGATAAGGCCAATGCAAGTGGATGTGGAACAGTTGTGGTGCCAAAAGGGGAATGGATCACTAAAAAAATTCATTTAAAAAGCAATGTCAATTTACACATTGAAAAAGATGCTAAGCTACTTTTTTCAGAAGATCCTGCAGATTACCTTCCACCAGTGAAAACTTCTTGGGAAGGTGTTGAATGCTATAACTATTCTCCCTTAATTTACGCATATCAATGCGAGAATGTTGCCATTACTGGCCAAGGAACACTCGAAGCCAAACTTGACGTTTGGAAAATTTGGTACAAACGTCCTCCAGCTCACATGGAGAGCTTAAAGCGGTTGTATTTTATGGCTGCAGAAAACGTTCCTGTCGAGGAGAGGCAGATGATTGAAAATGATGCCAATTTAAGACCGCATTTCATTCAGTTTAACAGATCAAAAAATATTTTGATCGAAGGTATTAACATCAAAAACAGTCCTTTTTGGACCCTACACCCCTATTTATCTGAAAGTGTCACCATTCGTAAGGTGAATGTTTTGGCATTGGGACATAACAATGATGGAGTCGATCCTGAAATGAGTCAAAATGTATTGATTGAAGATTGTGTTTTTGATCAAGGTGATGATGCCATAGCCATTAAATCAGGGCGAAATCAGGATGCATGGCGGTTGAACACCCCCTCCAAAAACATTGTAATGCGAAATTGTCTGATGAAAAATGGTCATCAGCTTGTAGCTATCGGGAGTGAACTTTCGGGCGGTGTGGAAAATGTTTATGTTCATGATTGTGAAGTTGAAGATAAAGCCAAAATGTTTCATTTGGCCTATATAAAAACCAACGAACGACGTGGAGGCTTTGTGAATAATATTTATATTCAAAATATTAATGCAGGGGGATTGGACAAAGGCGTGCTTGGAATTGAAACAGACGTTCTCTATCAATGGAGACACCTTGTGCCAACTATTGAAGTTAAAAAAACACCTATTAGAAATATTCATCTTGAAAACATCCGGGCGAAAGCCTCAGATTATATCTCATTAATTCATGGTGATGCAAACCTTCCTGTTGAGCATGTTTCTCTTAAAAATGTAACGGTGGATAGTGTGAGAACATCAAATCATTTTCACCAAAATGTTCTGAACTTTAATTTCAATTGAGGTTTTCAGAATATGCACAAATAATTTTTACATTTTATGCTTTTCTAACAAACTCAGATTTAAGACCCATGGCTCCAAAACCATCGATTTTGCAACTGATATTGTGATCTCCTTCTGTTAATCTAATTTGTTTGACCTTGGTTCCTGCTTTCACTGGCTTTGACGCACCTTTCACGGGCAGGTCTTTAATGACAATGACCGAATCTCCATCGTGTAACTCGTTTCCGTTTGAATCCAAAACTTTAACAGACTCATCTTCTGTTTTCTCGTTTGAATTCCACTCATGAAAACATTCTGGACAAGCAAAAACTTCATTGCCAAGGGAATAGCCATAGGGTGATTGGCATTTGGGGCAGGTTTTCATTTCATCAGTCATATTTCTTGTGATAAATTATTGTCTTGATATTACAAGATCAGTTCATGTAAAATTACACTTTTTAAAGGACTCATTTCGCCCAAAAATTCGTTGTCTGCTTGATTTATAAATCTGGTCTTGCACCCAAACGTATTCCAAATTCTGGAATTTTATTTTCAGGACTATTCGATTTAAAGTTAGCGGGCAGGGGGCTTCTCCAAATAAAATCTATTCTAAAAAACTTAAAGTTGCCAAACCCTATGTTTTCAATGCCGCAGCTGTATTCGTAATAGGGTTTTTTGTCGGGTGCATTGTAGTGAATACTCGATTGATTTCTTGAAACTTGTTCATCAGAAACACTTCCATATGCAAATCTAAAAGTGGCTAAAGCACGCCATTTTAGCTTTTCTAGGAGGGGAATTTTGTTTATTAAAAAACCATTGAAATGGTGCTCGAAATGTCCTGCTATATAGCTATCGGTCACCCAATCATAATAATTAATCAAAGAAAAGGTTTTTCGCTGGAGGGTGTATCCTTGATTTGCCGGAAGCGCCGTTAACAAAGCAATGGGCACTGTGTCAAAGGTTTTTCCAAGTTCCAAATTGCTTTCTAAAATACCAAAGAAGCCAACACGGATGGGTTGGTTATATGAAAATTGTAGTTGATCATAAGAAAAGTCGCCGTTTAGCAAACCCTTTACTCCTTTCGAATATTTTAAAGAAAATGAAGCGAAGTTACTTCTGCCTAGTTTTTGCTCAACGCCATATCCATAAACATTTCGGTTGGGCGTAAATGTCAGATAGCTACTAAACAAGGTGTTGTTGTATTGTTTAAGTTTTTGTCCGTCTTGCAAAAAATCGATTGAAAAATATTGTTCATCGGCTGGTGCAATGTGCTTGGTCTCGACATTAATGCCCCAATGGAAATTTTTAAACATTTCCCAATTCAATGACAAACCAAGGGTCTCTACGTCTGAAAGGTAAAAGTTGGTGCCTCGCGAAAGCAAATTGTTTCTAACAGGTGTTCTTGTGTCGAGCATAATGCCTGTGTTGAAAATCGAGCCACCCAACTGTTCGAAATCTTTTGCATAAACCAAGCCTACTGTGATGCGAGGTTGATAGGACAGCAAATAGCGTCCATCAATTCCATATTTGATTTTTTGATCTTTAAAACCATAAGCCAAAAAGGAAGTAGATCTAAAACGATCATCTAAAGATTTATAGGTTCTGAAACCTAAATTTAA
>CAYZFD010000050.1:4821-9526 GCA_964477735.1 uncultured Flavobacteriaceae bacterium
AAGTAGATCTAAAACGATCATCTAAAGATTTATAGGTTCTGAAACCTAAATTTAACCTAAAACCCTCAACGTCGTTATAATTAAAAGAATCCCACCATTTCCCAAATTGAAACCATGGGGTGAGCTGCTTATAACCGCTTGTTAGAAAATCTACAGTATTGGTGATAGACTGAATTTTTCGATTTTCTTTTAGGTTAAAAAGCAATGATCTTGTTTTCGCTGTTAAATCTTCTTTGTCAACTTTTTCCCAATAGTCTTTTGGCATGCTCAAATCAGCGTTTCTACGAACTTCTTTTTGTTGTTTATAAAAATCCCCATCACGAGGCATATTTAATACGAAGTTTCTAAAGGTTTCAGTTTTCTTTAGATATAAACCCTTCTCGTTTTCGTTTTTTGTGAGTACCGTAAAATCTCCATGATAACTATTTTTAACGGGTAAAAACAAGTCCGCTTTAACTTCTTCAAAATCTTGACTTATTTGAACGTCTCTCACAATATTTAGGTTGATGTTGGGGTCGAGACGCATTTCGATATGCTTAAGCGCATAGGCTGGACTCGAAACAGTTAAATGACCCTCAAAAGCCCAATCTCCCGATCTCCTTGGAAAAAAATAAATATTGTAGTCTTTTCCTTGAGCAGTTTCCAAACTGTCCACCAGAACATAATCATAGTTGATGAAACCTGTTTTGGCGATAGGACTGGCAAATGATTTGTCGGCCACCACTACCGTTTCATCCATCACATTCACATATTTAAAAACATTTTCAATTCTGCTAAAGAAAAAGCCATTGGTTTCTAAGCCCGATATGCGCTTGGCCACAAGATCTGATCGCACCAAGTCATAGCGGTTATCCCCATAAATTTTCCAAGATTCTTCCTTTAAGTGAAGCGGAATATAGAAAAGTTTATTTTTTCGATTTTGTGAAATTATATCTATAACAGAATCTAAGCTTTTGGCAAGGAATTTTTTTAAGAAAATCGTATCCATGTTGTTCAATCCCACTTCAACTGTGGCATATTTTTCAAGAGCATAGGCCTCTAGTTGAGGTAGCCCTATATTGGCTTTTCGTTTCCAAACTTCTTTTAAAATTCTATAGGCTGGATTTTCCTTTTTCTTCAATCTTTTTTTAGGCTTTTGAACCACCAAAACCTCCTGAAGTTGTTCGCCTTCCACTAAAACAATCTTTAGTGGGTTGTGCACTTTGTTGAGCTTCACATATTGAGTTTGATAGCCCAACAATTGAACTGTAATTTCTCGTTGTTTTTTTGTCGAATAAAGTTCAAAAAAACCATCGAAATCTGTTGTGGTGCCTATGGTCGATTTTGAAAACAAAACATTGGCAAATGGCACAGGCACTCCATGCTGATCGACCACCTGCCCAGAAATGTTAAATTGAGCTGATGCAGCTTGAACAAACAGCCAAACAATCATGATGGTATTGAATTTTTTTTGAAACATTACCCAAAATTTGGGATTAATTTTTTTTAAAAAATTATTTAGCATTAATGACTCCGTTTACCTGTTCAAAACACGACAAATCGAAGAATTTTGCTGCTGCAAGCAAATGATCGAAGATATCTCCAGAAATATCTTCAAATTTTTTCCACTCTTTTTCTGCACTAAAGGCATAAATTTCTAGAGGTGTGCCTTGTGTTGTTGGCGCCAGTTGTCGGCACATGATGGTAAGGTTTTTGTTGATTTTAGGGTGGTCACTTAAATATGCTTCAATGTATCGTCTAAACACGCCTAAATTTGTCATGTTTCTACCATTGAGAGTAAGCGATTTGTCCACCTTTTTTTCACGGTTGTGTTTTTGGATTTCTTCTTGCCTTTCAACAATATAATCTCGAACAAGAGCCACATTTTTTAAGCTGATGACTTCTTCGTCTGTCAAAAATCTAATGTCTGAAGTGCGTATAAAAATCGCTTTTTTTATCCTTCGCCCTTCTGACTCGCTCATGCCTCGCCAATTTTTAAAGGAGTCTGAAATAAAATTATAGGTGGGCACAGAAGTGATGGTTTTGTCGAAGTTTTGAATTTTAACAGTAGAGAGGTTGATCTCAACCACATCGCCATCTGCACCAAATTTCTCTAAGGTGACCCAATCGCCAATTCTCACCAAATCATTTACAGCGATTTGAATGCTGGCCACGAAGCCCAAAATAAGGTCTTTGAATATCAGTAATAAAACGGCCGAAAGGGCCCCCATGGCAGTGAGGAAATAGGTGATTTCTTTGCCTGTGAGAATCGAAAATATGATAACGAACCCCAAAATCCATAAAACAATCATAACCACCTGAATGTAGCTATCAATGGGTTTGTCTTTGAAAGTATCGAGTTTTTTTAGGGAATCGCGTAAACTGTTTAGGGTTCTTCTTAGGATGATAAGAATTAAAATCACTAATGCTACGTCCAATGCTGCAAGAAAAATAACTTGGGTTTTTTCAAAGTATTTTAGCCAAAACGGTGTGATTTCTTCTAAGAAATATAATGGAACAAGGTGTGCTAAAAAATAGGGGACTCTGTTTTGTACCAAATAATCATCAAAATGACTTTGTGTTTTTTTTGAAAACACATGAAAAAAATTAATAATCACCAATCTTGAAAAATGGTGTAAAACCCATCCTAAAATCAAAAAAAGGAGCCCCCAAGCGGCAACATCTAGCAACTGTGCCATAGCTATGGGTAAGTTTTTTTCTTCTAACAGGTTTAGTAAAAATTCTCTATTCATTATTAACAGTTTTATTTTAACCTAATTTTTTGCTCCCAGGCCCAAGCTGTGGCTACGGCATCATCTAGTGAAGCGGTGGTTTTCCAGTCCAAAACCTTCAATGCTTTGGTGGTGTCGGCAAAAGCTGCGATAACATCTCCTGCTCTTCTAGGTCCTATGCGATACTTAAGTTTTATTCCCGAAACACGTTCAAAACTATGAATCACCTCCAAAACAGAACTTCCTTTTCCTGTCCCTAGATTCATGACCTCATAGTTGTTAACGCCATTTTCTCGAATTAATTTTTCGAGAGCTAAAACATGTGCTTTGGCCAAATCAACCACATAAATATAATCTCGTATGCAGGTGCCGTCGGGGGTAGGGTAGTCGTCGCCAAAAACGGTCAATTCATCATAGAGGCCAGCAGCTGTTTGGGTGATAAAAGGCACTAAATTTTGAGGTTTTCCAAGGGGAAGTTCTCCAATGGCATTCGAAGGGTGAGCACCAATAGGATTAAAGTATCTCAAGGCAATCACGGACAAGTTTGTAAGTGCTTTTGAGGCATCAAATAGAATTTCTTCTCCAATTTGTTTGGTGTTTCCATAGGGGGATTCGGCAGGCTTAATGGCTACATTTTCGTTAATGGGGAGTTGGTCTGCTTGACCATAGACGGTACACGATGAACTAAAAATGAAAGGAATTTGCCGGCCACTTTGTTTAATAGCCAAGAGCAAATTGGTGAGTGATCCTAAATTGTTTTCGTAATATTCTAGAGGAAGCTGAACGCTTTCTCCAACCGCTTTTGAGGCGGCAAAATGTATCACACCTTCAATGCTGTAGTGCTCAAACATGTCCATCACAGCTTTTTTGTTACGAAGATCCAACTCTAGATAAGCAGGGCGTTTACCAGCAGCTTGTTCAATGCCTTTTAGAACATCGATATTCGCGTTTGAAAGATCGTCAACCACTAAAACTTCTTTACCATTTTCAAGAAGTTCAACAGTGGTGTGGGAACCAATATATCCTAAACCTCCGGTTACTAAAATCATTTTTTATGGGTTATATGGTTAAAAATTCAAAATAAGTATCTGATGAAAAGACTTCTCCTGGCCTTAAAACAGGGGACGGAAAATGTGTTTGATTTGGGCTGTCGGGATAGTGTTGGGTCTCGAAACAAACCCCACTTCTGTTTTCCCAAGCTCTTTTGCCATTGGTCAAAAAACTCTGGTCTAGATAGTTTCCAGTATAGAGTTGCATCCCAGGTTGGTCTGTCCAAACTGCCATGCTTCGACCAGATAGTTGATGACTTAATTGTGCCACTTTTTTTAGGGTTTTGTTGTTGTCCAAGACAAAGCAATGGTCAAAACCGTTTCCAATCTTCAGCTGTGGGTGCACCCTATGAATGTCTTGCCCAATTGTTTTGGGAACACTAAAATCAAAAGGGGTATCTTTTGTTTTCTCAATTTGCCCAGTGGGAATGCAACTTTCATCAACAGGGAGGTAGTGTTTGGCCTCCATTTGAAGTTGATGATCCAAAATGGGAGCTCTAAAGTTTCCTGATAAATTGAAGTAACTATGCTGGGTTAAATTGAGTATTGTTGTTTTGGTAGTTGTTGCATGATAGTTAATTTTCAATCTGTTATTGTCATCGAGAAGGTAGGTTACGCGAACGTCTAGGGTTCCAGGATACCCTTCTTCGTTGTCAACAGATTTGTATTCAAAACCCAGACTGTTTTGTTGATGATCGATTTGCACTTTCCACAAAACTTGATCAAACCCCCTATTGCCACCATGCAGGTGGTTTTTGCCATTGTTTTGCGCCAATATATAGGGTTTACCTTCCAATTCAAATGTGCCTTTTGCAATCCGATTACCAAAACGTCCAATAATCGCACCTAGATAGGAGGAAGAAGCCAAATAATCTTCTAAATTATTGAAGCCCAATACTATATTTTCAAATTTGCTCAACCGATTTGGTGTTTCTATGGCAGAAA
>CAYZFD010000051.1:0-9424 GCA_964477735.1 uncultured Flavobacteriaceae bacterium
CTTTAAAGGCAACCAATCTTTGGCAAACACTTCATATGTGGTCAATAATCTTTATTCGGGTGACACCTATTATTGGAGAGTTGATGAAGTATTGGCCAACAACACTATTGAGAAGGGTAATGTTTGGAGATTTCGGCCTGCGCAATTGGCTTTTCCGGGTGCAGAGGGATATGGGCGCTTTGCGCGTGGCGGCCGTGGCGGCAAAGTTGTTGTTGTAACTAACCTAAATGACAGCGGACCTGGAAGTTTGCGAGAGGCCGTGACCAACGACATTGGACCCAGAACTATTGTCTTTAATGTTTCTGGGCTAATAAGATTAGAATCTCGTTTGGTTTCGAATTCACCCTATGTAACCATTGCTGGACAAACCGCGCCAGGAAAAGGAATCACCATTCGCGCGGCTCCTTTAGGAATTACGGGAGATGATAACGTTGTGCAACACCTTAGAGTTCGATTAGGTGGAGGAAAAACCTTTGATGGTATGGGGCTAACTGGGGCTAATTATAGTATTGTTGACCACTGCTCAATCAGCTGGACGATCGACGAAGCCTTTAGCTCTCGAGGAGCGCATAACATTACCCTTCAAAGAACGTTAATTTCAGAAGCTTTAAACGCAGCAGGACACCAAAACTATCCAATGGGGACCGAACACGGTTACGCAGCTTCTATTGGCGGTGATGTGGGAAGCTTCCACCACAACCTTTTGGCACACAATTATGGAAGAAACTGGAGTTTGGCAGGTGGCTTAGATGGTAGCGGTTATGCTTCAGGAAGATTAGATATCACCAATAACATTGTATATAACTGGGGAAATAGAACCACAGATGGAGGTGCTATGGAGGTCAATTTTGTAGGCAACTATTACAAGCCTGGACCAGGGATGCAACTCTCACGTTATGCCTTAACAGCGGAACATGAAAACATTGGTTTAGGGACGCAAAAAGTCTATTTTGCAGGAAACACTATGCCTGGTTTTTTTGATGAATCAAATCAGGAATATGGCAGAAGAGATCGATATACCAATGGGGCAACAAAGACCTATGAAACATTTGTTGACGCACCATTTTTTGACTCTCATGTAACGACCCAATCAGCCAAGCACGCCTACAAACTTGTACTGTCTGATGTAGGTTGTACGCAGCCAGCTTTTGACGATCATGATCAAAGAATGATTGAAGAAACTTTGGCGGGCAACTACACGGTTAGAGGTAGTGTTACCAACAAAAAAGGTTTCCCAGATAATGAAGCAGATTCAGGGGGGTATGAGAACTACCCCACCATATCTAGACCCAATGATTGGGATGCTGATCTTGATGGATTGCCAAATTGGTATGAGTTCATCATTGGTACCAATCCCAATTCAACAGTTGGAGATTTTTCAGACTCGAATGCCGATGACAATCGAGATGGCTACACAAACCTTGATTACTATTTGCAATGGATGAGTCTTCCTCATTTCACTTCTAATACTGGAGAACAGATTCAAATTGACATTCAAAAACTTTCACAAGGTTTCACAAGTGGGGTTACCTATACACTTTCTAATGTGGTGAAGGGTACTGCGCAATTGACAGGAAATGTTGTTCAATATACGCCCACGAGTTATGGCTTAGGCTCTTTTACATTTACGGTTACAGACGCCCAAGGCGACAGCATGACTCGAAAGGTAAACACCATAAACGGCTATTCGTTTTTATCAGCCCAACAGCTTGATCTTGGAAAATTAAGCGTATATCCGATTCCCAACAAAGGTACTTTTTACATCAATTTGCAACATATTGATTTTGATGCCCAATACAGTATCAGCGACATTTCAGGAAAGCAGATTTCAGAAGGACGAATTAAAGCCAATGCCATTAATGAAGTAAAAGTAAACGCTAAAGGAGTGGTTATTCTTCAAATTATTGATCCAAAGAATAAGTTGGTGATTCGCACTCAAAAATTAGTGATTCAATAACAAATTACTGGTCTAAAGTAACCTCTAAACGACTTCGTCTTTTCTATGACGGATAATGTGTGTCCAACCTAAATAGGCTTCATGCACCAACGCATTGGATTTGTTTGGGCTGTAAGTTTTAGCGGCATTGTTTGGCAATTTGGGCAATGCATTAATGTCCTTCCAAACATGAGCACCAATACCAGAAATTAAGGCTGCGCCCCAGGCAGAAACATCAGCAATCCCAACAGTTGTTAAGGGTCTGTTTAGCAAATCGGCTATAAACTGCATGAGAAACGTATTAGCAGTAATCCCTCCGTTGACTTTCAGGGCTTTCAAGGAGGTGTCGGTTTCCTTTTCTATAGACTGAATAACGTCTTTAATTTGAAAGGCAATCGATTCTAAACCTGCTCTGAGTAAATGTGCTTTGGTGGTTCCAAAAGTTAATCCATGAACGGAAGCTTTCCAGTTTTTTTGCCAATGGGGTGCCCCCATGCCGCTAAATGCCGGAACTAAATACACCCCCTGATTAGATTCTATTGAAGTTGCCATAGGTTCAATTTCTTCATAAGATTCAAATGCAGTGAGTTGATTTTTTAACCATTCTATGGTCGATCCACAACTGACAATAATACCTTCTAGCGCATAATTTACCTCACCCTTCAAGCTCCAGCCTATTGTTGTGAGCATACCGTTTTTAGGGTTTTCTGACAACTTTTCTGTGTTCCATAAAATGGAGCAACCAGTTCCTAAAGTAGCCTTGGCCATTCCTACAGCAAAACATTCCTCTCCAAAAAATGCCGCTTGAGAATCCCCAATAACTCCTGTTATGGGAATGCTGTTATTTAGAGCACCTTCAAACGTAGTGACACCAAAAGAATCCGATGAGCAGCCAACTTCTGGGAGATTTAATTTCTCTAGACCATATTGTTGTAATAACTCATGATCCCACTTTAAATCGTATATGTTATAGAACAAGGTTCTAGATGCATTAGTGTGATCTGTTTTAAAACATTTTCCGTTAGTGAGTTTATAAACCAACCAGGTATCTACAGTTCCAAAGAAGGCATTGCCGGCATCAATAGCTTTTTTAACCCCCTCATTATTTTCATTGAGCCACATGACTTTTGTGGCAGAAAAATATGGATCAATAGTGAGACCCGTTTTGGAATGAACAACGGACTCTAGTTTTCTATCCATTAGTGCTTCACAAATGCTATTCGATCTTTTACATTGCCAAACCACTGCATTGTGAAGCGGATTTCCATGTTGATCCCACAGCACAAATGTTTCTCTCTGATTGGAGATGCCACAAGAAATGATGTTGTTTATCTCTTTTGGAAATTTTTTCTCAAATGCTAATAAACAGTTTTTTACGGCTTTTATAACAGATTGATATATCTCCAAAGGATCTTGCTCAACAAAGTGGGCTTTCGGGTAGAAAGATTTTAGAGGCTCAGTGGTTTTTAAAACTATATTTCCTAGGCCATCAAAAATGATGGCTTTTGTGCCGCTAGTACCTTGGTCGATTGAGAGTATAAATGTTTTTTTCATAAATGTTTAAGCCCATTAGTTTTCTTGTGGATGATTGATTTTATCCAAAATAACAGCAATCAAAATCACACCACCTTTAACCATTTGCTGCCAAAATGGAGAAACATTGAGCAACACTAACCCGCTATTTAAAACACCTATTATTAGGGCTCCCTGAACAGTGCCCATTATTGATCCCCTTCCACCCGACAACGATGTACCACCAATCACCACTGCAGCAATAGAATCTAACTCATAACTCATCCCAGCATTGGGTTGGGCAGAATCTAAACGAGAGGTTAAGATTATTCCACCAACAGCAGCCAAGGCTCCAGCAATAATATATACCCAAATTTTTACTTTTTGAATGTTAATCCCTGATAGTTTGGCGGCACTTTCATTACCTCCTATCGCATATATATGCCTTCCAAAAGTTGTTTTTTTTGTAATCAGAACAGCAATGGCTACAACAATGGCGGTGATCCAAACGGGCATAGGAATTCCCAAAAACCATCCGGTTCCAATAAATCCAAATGAATGGCCTAAACCAGTGACGGGAAAACCACCTGTCCAAAGCATGGTGGCCCCTCGGGCCATAGTGAGCATGGCTAAGGTGGCTACAAATGGGGGGACTCTAAAACGCGTAATCATCCAGCCATTAAAGGCCCCTAATGCGCCACCAACGCCTACACCTGCTAGCAATGCCCCAAAAACCGTAAAACCAATAAAGGTATTGGCCATCGGCCATTCAATGCCATGCTTAAGCAGCGCTGCAGCAACAGCGCCACTAAAGGCTAGAATCGAACCAACAGAAAGATCGATCCCTTTGGTTAGGATCACCATAGTCATCCCAACAGAAATACAGACGTTAATGGAGATTTGTCTCATGATATTCCAGCCATTTTCTACAGTAAGGAATTTCTCTGACATAATCGATAAAACAAAGCACAACACTACTAGTGCAACAATCGATTGAAACCTTACTAAAATATTTTTTACATCTGTCATTTTAATGTTTTTTGTTCTAATTTGTCTTGATGGTTGTTATTGGATGGCGGCCTCCAAAATGGCTTCTTCTTGAGCATCTTCTTTTAAAAATGCTCCCCTCATACGCCCATTGCTTAACACCAATATTCTATCTGAAATGGCCATAATTTCAGGAAGTTCAGAGGAAACGACAACTATACCTAAACCCATGTTAGATAAATCTTGTATGAGACCGTAAATTTCATTTTTGGCTTTTACATCGATGCCGCGAGTGGGTTCATCTAAAAACAAGACTTTTGGGGTGGTGGCTAACCATTTTGCCAATACAACTTTTTGTTGGTTTCCACCACTCAAGTTTTTTGTCAAAAATTTTTCAGATGAGGTTTTGATTTGGAGGGCGTCTATGTATTTTTTCGACAACTTAGATTCTAGAGTTGCATTTAAAAGCTTGTTCTTAACAACTTGCTGAATACTGGCCATACTAATGTTTTTATCGATTCCCATTTGCAAAACCAAACCATTCTCTTTGCGATCTTCAGGAACCAAACCGAGCCCGTGTTTAACAGCATCCATGACTGATTTAATTTGAACTTTTTGGTTGTCGATATAAACAGAACCCTGCATGAATTTAGAATGTAAACCAAAAATGCTTTCTAAAAGTTCAGTTCTACCAGCACCCATTAATCCAAACAAACCTAGGATTTCACCTTTTCTAAGATTGAAACTAATGTCTTGAAAGAAGTAGCCCGAAGAACTGTGTAACTTTTTAGGAAGAGAAACATTTTCAACCCTCAAGATCTCTTCTCCAATATTGGCATTGCTTTTGGGGTGTTGATATTGAACATCTCTTCCGACCATCAGTTTTATCAATTGATCTTTTTTAACATCATTGACGTTTTCTAGACTTCCAACCATGTTTCCATCTCTTAGGGCCAAAAACCGATCGGCGATTTCGAAAAGTTCGTCTAATTTATGGGAGATATATAAAATGGAAACCTTTTCTTTTTTAAGGGTCTTGATGATTTTAAAAAGAGATGAAACCTCAGCCTCAGAAATGGCAGAAGTGGGTTCATCCATGATAACGAGTTTGGCTTTTTCTAATAGGGCTTTTGCGATCTCTACAAGCTGTTGCTCTCCCACTCTAAGTGCTGAAATCAATGTTTTAGGGTCTAAACTACAATCTAGGCGAGAGAGCAAGGCTTTCGTTTTTTCATGCATAAGTTTGGTGTCCAAAAACCCAAATTTATTGTGTAGTTCTCTGCCCAAAAATATGTTTTCGGCTATACTTAAATAAGGAATTAAATTCAATTCTTGGTGAATGATGGCAATGCCATTTTTCATGGCTTCCTTGGGGTTACTAAAACGAACTGCTCTATTTTGATAAAAAAGTTCTCCATCAAAATCGGAATAAACACCCGATAAAATTTTCATCAAAGTAGATTTCCCAGCCCCATTCTCGCCCACGATCACATTTACTTTTGCTTCATGAACCTCGAGCGTGATATTGTTTAGTGCCACGACATGACCAAACTTTTTGGTTATATTCTTGGCTTCTAAAAGGACTTTTGGATTTTGTTCCACGGCTTAAGATTTGAAGTTCAGCTGCAACGGAATAACTCTTAACGTTTCTGTATTTGGAGATTTGGCGTTAACTTTTACAGCACCTTTAAAATAAACGACAGATCCTGCCCTAACTTCTGATTGAAATGGGGGAACAATTTTTTCTCTAACAAAATTATTTAATAGCACAGAAATGGTATTGAAATCCATAGTGTTTTGGAAATTCCCAATGTCTGCTATTCCACTTCCGTCTCTTATGGCATTGCCAAAAATAAAATCTATAGCGAGGCGAATGTTTTGCTTTTCGGCGTGATTCAATTCTAGAATTATATTTTCTTCTTCAATTGAAATCACTTTTCCTTGACCTTCAACGATAAAATTGTAATCGTCGCTAATGCCAAGTTTTTTGCCATTTTTAAGCGAATAATCGATTGGATTAGAAGAAATTTCAGCCAAAAATGTAATGGTGTTGAGGGCAGAAATGCTTTCAATTTTGTTGGCAATAAAATCTTCAACCAAAAACTCAATGCCTAGGGCAGATTTGTTATTATTGAAATGATAAGCATCTAATGGCTCTATAAAAATGGCATTATAAGCTGAAATGCCAACGGCTAAGACTATGACGAGTGTTTTTATAGGCTTTTTCATGGTTGATTAGCATTGTTGGTTTTCAAATTAAGAATATTGTCTTGCGTGATGAGTGTTACGGCTAAAGGTGTTTTTTGGCTAAAATCTCTCTTTCCTTTCATGTAGAGGTCTGCAAGCTCAACCGCCGTTTGTGCAATTTTTTTTGGAGATTGAAGTACGGTGGCTTTAATTTTTTTGTCATTAATCGCGGCTAAAACATCATCAGATCCATCAAACCCAAAAACCATTACTTTGTTGGCTTTTCCCGAGGCCACCAAGGCTTGATAGGCACCCATAGCCATGGCATCATTGCCACAAAAAACAGCATCAATTTCAGGGTTGGACTGCAATATTGACTCCATGACCTCAAGGGCTTTATTTCGATCAAAATCTGCACTTTGTTGGGCCACCATTTTTAAGTCTGGGAAATGATCTACAACACTATGAAACCCTTTAGATCGATTCCAAGTGTTGTTGTCACCCACCAAACCTAACAATTCTACATATTTCCCCTTTTTGTTCAACTGTCGCACAAAATATTCACCGAGTTCTACACAGCCCGAAAAACTATCTGAAATAATTTGAGAAGTAGCGGCATCTAGTGCATTGACCTCTCTGTCCATACAAAAAGTTGGGATTCCACCAGCCTTGGCACGCTTAACGTTCGAAACCGAACCTTCAGAATCTGTGGGATTGAAAACGATTGCGCTATAGCCCGCAGCCATTAAATTTTCAAAATGCTCAGTTTCTTTTGAGGTGTTGTTTTGAGAATCAAAAATAGTAGCTTCATAGCCAAGAATTCTTGCTTTTTCGGCAGCGGCTTCTGCCAAAACAACAAACCACGGGTTGTTTAAAGTGGAAACAACAACTGCTATTTTTTTCTCCGTTTTGGTTTTGTTATTCCCACAGCCAAAAAAAGTAATAACCATCAGGATTACGAATATTTTTTTAAAAAGGAAGGACGAAGTTGAGTGAGTCATTGAAATCAATTTTGTTTTTGACGAATGAGATCTAAGCAAGTTTTATAAATACCATCTTCTGAAATTTGATAATGGTTAAATATTTCTAATTGGGATCCCGTTACTGTATATTCATCGGGAATTCCCATAATTTTAAATGGGTTTGAAAACCCGTTTTGAAGTAAATGAGCGGCACAGGCTTCTCCCAAGCCTCCGTTAACCATGTGTTCTTCAACAGTTACAATAGGGTTTCCTTTAGAAGCTAATTTTTCAATTAAATCTACGTCTAAAGGTTTAATGGTGTGCATACTTACCACTGTGACTTTTATTTGATGCGCTTTTTCAAGTTTTTGAGCGGCTAACAAAGCCGGGTAGGTCGTTTCTCCAGAAGCGATAATGGTGAAATCATCACCAGACTGAATGACGCGTCCTTTTCCGAATTCAAATTTTTGGGCAGTTTTATTTAGAAAAGGCATGGGTTTTTTGCCGAAACGTAAATAAACAGGTGTTTTGCTTTGACTGGCCAAAATTACGGCCTGCTCGGATTCGAAATTGTCTGCGGGAGCAACAATTGTCATGTTGTTTATAGCTCTTAAGGCTGCAAAATCGTGAAGGCTGTGGTGGGTTGTACCAAGTGCACCATAACTAACGCCAGCACTAATGCCAACCAAAACAACGGGATTGTCTGAATAGCAAACATCATTTTTTATTTGCTCTAATGCACGAGCACTTAAAAAACAGGCGGGAGAGACTGCAAAAGTTGTCTTTCCTGCCGAGGCTAGACCTGCAGCCACACCCACTAAATTTTGTTCGGCGATTCCAACTTCTACAATTTGGGAGGGATAGTTACTTGCAAAGGGAACTAATTTTCCAGAGCCACGAGAATCACTGGTAACGGCAATAATATTATGGTTGGTTTTGGCCAGTGATTGTAAAGTTTCAGCGAAGACCTCTTGATTGGCCTTACCCATTTTTAGATCTTTTTCTTCTATTTTATCTAACTCCATTGATCTTTAAATTAGCGCTTCAGCTTCATCCAATTCTTTTATGGCCAGTGCATATTGTTCATCACTAGGAACGCCATGATGCCATTTTATTTGTCCTTCCATATAGCTTATCCCTTTTCCCTTAACAGTGTGCGCAATGATAAAAGATGGCTTGTTTTTTTCAATTGGACCATTGTTAAGTGCAAGTTCTAATTCGCCAACATCATGACCATTAACTTCTTTAACGGACCAGCCAAAGGACTCTAATTTTTCTCTAAGTGATGCTGTATTCATTACCTCCGAATTGCTTCCTGTTATTTGCTGTTTGTTATAATCCAGGATGGCATATAGGTTATCTAACTGATAGTGCGCTGCTGATAAAAATGCTTCCCAGTTGGAGCCTTCCACCAATTCTCCATCTCCCAACAGCGTAAAGATGCGGTGTGTTTTCTGGTCTAATTTTGCAGCAATGGCTTCTCCAACACAAATGGGCAAACCATGCCCTAGAGCTCCTGTGTTTTGCTCAACACCATTGATTTTTTTTGTTGGATGACCTATATAGTGCGACTGATACCGGCAGAGTGTTTCTAAATCAGATTCTGGGAAGAACCCGCTATCTGCTAAGGTTACAAAAAGGGCTTCTACGCAGTGCCCCTTACTTTGAATGTATCGATCTCTTGAAGGATTTTTAAAATCTTTAGGATCGACATTGAGGACTCGATTATACAGAACATTTAAAATATCTACACAAGAAAGGCTGCCTCCTGTGTGGCCTGCTTTGGCCATATGGATGTATTTCAGGAGATTTTTTCTGAGAAATATAGATTTAGATTGTA
>CAYZFD010000052.1:0-2956 GCA_964477735.1 uncultured Flavobacteriaceae bacterium
GGCTGTAGTGAAATCAGGTAAACTCTATGCGGTGCAACGCCAACTATACCAGTGCTTGAGAGCGGCTCGTTCGATATTGGGGGGTAGGCGGTTTGAGCAGCTTAGCAATTGGCTGCCTAGATAAATGATAGGACACGACAGAATCCGGCTTATGGCCTGCTTTTTTCTTTATATTTTTTAAGAAGTTTTAAATAATAGCTTCCGCCACCAATTTGAGTCAATTTCTTATGCCAATGTTGTGAATTGTCGGTTTTGTTTTCAATCGATTTTAAAAAATAGAACAATCTGATATTCCTGGGTTCAATGTCGTTTTCAACGAAAGTTTTCATGCTTTTTTGAGCTTTTGAGACTTTGTTTGAGTAGAAGTGGTGAAGTATTGAAAGCATTTTATGTTCTTGTTTATCAATCGTGTGTGTCTTGTTCTTTTTGTGATTTAACAAATCACTTTTTTTGAGATATTTTTTGGCCAATGATAAAAGTTTTTGCTTGGTTTTCGAGTTGGCATAAAGTGACAAGTTAAGGTATTTAAAAGTGATTTTATGGGCATTTTCAGCGGTGTTATTGTTGTAAAATGCTACACTTGCTTCCCTTAAAAACCCAAAATTCAATTGATTTTCCTTGAGCAAATTGATGGTGCCTTGTGAGTTTAAATAACCACGTTTACTAAAATAAACGGTTCCGTTTCCATCGCTTATAAAGATCGTGGGAATTGCGTTTACTCCAAACTTAGTAACGAGCAATTTATTGCTGTCAAAATCAATTCTTAAAAGCACAAATTGATCTAATAAGGATTCCAGCTCAGGGTTTTTCCAAACTTCTTCATCCATTTTTATACAAGGTCCACACCATGAAGCCCAAAAGTCAATTACAATGGGTTTGTTTGTGCTTAGGGCAAGACGTTGTGCGTCATCGAAAGAGTATATCCAATTTTGTGACCTCGCTAAAAAGCTAAAAAGGATTAGGGTCAATAAGAGAGGTTTCATTTATAAGTAGGTTTTATGATCATTTTTGAGGCATCAAAAATCATACCAGTTATATGAGGTTTATGCTATTTTTTGAAGGCAATTGACGGCGTTGGTGCCTTCGTGAAATATCAAATCAAGAATACTTAGGTTCGAAATAAACCCATGTTTGTTTTCAAATTGCTGATAGTAGGGGGTGTGTGTTGTTCCAGCAATGCTTTTTGCATTGATTAATGATCTTTGGTCGTTGAATTTTTGAATTGTTTTTTCATAATGGGAAGTGAATCCTAGGGTATCTTCAAAGCCTAAAAGTTTAGTTGCCACACGAAAACAAGCAAGGTTGAAGTCGAATAGTTTTTCAAATTGTTGATTATACAATGGCTTGATTTGGTCTTCATAAAATTCAAAAAATGGCGAAGCCCTATAGGCTGTTTCTATGGATTTCCAATGTTGTTGTTGCCAAGGAAAGGCGTTTTCAATTTTCACCGCATTTGTTTTCTGGTGCCCTTCTTTCCCTAGGTGTTTTATGGGAATACTTAGCATAAGTGGGCCATTAGCACCATAAATATACATTCGATTTCGGTAGGTTTGTTTTTGATAGTGATCATGGTTTTCCCACATAATTTCATCTCCATTAGCCATAGGAATCCAATGGGTAACTGGTGCAAAGTATGAAGAAATATAGAGGGTTTTCAAGATTTTAGTGATCGTTTACTTTTGCGTTTTCTAAACCAAGAAAAGCCATACCAGAGGGCAACAAAACCCGCAAAATGCCATCTGTAGGATTTGCGCTCTCCAGAGAGACCGACTGTAGAAAAAACACGATCCCAGCGTATTTTCCAGTTTTTTATGCCATCGTTGATTCCATCAATACTCATCCAAATGAAAACAGGCTTTCCAACAATATGATCTTGAGGAACAAATCCCCAATATCGACTATCCTCAGATCGGTGCCGATTGTCGCCCATCATCCAGTAATAATTTTGCTTAAAGCTATAGTTGTTTGTAGGCTTTCCGTTGAGGATAAACTGACCATTTTCCCATTTTAAATCATTCTTTTCATAATCTTGAATGATTTTTTTGTAGAGTGGCATATTGTTTTTTGTCAATTGAACTTTAGCTCCCTTTTTGGGCAGTACGATTGGGCCGAAATTGTCCTCATTCCAATTATAGCGATTGTCATTTGGAAAAAAGCTAGTGTTATATGTTTTTTGTTTGTTGATGTTGCGCACCACACTATCTATCCCTGTCATTTGCCTCACTTTTTCAGCTTCTTTGAGTGTAAGGAAAACAGATTTACGAGTTTCAAGAATTTCAGCCACGCTAATGCGTGAAGATCGAAGCACAGAGGCAGGTATGCCCTTAGCGCCTGTCATTACCCTAAAATCATTGGGGTCGTTGTTTGAAATTCCTAGAAGATAGGGTTGCAAAGTGTTGAAAACAGCTTGACTAATGTTGTTGACTCTATAGGTGCGGTTTAAATCATTCAATCCAGCCTCCATGAGTTTTCTTGATGAAATGCCTTTACTTCCATAGAGGGTGTAGCCATATAGGGGTTCGGCACGATCGGGAAGCACGGTTTTTTGATTGTTGATATACACAAATCCATCACGAATTTCTAAGGTGTCACCCGCCAAGCCAACACAACGCTTAACATAGTTAGATTTTTTGTCTATAGGCTTATCTACGCCTTTTTCTTTTACAAAAAATTGGCGAACGGTATCGGCGGGCCAACTGAAAACAACGATATCATTTCGCTTAATTTCCTGAATGCCTGGAAGTCTAAAATAGGGTATCTGTGGTTTTTTGAGATAGGAACGAACCCCAGTTCCAATGATGGTGTCATGCACCATTGGGAAGGATACAGCAGTTTGAGGGGCTCGTGCTCCGTAATGAAACTTGCTCACAAACAAGAAGTCTCCAATTAGCAATGATTTTTCCAACGAACCAGTGGGGATGATATAAGGTTGCATGAAGTAGGTGTGCACTAAGGT
>CAYZFD010000052.1:3056-9249 GCA_964477735.1 uncultured Flavobacteriaceae bacterium
GTTGCATGAAGTAGGTGTGCACTAAGGTAGCTACCACAACGGCAAATAGGGTAGAACTTGTGGTTTCGCCCCAACCCGATTTTGGATGAATGCTGCGATCGGGAAGATGCGAAAGCTCTAAAAAATAATTAAGATAGTATAAATAAAACCCGAGGGATACAACCGCAAATAGGGTGTCTTTCCAGGTATTTTTTCCAAAACTTCTGGCAGTTTCAACCCAAACAACAGGGAACATAATGAGGTTAATGATGGGAATAAAAAGTAGTGCCGTCCACCATGTAGGGCGGTTGATTATTTTCATTAAAATCACAGCATTGTAAACAGGCACAAAGGCTTTCCAACTGTCAAACCCAGCTTTTTTATAAAGCTTCCAAGTACCAAGCCCATGAATAAGCTGAACAATTAGGATAAAAATAAGCCAATTTGTTGAAGTCATTTCTATATGATTTTAATGCTAAAATAGATAAATAATTAAGTTGTCAAGCGGGTGTTAACTGATGTTTAACACATCATCCATTGAGAAAACACCTTTTTTTCCTGCCAGCCATTCTGCAGCAATGACGGCACCAAGCGCAAATCCCTGTCGATTGTGTGCTGTGTGGATGATGTCAATTTGATCTTCTGACGATGCATAGCTCACTTTATGCGTACCAGGCACCTCGTCTTCTCGAATTGCCGTTATGGGAATGCTTTTTAGGTCACTCTTTTTTAATTCCCACCGTTCATAATTACTATTTTCAATGACTCCTTCGGCAAGTGTGATGGCAGTTCCACTTGGTGCATCTAATTTCTGGGTATGATGAATTTCTTCCATCTTGATTTCATACTGGTTTTGACCGTTCATCAATTGAGCTAATTTGCGGTTGAGGTGAAAAAAAATGTTTACGCCCAAACTGAAATTTGAGGCATATAAAAAAGCGGTATTTTTCTTTATGGCCAAGTTTTCAATATCTTTTTTGTGCGCCAGCCAACCTGTAGTTCCACAGACTACTGGCACACCCAAATCGAAAGCGGTTTTGATGTTGTTCACCGCAGCATCGGGAACACTAAAATTGATGGCCACCTCGGCAAGCTCTAATCCAATTGCGGGTGTGTCTTTATCGATTTTACAAACAATCTGATGCCCACGATCTAAAGCAATTTTTTCTATTGCTTTTCCCATTCTTCCATAACCCAATAAGGCAATTTTAATCATATATTTTAATTTAATGTCAGATGAATCGCCAGACCATAGTGGTGACCATTTCCTGATAAATTTGGTTCTAAAATTGGTGAGAAACTGAGGTCGTCGCCAACGTTATATTGTTTTAAATGAGCGTCTACATTGGCATCAATGATGTTTAGAATGTAGAATCCGATGATGAATACCATCGAAAGGTCTCGATTTTTTTTATAGAAATTTTGACCGTCTATGAGCCGATCGTCATTGGTGATTAGGTTTTGAAATTCGTCGTCATTAAAACCTGCCAATCTTCTTTTGTAGGCATCACGATATCGGTTGTAATTCTTTTGATTAAAATTGTAGGCATAAATCGAAGTTCCAAGGGCAGCATAGACCAGTGGAACTTTCCAATAGCGCTTGTTGTAAATTTGTCCCAAACCAGGAATTACTGCGGAATAAAAGGCAGCTTTGGCCGGTGAAAGTGGGTCAATATTGTTTGTTGTTCTCTGTAAACTGTCTATGGACTGCCCTAACATTAGGCCACTCCAAAACAAACATATCAACAATAAAACCCTGTTAAGCACCGCTGAGTTTTTGGATAATGGTTTGCAATTCTTCCTCATCAGCAAAGGAGATAGAAATTTTGCCACGACCTTGTTTTCCTTTCGAGATTGAAACGGGTAGTGCTAACTTTTTAGCTAAAGTTTTTTCTGTTTCTTTATAAGGGTTTTCAACAGTTTTTTGAAGAATATCTTTGGGATTTCTTAGAGCTTGCACTTCTGCTTCTGTAGCTCTAACCGAAAGCCCTTTGGCCAATATTTTTTCGTATAAGGCTAACTGATCTTTATGATTTTCAATATTGATGAGTGCCCGTCCATGGCCCATGCTCAAAAATCCATCACGCATCCCTGTTTGAATGAGTGGATCTAATTTTAGCAAACGCATATAGTTAGAGATCGTTGACCGATTTTTACCCACGCGTTCACTCATTTCGTCTTGCGTAAGTCCAATTTCTTCAATCAAACGTTGATAGGAAAGTGCTACCTCGATAGGGTCTAAGTCTTGCCTTTGAATGTTTTCCACCAAGGCCATTTCCAAAGATTCTTGATCGTTGGCAATTCTAACAAAAGTGGGCAAACTTTCTAATCCGATCAATTTTGCAGCTCTAAAGCGCCTTTCACCCGAAACAAGTTGGAAGGATTGAAAACCAAGTTTTCGAACAGTGATCGGTTGAATAATTCCAAGTTCTTTGATGGAATTTGCGAGTTCGGTTAATCGCTCTTCATTAAACTGGGTTCTTGGTTGAAATGGATTGACTTCAATTTGTTTTAAAGGAATCTCCAAGATATTGCCAATGAGTTTATCGGCATGAGTGTCTTGCGCTGAATTGATGTCTTCAGACGGATTGTTTAATAAGGCTGATAAACCACGCCCAAGTGCTTGTTTTTTTGTTGCTTTAGCCATTAATTATTGTTTATCACTTCTTGTGCCAGTTTAAGATAGCTGTTGGCCCCTTTGCTCGAGGCGTCATAATGGATGATGCTTTCGCCATGACTGGGTGCTTCACTAAGCCTGACGTTTCGCGTAATGATTGTTTTGAAAACCATCTCTTTAAAATGTTTCTTAACTTCTTCAACAACTTGATTGGAAAGTCTTAATCGGGAATCATACATGGTGAGTAAAAGTCCTTCTATGCAAAGATTTGTGTTGTGTAGTTTTTGAATGCTTTTAATTGTGTTGAGTAGTTTGCCCAGACCTTCAAGTGCAAAATATTCACATTGAATCGGTATGATAACAGCATGGGCAGCTGTTAGCGAATTCACAGTCAATAATCCCAAAGAAGGCGCACAGTCGATGAGTATGAAATCGTAGTTGTCGGCCACGGTTGCTAAGGCTGTTTTTAGCATGTATTCTCGCTTTGGTTTGTCAACAAGTTCAATTTCGATCGCAACCAAATCAATATGCGCTGGAATGATGTCAACGTTTGGTGCATTTGTTTTGAGAATTGCTTCTTTAGGGGTCGCGGTGTGTTCTAGCAATTGATAGGTGCCAATTTCGACTGTTTCTGTGTCGATTCCTAGAGCGGAAGTGGCATTGGCTTGGGGATCGGCATCAATAAGCAGTACATTTTTTTCCAATACACCCAAACAGGCCGCTAGGTTTACTGCGGTAGTGGTTTTTCCAACTCCCCCTTTTTGGTTTGCTATGGCTAAGATTTTGCCCATTGTAGTGGTTTAAGACAGTGTAAAAATACGACTAATTGTGCTTTAAAAAAAGTGGAAGTAAAGTCACAATCTACTATTCTTTTTGAACTTTCACACTGTCTTGAAATTCAATAAGAAAAAGATCTTCATTTTCTTTGGTCATAAAGTGTTTCTCTCTAGCATATCTTTCTAGCGAGGCAGGATCACTGAGCTCTTTTAATGTTTGCTTGTCTGAAGCGATTTCTTTTTCTAATTGTGTTTTTTGATTTTCGAGTTGTTTGATTTCTTTGTTAAGCCTTCTGTGAATGAGCCAGGAGTTGGTGTCGAGAAATAACATCCAAAGGATAAAAATCAAGGTGATGAGCACATAAAAATTACTTAGAATTTTAAACCATCTTTTGTTAAACAATTGCTTCATCTATCTTAGTTTTATTGAGTAGAGATTGGATTCTAGCTTTAACTTCTTCAACTGGCATAGGGGTGTTGGTGTTGTTTTTCATAATCCAATCGGCAAATTTTTTTGTAGGCTCAATATAGGTGTCATGCATCGGTTTTAGGGTAGATTCATAGCGCAGCAGAACTTCTTCTTGGGTGCGATTTCTTTCTTCTATATCTCGCTTTAGGCGGCGAGCAAGTCGTTGTTGTGGATTGGCCTCTACATAAATTTTATAATCCATTAAGTTTCTTATTTGGGGCGAGGTGAAAATTAAAATTCCTTCAATGATGAGCAGTTTTGGAGGGTGAATGATTTGAGTTTCTTGACAACGCTCATGAGAGCCGAAATCGTAGATGGGTTGGGCCACTTTTTTTCCTTTTTTTAGGGTTTCAATTTGAGCAAACATTAAGTCAAAGTCAAGCGCATCTGGGTGGTCGAAGTTAAGTTGGCAACGGGCTTCAAAACTGAGGTTAGGGTGTGGCTTATAATAGGCATCTTGCGATATGATTAGGGTGTTTATTTCAGGAAACAAATCTGGGATTTGATGAGCAAGTTTTGTTTTCCCAGATCCTGTGCCACCTGCAATGCCTATTATTCTCATGCTATGATTTTGGCACAAGTTTTACGATCCCTCTGTTTTCTACTGCAATATAAATAAGTCCATCTGGGCCAACTTCAACATCTCTAACACGTCCTATGTCGGCTGCTAATTTTTCGCGATAGACAACCTTGTTGTTTTTTAACACAAGCCGCTCTAAATATTGGAATTTAAGGGATCCTATAAGTAGATTACCATTCCATCCTTTGTACTTAGTTGAATGTAAAAACGCCATTCCACTGGGTGCGATTGAGGGAACCCAATAATATAGTGGTTGTTCCATCCCTGGAAGCGCTTTGTTATCTGTTATGGTTGTGCCACTATAATTGACTCCATATGTAATTTTTGGCCAACCGAAATTTTTTCCTTTTTGAACAACATTGATTTCATCGCCTCCCATGGGACCATGTTCATGTTCCCATAGTTTTTTGGTTTTAGAATCCCAAACAAGCCCTTGGGGATTGCGATGCCCATAGGAATAAATGGCTTTTTTTGCCTGAGGATCATTCACGAATGGATTGTCAGAGGGGATGCGCCCGTCGTCGTAGATTCTATAAATCTTGCCACCATCAAGAGAAGTGTTTTGGGGATTTTCGTCTCGATTTCCTCTTTCACCAATCGAAAAATATAAATACCCCTGATCGTCAAATGCCAATCTAGAACCAAAATGTCTTCCGCTTTTGGTGTTTGGAGTGGCCTTATAAATGGTTTCAAAATGGGTGAGTTTCAACCCCTCTAAAATTCCTCTTCCAATCGCAGTATGACCACCATTTCCATCACCTTCCTGACTTGCATAGGAGAGATATACCATTTTGTTTTCAGTAAATTTTGGATGAGGTTTCACGTCCATCAAGCCACCTTGACCCCTTAGATACACAGCAGGAACGCCAGAAATTTCATTTTTTACGCCTTTCGAAACCAAAAAAAGTTTACCAGACTTCTCTGTGACTAACAAATCTCCGTTTGGAAGAAAATCAAACCCCCAAGGAACCTCCATTTCTTTAACCACATCTTCAATAGTGTAGGGCGTGGAGGTGGGTGTTTTGATGCTATTGTCTATTTGAGCGCACGAAAAGGTGATCCCAAAGCCCAATATTAGTGTCGATAGAATAAGTTTACGCATTAGTAAAAGTTTGTATAAAGGTACAAAAACAGGCGAGGAATTTTCAAGAGCTAGTTATTAATTTACAGCATACTGTCACAATAAGTTTAGACGTTGAAAAATTAAGATTAAAAAAGGATTGGAAAATGCGTTTTGGAGTTCCTTTTCCATCCAATAATGTTTAAATAAAAAGCGACGCAATAATTTAGCTTTCAGAAAAAAGTTTGATTAGAAAAATAGATGTTCTACAAAACTTTCAAATTAGAATGTCGGGATGACAGGATTTAGATTATCCTTTTACATTGCTATTGTTGCAAATAGATACCAAATGCTATCGCATTGTGGTTATTTTATTTGTAATTTTCACACAAGCAAAGCTTGGCTCAATTACAAAAAAAAACACCCAACTTCTTCGAAGTTAGGCATCTGCTTGTCGGGATGACAGGATTTGAACCTGCGACCACACGCACCCCATGCGTGTACGCTACCAGACTGCGCCACATCCCGTGCTTATAAATATCCTAATGGACTAAACTCACCATTCATTGGGGCTCAAGAGCTACATGAAAAGTGAAAAACAGGGAGCAAGGATTCTTCATGAGATCCTTAAATTTTCATTGAAAATTCCTGTTGTCATTTGTCGGGGTGGCAGGATTCGAACCTGCGACCTCCTGCTCCCAAAGCAGGCGCG
>CAYZFD010000053.1:0-9005 GCA_964477735.1 uncultured Flavobacteriaceae bacterium
AGACATAGCACAAAGATAGCCAATGCCTCAGCAATTTCTACCGCCTATTTTTTTTTGTTTTTTGGAATTGAAACCGAAAAATTTATATTGTAAAATTTAACATTTATTTTTATTTTTGAGATAGATATAACAAAAAGCCCATGCTGAATCTTGAACGCTATACTGATGGTTTTTTTCAGGTTAATGCCAACAATGGTTTTTTACCGCTTAGAGATCCACTCAAAACACTCCCCAAAAAATATTCGGAGCTTCAAAAAATCATAGACTTTTTGCCACGCCAAACCGATGATGGATTGATGGGTATTTTGGGTGTAGAGGGAGCAATTGAAGCTAAAATTTCTCAGCTCACAAATTTCATAGACGAGGTAAAAACTGAAAAAGACCCATTTATACTTCAAGCCCTTTTTAGGACCTATGCTTTTTTAACTGCTGCCTACACCCTGTCTCCTGCACATTTTCATTTTTTAAAAGAAGGGAAGTATGGCAAAGCCAATCAATTTGTGCCTGCACAATTGGCCATGCCCTTTTGTGCAGTTGCCGAGAAGCTAAAAGTCTTCCCATGGCTCGACTATCACTATGCCTATTCATTAGGAAATTATGTGAAAATCGACCCAAAAGGCGGTTGGAATTGGGAAAACTTAGAGATGGCTGTGAAGTTTTCAGGCATGCCCGATGAAAGAGGATTTATCATGTTGCATGTTGATATCAATCAGCATTCGCCAAAGCTTGTTGGGGCCATTATGGAAAGCCTACAACAAATCAATCACAAAAATAACCAACAACTCAATGAAGCACTTGAACAGGCTTATTTGGCTATGAAAGCCGTAAACGAACGTCGACAATTGATGTGGCAAGCGTCGAGATGGAAGCACTATAATGACTTTAGAGTATTTATTATGGGGGTTAAAGGCAACGAAGAAATTTTTGGTGATGGTGTCATCTATCATGGAGTAGATGAAAAACCTCGCCAATATAGAGGACAAACAGGTGCCCAAGACAACATCATCCCAACAATGGATATTTTTTCGGGGGTCATTCATCACTACCCAGAAAATGAACTTACGCATTATCTTATGGACTTAAGGTCCTATAGACCTGTTTGCATTCAAAACTTTTTTGAAGATCTCCAAAACGAAATGCATCAGATTCACCCCAAAGGGCTTATGGGTTGGCTAAACGAAAACAAGAACACCTCTGGTTTGGTTTGGTTGGCCGGTATTATAGAAGAAATCTATTATTTTAGAAATGGCCACTGGCAATTTGTTCAAAAATACATTATGCAAAATACAGCCTATTCTAAGGCCACTGGTGGCACACCTATCATTTCGTGGATCCCAAACCAAATTAGAGCTGTACTGACAGCCTTAGGTCAGTGTTTGAGTCACATTCCAACCAACAACACATCAACACTCTACAAAAATATTGTGAAAGGATATCCATCTAAAGAAAAACTACTGAACAGACAGTTGAAGATGCTTCATGAACCTGATTACGATGCCAAAAAGGTTTTTGATTTGAACAAAACACTTAAACTTGAAGATGAACAAAGCTCATCGAAATAAACGTTTCAACAATGCACTTAAAAAAAGAAGAGGTGGAAAAGAAGTCATGATTTGAATCTCCTCCCAAAAAGAAGTTTGTTCGTCTAAAAAACGAAATATTTTTTGAGGCTTATTCCGTTGAAAAAGCCGAGTAAACAAAAGGCTTCCCAGGGCATTATCATGATACAAAACATCTAAAAATAGCAGGTCATATAATCTAAATCGGTTCGAACGGCCAAAGTTTCTGAAATCATTTTGAGCCTCGAGAAATTGAATTAATTCAGCCGTGTTTCGCTCACAATTTTTAAATGTAAATCCTGTGCTGGCTTTTGTCCAACCGCCTGCCGCACCTATGTTTAAAATCCGTTTTGTGTTTCTTTTATGAAACGGAAAAGCCGTCATTGGAATGCGTCCTTGTTCTTTGGCCGTAATCGTGTAATGATCCACCCCCAAATCCGTTAAGTATTCCATGATTGCCTCTTCATATTCTTGTTTGGGCAACAAAGTGGAAGAGAAAAGAGTGTATTCAATCAAAGCTTCATTTTTTGAATTCGGCAACACATACATGAATCTAGTATTCCCTTTTTGAGGGACAGAAAAATCCATAAAGGTGGCTTTTGCTGGGTCAAAAATATCTTTGTCGGTTTTCACAAACCAACCTAAAAAATGCTGCTGCAAGAGCGGATACTTGATTTGATTTTCTAGAAAACCCCAATCTAGGATGCTGTTGAAAACCCAAGAAGCCTGTAACTGCTGGTGAGTTGTTTGCACCAAAACGTGGTCACTCTTTTCCTGAAAGTGAAGCACTTCCTCTTTCAAGAAAAAGAGGTTTGGATTGTTTTTAATTTGTTTGTGCCAGTTTTCGTAGAGCACCCCACTTCTCAACATCTTGTAACTATAGGGTTCCATCGTCATTTCAAAATGGTGTTGCTTATTGTGAAAACTCAGCTTTTGCCAGGCATGTGCCACATGGGGATCCCATTGACTTTTTTGTTCTTCCCAAAAACACCAAGTGCGATCATTTGTGTTTTTGTCTTGGGGTTCAACAATGCAAACCTTTTTGTTTTTAAAAACAGGATGTTTAGACAAACCCACCGCCAACTGAAGACCGGCAGCACCACCACCTGCGATGACATAATCAACTTTTTGCTGACACATATATTAAATCTTTGATAAAGTTACAAAAAGTTAATCAAAGATCTTTTTTTAGTCTTGTCTAAAAATATTTTTATGCTAATACAATTTTTAATAACTTTGTTAACGATATGGTAAGTGTTTCAGAAGAAAATTATTTAAAAGCTTTATACCACCTTTCAGATGGTGGTCACCGTTTGGTGAGCACCAACGCGTTGGCCCATAAACTTGAAACGAGCGCACCTTCGGTTACTGATATGATGAAAAAACTAGATCAAAAAGATTGGGTGCAATATCAAAAATACAAGGGGACTCAACTCACCGAAGCGGGTCAAAAAACAGCTTTGCAAATTATTCGAAAACATCGATTGTGGGAAGTGTTTTTGGTGGAAAAGTTAGATTTCAATTGGGACGAAGTCCACGAAGTGGCGGAACAATTAGAGCACATTCATTCAGAGAAATTGATACAGGAACTGGATCGTTTTTTGCGCTACCCCACTCACGACCCGCATGGCGATCCAATTCCCAACAAAGTGGGCATGATGCAATATAAAAACAAAAGTTTATTGTCTGTTCTAGATGTTAACGAAGAAGCAATTTTGGTTGGCGTGAAAAATACTGATCCCAGTTTTTTACAATATTTAGACAAGAGATCGATTGCGTTAGGGGATGTTATTGAGGTTCTTCACAAAGAAGATTTTGACCAATCCATGCACATTGCCGTGGGGAACTTACACCTTAACATTTCAAATCAGATTGCATCAAATTTATACGTTCAAAAAACTTAATATATGTTCGATCAAATTCTTTCATTTTTTGAAACCATAGATCCGATTTTGGGTGCTTTTTTAGCCACCTTGTTCACATGGCTGCTCACGGCACTTGGGGCATCGATAGTGTTTTTTTTCAAGGAAATGAAGCGCGCTTGGCTCGACGGCATGCTTGGTTTTACGGGTGGCGTGATGGTAGCGGCCAGTTTTTGGAGCTTACTGGCGCCTGGCATTGAGATGAGCCCTGGAGAAGGCTTTGTGAAAGTGATCCCTGCAGCAGTAGGATTTTTGTTGGGTGCGCTTTTTATTCTGGCACTGGATCGTATTTTACCCCATCTACACATCAATTTCAAAGAATCTAAAGCCGAAGGTATTAAAACGCCTTGGCATCGAACCACACTGCTTATGCTGGCCATTACACTCCACAATATTCCAGAGGGCTTGGCCATTGGGGTTTTGTTTGGAGGCGTTGCGGCAGGCATTCCCGAGGCTTCATTGTCTAGTGCTTTGGTGCTAGCCATTGGCATTGGAATTCAAAATTTTCCTGAGGGCATAGCCGTGGCCATGCCGATGCGACGCCAAGGAGCAAGTCGTCGAAAGAGCTTTATGTATGGTCAAGCCTCGGCTTTGGTAGAGCCCATTGCGGCGGTCATTGGTGCTTTGGCTGTTTCTTTCTTTACGCCTCTACTCCCCTATGCCCTGGCCTTTGCCGCAGGTGCCATGATTTTTGTGGTGGTGGAAGAAGTGATTCCCGAAACGCAATTAGATCGCTATACCGATGTGGCTACTTTTGGATTTATTATAGGCTTTGTAGTGATGATGATCCTTGATGTAGGTTTGGGCTGAATTAGTGGCAGCCACAATCTTTTTGGCAATGGTCTTTTTTCTTAAATAAGAATTTTCGGATCAAATAAACCAAGGCCAGTAAAACAGCGATAAGGGTCAGTAATAATTGCATCATTTACAGCTATAAAAAGATTTGATAGGTAGCAAAAGCCGATAAATAGGCGATAAACGTCATGACAAATAGCTGTAGCACGGGCCACTTCCATCCATTGGTTTCTTTTCTCACAATGGCCAAAGTACTCATACATTGCATGGCGAAGGCGTAAAAAATCATTAGTGATAAGCCAGTAGCCAAGTTAAACAAAGGACTTCCATCGGGGCGCATTTCTGCAGCCATGCGGTTTTTGATGGTTACCTCATCGTCGTTGCCCACACTGTATATAGTGGACAAAGTTCCAACAAAAACTTCCCTAGCGGCAAAAGAGCTCACAATGGCGATTCCTATTTTCCAATCATAGCCTAGGGGCATTAGCAGCGGTTCAATTGTTTTGCCAACAGCGCCCAAATAGGAGTGTTCAAGCTTGTAGGCGTTGATCCACTTTTCATGGGCTTCAGGGTCAAGATTAGGGACTTCGGTGAGTGCTTTTTCTTTGGCCACATCAAAAGTGCTTTTAGGACCATTTGATGCCATTACCCAAAGTAAAATGGAAATGGCCAAAATGATTTTTCCTGCTTCAAACACAAAAGATTTTGTTTTTTCAACCATCGTAAAAAAAACATTTTTAAGCAAAGGAAGTTTGTAATTGGGCATTTCAACAACAAAAGAAACCCGATCGGGCTGTTTCAATATTTTTTTGAGTATAGCTGCAGATAACAGAGCCATTCCGAAACCTATTAAATAGAGTCCCATTAGGGTTAGACCCTGTATGTTTATGCCTAAAAATCTTTGGTTGGGTACAACAAGGGCAATTAAGATTAAATATACGGGGAGGCGTGCGGAGCAGGTGGTGAAAGGCACCACGAGAATGGTAATCAGTCGCTCCTTCCAGTTTTCGATATTGCGGGTAGCCATAATGGCTGGAATAGCACATGCTGTTCCAGAAATGAGGGGTACTACACTCTTTCCGCTAAGTCCATAGCGTCGCATGGTGCGATCCATAAGAAAAACAACGCGGCTCATATAGCCCGACTCTTCGAGTATGGAAATAAAGAGAAATAAAAAAGCGATTTGCGGAATAAAAATGGCAATGCCTCCAAGACCTGCCAAAATCCCTTCGGCCAATAAATTGGTGAATAGCCCTGGCGGAAGGTTTACTTTGATCCATTCTCCCATCGAAGCGAAGGCACTATCGATAGCGTCCATAGGATAACTACTCCAATCAAAAATGGCCTGAAAAATGGTGAGGAGTATCACAAAAAAGATGATGTAGCCCCAGAACTTATGTATCAGAATACGGTCTAAAACACTTCTTAAATCGGTGGCTTTTTCTGTGTCCACTACATAGCCTTCTTTCAAGACACCATTGATAAATTGATAGCGCTTGATGGTTTCTTTTTGCTGAAGGCGCTTAAGATAACTCATGGGCCTCATGTGTTGTTGAGAAACCAGATCGAGCTGTTTACGTTCTAGCTTGGCAAAGTTTACATCTTGCGCAATGACCAGCCAAAGCTTATAGAGCAGCTGATTGGGAAAAGTTTTACGCAAAGATTCGAAATATTCTGGGTCAATTTCGAACATATCGAGACATGGTTCGTCGGAAAGATTACGATATTGCGTAATCAGTTCTTTGAGGTATTCAAATCCCTGATTTTTGCGACAACTAACCAGGGCAATTTTTGTTTTTAGGGTTTTTTCTAAATGCGCAATGTCAAGCGATATTGCTTTGCGTTTCATTTGATCGGCCATGTTAATGACCAAAATAGTGGGAATTCTTAGGTCTTTTATTTGGGTGAAAAGTAAGAGATTTCTTTTAAGGTTTTCTACGTCTGAGACCACAACCGCTACGTCGGGGAAATCTTTACTTTTTTGATTCAGCATCAACTCAATGACAACACTTTCGTCGAGAGAACTTGCATTGAGGCTATAGGTTCCAGGCAAATCTAAAATATGTGCTTTTACACCTCTAGGAAGCTTGCAAACCCCTTCTTTCTTTTCGACCGTGATGCCAGGATAATTGCCAATTTTTTGATTTAAACCCGTGAGCTGATTAAAAACAGAAGTTTTCCCCGTGTTGGGATTTCCGATGAGCGCAACTTGAATGTTTTTGCTCATAGGGTTTCTTTCTCAATTATGATATGCGCTGCGGTTTCGCTTCGAATTGCCACATGACTGCCATTGATGTTGAGGTACATAGGATCTCTAAATGGGGCCAACTGAAGCAACTCCACACTATTGCCCGGCAAGCATCCCATTTCAATTAATTTCAACGGAATGTGCTCAGTCACAATATCTTGAATTTGCGCTTTTTCGCCTTTATTTAAATCTTTCAGCGTCATCCGCCTTATTTAGAATCGTTTTAAAGAAGCAAAAGTAATACTTTTGGGCGCTTTAAAAAAGAAGGGGGGTCAGTTTTGTGAAGAAATTTCGTTTTGAAGGATTTTGATGTCTTTAAGGAGCTGCTCCATGGCTTTGAGGCTGGTGCCATCATAATAGCCTCTGATGCGCTTTTGAGGATCGACCAAAACGAAATTTTCGGTGTGAATCATGTCAAATGGACCCCCATCACCATCGTTTTTAACCACCATATAGGATTTCCGCGCCAATGCATAAATTTCATTTTTTGGCCCTGTGAGTAGGTTCCATTGAGCATCATTTACCCCTTTTTGCAGGGCATATTTTTTGAGTTGTGGAACAGAGTCAATCTCAGGAGTAACGGAGAAAGAGAGCAATTGAACGTTTTCGTTTTTAAGTTTATCCTGTAAAAAACGCATATTGTCGGTCATGATCGGGCAAATGGTTGGGCAGGTGGTAAAGAAAAAATCTGCTACATGAATTTGACCATTGACTTGATTTAGGGTAATGGTTTGGTTGTTTTGATTTTGCAATTGAAAATCGGCAATGGTATGAAACTTTTTAATGTGCTGCTGGTCATCATCTACCAATTCGGGGGTAATCATGGCGGGTTGATAAATGGGCAGAACGGGCATGGGTTTGAGGGCATAATAGAATGCGGAAATGATGATTATAGAAATCAACAAAAGTGTCCATCCTAGTCGTTTAAATTGGCTAAAAAAGCTTTTCATAGACCCTGCAAAAATAGTTGTTTTTAAGGAATTAGCCTATCTGTTTTAGCTGGTTTTCATTCCGATTAAAAAAGTGTATTTTTGGAGCACATTTTAAACAAATCATGAGTCCATTTTTTATCAAAGCCATTCAACTCCTACTGAGCCTTTCACTTTTAATTGTGCTACACGAGCTGGGACATTTTATTCCTGCTAAATTATTTAAGACACGAGTAGAAAAATTCTATTTATTTTTTGACGTCAAGTTTTCTCTTTTTAAGAAAAAAATTGGCGAAACGGTTTACGGAATTGGCTGGCTGCCCTTGGGAGGCTATGTGAAAATTGCTGGCATGATAGATGAAAGTATGGACACCGAACACCTTAAACAGGCGCCTCAACCTTGGGAATTTCGTTCGAAACCGGCTTGGCAACGTTTAATTATTATGTTGGGTGGGGTGACTGTTAATCTGCTTTTAGGGTTCCTGATTTATATTATGATTGCATTTGTTTGGGGAAAGATAAATCTGACTCACGAACAGTTTCCCGACGGTTTTCAAGTTTCGGAAATGATGACTCCTTATGGATTTAGAGACGGGGATCAGATTTTGGAAGTTGACGGTAAGCCCCTTGACAATATTTTGGATATCAATAAGTTTCTTTTTCTTCGGAGTGTTAAAAATATTAAAGTACGCCATGCAGATGGCCTAACCGAAACTTTAACCATTCCTGAGCATATTGGTAGTAAAATGTTTGAGTCTGGAGTGCTCACTCCTTTTACACTTTTGAAGCCTGCTAAAATTGGGGTTGTAGAGGCAGGATCTCCTGCTGCTGTTGCAGGGTTTTTGCCACAGGACGAAATTGTATCGGTTAACAATCAAAAGGTGATTGGATGGAGCAATTCAAGGGCACTTATTTTGCAACATGAAGGTGATTCTGTTGAGGTTTCGGTGCTTCGCGCTGGGAACATTGTTTCACTTAAAACTGCTAAGAAGCAAGATGGCTATATCGGATTAGAAGTTGAAGGTTCAAACTCATTTGCCATAAGCCCAACATCTGTTGGGTTGATAGAAAGTATAGGGTTAGGTCTCAGAACAGGTTATTGGACTTTACACGATTATGTGGCTCAATTTAAATATGTGTTTACCAAAAAAGGGGCTTCTCAGGTGGGTGGATTTGGTGCCATAGGCAGTTTATTTCCGGCGCAATGGAACTGGCTTGGGTTTTGGGAGAGCACGGCTTTGATTTCAATCATTTTGGCATTTATGAACATTCTGCCCATTCCAGCACTCGACGGAGGGCATGTCATGTTTTTGACTTATGAAATGATTACAGGTCGTAAACCCCATGACAAGTTTATGGAATATGCCCAACTGTTAGGCTTTTTATTGCTCATTAGCTTGGTTTTGTTTGCCAACGGCAATGATGTGTATCGAGCTATTTTTGAATAAAAAAAGTGTTTGGCTAAATAGAAATATACTGTATATTTGCGCTCGCAATATTCCTCCTTAGCTCAGTTGGTTAGAGCATCTGACTGTTAATCAGAGGGTCCTTG
>CAYZFD010000054.1:0-8418 GCA_964477735.1 uncultured Flavobacteriaceae bacterium
CAAGAGATTTTTTACTCACATGCGTATAAATCTCTGTGGTTTTGGAACTACCATGCCCCAATAACTTCTGAAAGTATCTTAAATACTGTACCCCTTTTTTGAACTTTGATTAACGCAATCAAGTCCTCATCAAAGTTAAAATCAACTTTAACAATCGGTTGTTGTCGGTGTGTGCTGGGTGTGGGTTGTAGATAATTCATAAAATGGGGCAAACAAAATAAGATTTGTTTAGGGCTAAGTTAACAAAAAAAATAAACCCCTACCAAACCACGGGCGTTTTCCCCTGTTGTGCTAGCCAAGCATTGCATTTGTTGAAATGATCGTTCCCGAACCAATAGCCTCTGTTGGCACTCAGGGGCGAGGGGTGTCCTGAGGTGAGAATGTGGTGTTTGTTGGGGTCTATGAGAGTAGTTTTCTTTTTGGCATAGCCCCCCCATAGCAGAAAAACAATACCTTCTTTTTGGTTTGAAAGCTGTTGAATTACGGCATCGGTAAAAGTTTCCCAACCTTTGTTTTGATGACTGCCCGCTTGGTGAGCTTTCACGGTCAATATGGCATTGAGCAACAAAACCCCCTGAGAAGCCCAAGGGCTTAGATCGCCACTTTTGGGGTATGGTTTTCCTGTTTGCGATTCTATTTCCTTAAAGATATTCCCCAAAGAAGGCGGGTGTGGCTGCCCGTCGGCCACAGAAAAGCACAAACCGTTGGCCTGACCAGGTCCGTGGTAGGGGTCTTGTCCCAAGATCACCACTTTGAGCTTGTGAAGTGGGCAAGCATCGAAAGCTGCAAAAATCTTCGAAGCAGGCGGATAGCAAACCTCTGATTTGTAGGCATGGCGAACAAAAACCGTTAAATCCCGAAATGCTTGGGTGTGAAAGAGTGGTTCGAGCATCGACTTCCAAGCAGCATCCATTCGTACGTTCATCGTTTTTGTGTACTTTTGGGCACTAAAGTATAAAAAATTGCTACCAAAACAGTCGATCAAAGATTTGGAGTTTGACTTGGTATTGCAACAGCTCGCGCAGCTTTGTGTTACCATGCCTGGAAAAGAATATGCTTTAAAGTTGCAACCCTCAACAGATTTCGATTTTGTTGAAACAGCCCTACTGAGAACAAATGAATTTAGGGCCTCTTTCTCAAGAGAAACACGAATTCCAAATCATGGCTTTCAATCTGTGGCAAAAGCCTTATCCTTTTTGAAAATCGAAAACAGTCGCTTGGATATCGAAGGCTTTCGAAACATCAAACATTTGGTAGATACTTGCCTATTGTTACAAAAGTTTTTTAAAAAGCATCAGGAGCTCTACCCCAAACTCTATGCCTTGGTGTTGCCCATTGAAGTTGATAAAGAAGTGTCGAAAGCCATTGATGACGTCATCGATCGATTTGGTGAAATTAAAAACAATGCTTCGGACGAACTCAGAATCATTCGTCGAGAAATTGAGGCCATAAAAGGAAAAATTGGTCAAAGTTTTGGCGCAGCACTCTCTCGCTATCAGGCATCGGGGTTTTTAGACGAAATTAAAGAATCTGTCCTCGACAATCGTAGGGTGTTGGCTGTGAAAGCCATGTATCGTAAAAAGGTGAAAGGCGTGGTGATGGGAAGTTCAAAAACAGGAAGCATTGTGTATGTTGAGCCCGATGCCACTCAAAAGCTCAATCGAAATCTGCAAAACCTCCTTTTCGAAGAACAGGAAGAAATTCAACGGATTTTATTAACCCTAAGCCACTTTGTTAGGCCCTATAATGTTGCTCTAGCCGCCCAAGAAGCCTACCTCACAGAATTGGACTTGATCGCCGCCAAGGCTACCTATGGCAAAAATATCCAAGGTTGCATGCCCAAGTTGGTCAAAGAGAAAGAAGTAGAATGGATCAAAGCCTACCACCCCCTCCTCTACCTATCTAATAAGAGCAAAGGCGAAACTACTGTGCCTCAAACCATTGGACTCCACCAGCAAAATCGAATCATTGTGATTTCTGGACCCAACGCCGGTGGAAAAAGCATTACACTTAAAACAGTTGGACTTTTACAGCTGATGTTGCAATCGGGCATGCAAGTTCCCGTTCATGAAAGCAGCAGAAGCTGTGTGTTTAAAAAAATATTGACAGATATTGGTGACAATCAATCTATTGAAAACCACTTGAGCACCTACAGTTATCGCCTCAAAAACATGAACCGGTTTTTAAAAAAATGTAACAAAAACACCTTGTTTTTGATCGACGAATTTGGCACAGGTTCCGATCCTGAGCTGGGTGGAGCTTTGGCCGAAATATTCTTAGAAGTTTTCCACGAGCAAGAGGCTTTTGGCATCATCACCACACATTATAGCAATTTGAAACTCTTGGCCGAAGAAACGCCTAACATGACCAATGCCAACATGCAATTTGACAACCGTAATCTGCAACCTACCTATCAACTTACTCTGGGAGAAGCTGGCAGTTCATTCACTTTTGAAGTGGCTCAGAAAAACGGCATTCCGTTTAGTTTAATCAATCGAGCGAAGAAAAAAATCGAAAGTGGAAAAGTTCGGTTTGATGCCAGCATCGCCAAGATGCAAAAAGAACGCAGCAGGCTCACCAAAACTTCTGAAGCCCTTAAAATTGAGGAACAAAAAGCCGCACGATCAAGTGCTGAAATGGAAAATTTAAACCTAAAGCTTAAAGACAAATTGTTGAACTATCAAGAAATGTATGACGCCCATCAACGCATGATTGTTTTAGGCAACAAGCTTAATGAGTTGGCAGAGGAATATTATTTGCACGGCAAAAAACGAAACCTAGTCTCTGCGCTCCTACAGATCGTTGAAACCGAAAATGCCAAAAGAAAAGTCACTGATGCCAAAAAAATCAAGGCTGCACGTGCCCAAAAGAAAGCCTTGACAGAAGTGTTTCATAAAGAAGTTGAAAAGATTCGTGTCGAAAAAAAGAAACAAGAAGCGAAGCCTTTACCCCCAAAACCCCGACCTGAATTTAAGCTTGGCGATCAGGTGAGAATGACTGATGGAAAAGCAGTAGGCACCATTGATGTTATAGAGAAAAAAAGGGCTGTTGTCAACTATGGCTTGTTCACCACTCAGGTGAGCTTAGATGCTTTGGAATTGGTAAGTGCTAAAAAATGAAAACACAACCCTCCCAACCGGTTGTTTTTTATGACAACAACTGTGGTTTTTGCCAACGAAGTGTTCAGCTTATTTTAAAACTAGACAAAAAACAACAATTTTTATTTGCGCCTTTGGATGGCGAAACAGCCCATCAATTTGCCTTAGAACGAAATTTCTCGTTAACCAACACTGATAGTCTGATTTTTTGGATCCCTACTAAAGCCTATTGGATGAAATCTACTGCAGTATTTGAAATAGCTTCAAGACTTCCTGCGCCTTGGTTTTTGGTGGGTGTATTTAAATACCTTCCTCGATTTTGGATGGATTTCATTTATGATTTAATAGCCAAAAATCGAAGTCGTTTTAGTTCATCAAATTGTCGTATTCCTACCACAGTAGAAAGTCGAAGATTTTTAAAGTAAAACTTTAAATTTACTTCTTGTAATGATCATCCCAGTGTTTTTCATTTGGATGCTTTTTAAGCTTGCCCATCATCTTTGCGACGATCATAGAAACTGTAGCATCACCCGTAACATTGACGCTGGTGCGGCACATATCGAGAGGCCTATCTACGGCAAAAATGAGGGCCAAACCAGCTTCAGGAATACCGGCTTGAGCCAAAACAATAACAAGCATAACCATTCCAGCTCCAGGCACAGCAGCCGACCCTATAGAGGCTAGGGTAGCCGTGGCAATAATGCCAATTTGGGCACTTAAACTTAGTTCCATTCCAAATGCTTGTGCAATAAATACAGCGGCAACAGCCTGATAAAGACTGGTGCCATCCATGTTGATGGTAGCGCCTATAGGGAGCACAAAGCTGCTCACTTCTTCATCTACCCCTAGATGCTCTTGTACTCTTTCCATCGTCACAGGAAGGGTAGCAGCACTAGAACTGGTAGAAAAGCCTAGCAATTGCGCTGGAGCAATGCCATTAAAAAAGAATTTTGGCGTTCGTTTGGTAATGATCCATACCAAAAATATGTAAAACAAAAGCATTACAGCAAGCCCAAGTAAAACCGTAAGTCCATAAAAACCAAGTGCCTTGAATAGATCAGCACTTGGGGCTTCAACAACAAGTGCAGCCAGCAACGCAAAAACGCCATAGGGCGCAGCCATCATAATTAGATCCACCAACTTGAGGATGATTTCATTAAAGGCATCGAAGAAATCTTTGACTGATTTGGCTTTTTTACTTGGAATTAATATCAAACCTATCCCAAAAAATAAAGCAAAAAAGATGACTTGAAGCATTTTTCCATTATCTGTTGTAGCCGCAAAAATGTTGTCGGGAACAATGTCTATCAAAGCTTGAAGGGGCCCTGCTTGCTTTTGTTGTTCTGCAACAGCCTGTTTTTCTGCAGCACTATCAGCGTATGCCAGCACAAGCTCTTCTCTAGTTTGGTTGCTGATGCTTTCACCTGGTTTAATGAGGTTTACGGCCACCAAGCCCGTACTCACAGCTAAAAGGGTGGTGACAAGATAAATGGCAATCGTTCTGCCTCCCATAGCCGAAAGTGTTGAAATGTCTTTAAGATCTGAAACGCCTTTGATTAACGAGGCCAAAATCAAGGGAACTGCAATGAGTTTAAGTAAATTAATAAAGATTGTACCAAAGGGTTTAATCCAATCGACAATTAAATTTTTACCAAAACTAAATTGTAACATAAGAAAAGCAAATAGAACACCGGCCAACATACCGAGTAGAATTTGCCAGTGTAGGGCAAGTTTTTTCATGGGATAAGTTTAAAGTTGAATGGTTTTATTAATTAAAGTGAAATCGGCCAAAACAAGAGCAGCCATGGCCTCAACTATAGGCACAGCTCTTGGCACCACACAGGGGTCGTGCCTCCCCTTTCCTTGCATGGTCACCTTCTCCCCTTTTTTATTGATGGTTTCTTGATCTTGCATAATGGTAGCAACTGGCTTAAAGGCCACTTTGAAGTAAATGTCCATACCGTTGCTTATCCCCCCTTGGATGCCTCCTGAGTGGTTGGTTTGCGTGCTTCCATCTTCATTAAAAAGGTCGTTATGTTCACTTCCTTTTCGAGTAGCCCCTGCAAAACCACTACCATACTCAAATCCTTTTACGGCATTGATAGACAGCATGGCTTTTCCCAGCTCGGCATGAAGTTTGTCGAAAACAGGTTCTCCTAGACCCACAGGGACATTTTCAATCACACAACTCACCACTCCCCCTACGGTATCGCCCTCTTTTCTAATTTGTTTGATGTATTGTTCCATCTCTGAAGCCTTTTGGGCATCGGGACAACGAACAGGATTGTTTTCGATTTCAGTGAAATCGAGTGTGGTGTAATTTTCAGTGAGTTTTAGCGGCCCAACGGCAGAAACATAGGCCGTAATTTTAATATTTTTTAAAAATTGTTTGGCTATGGCTCCCGCCACTACCCGACTGGCTGTTTCTCGTGCTGAACTCCTACCTCCACCTCGATAGTCTCTGTGTCCATATTTTTGATCGTAGACATAATCGGCATGTGAAGGTCTATAACTGTCTTTGATGTGGCTGTAGTCTTTCGACTTTTGGTTGGTGTTGTGAATCACAAAACCTATGGGGGCTCCGGTGGTTTTTCCTTCAAAAACACCTGATAGAAAAGTAACTGTATCGGGTTCTTTGCGTTGCGTCACTATGGCCGACTGTCCAGGTTTTCTTCTGTCTAACTCCTGCTGAATGGCCTCTAAGTCAAGTGTTAATCCTGATGGGCAGCCATCAACAACCCCCCCAATGGCAGCGCCATGAGACTCACCAAAAGTGCTTAATCTGAACAAGTTGCCGATTATATTTCCAGCCATATCATTTGTTTTAAACAAAAATACAACGAATCTATGGGATAATAAAACCGATTCAAAGAAGTAAAATCTAGGATTGAAAAAAATTCAGAATTTTGAAATTTAATTAAAAGACCAAAGCAAACTAATGTTTCAAAAGTGAAATAGAAAATGTACTTTTGAAATTATTTTTGAATTTGAAAAACAATAAACAAAATCCAATGAAAAAATTCTTGTTTTTAGTTGCTACAATCTTGCTCATTGCAGCTTGTTCACAACCAAGTACCTATACCGTAAACGCTACTGTTGATATGGAAGACGGCAAAAAAGTCTATCTTATTCGTGTAGGTGAAGGAAACCGTCCCGAACCCATTGATACCATTGATGTAGTTAACGGAGCCTTTAGTTTTTCAGATTCGATTGTAGTTCCCGAAATGCATTATTTATTTTTCGAAGATGCCAGAGGCAACCTGCCTGTAGTTTTAGAGCCTGGAACCATCCAAATTACGGCCTATAAAGACAGCTTGAGGGCTTCAACTGTTAAAGGAACGTCTAACAACAAAGATTTTGCTGATTACATTTCAGAAACCAAGCAAATGGGGGCGGATTTAAACAAAATTCAGCTTGAAATGCGTACGGCTACCATGAATAGAGATTCATTATTGGTGGAAGATTTGCGTTTACAATTTGATGAGATGTTGGCCAATCTCACTGCCTATGAAATGGAATTCATGAAGTTGAGAACAGGCTCCTATATTTCAGCCCTAATTCTTGAGCGCATGCTTATGGGGAATAGTTTAGAAACTGAGGAAGCTAAACCCATTTTTGAAGGCTTTTCTAAGGAGGTGAAAACAACCCAATCTGGAAAAAATATTTTCAATAAATTGTATCCAGAAGCGGTCGAAAAAACCGAACCCACCGCTGAAATTGCTCCTGACTTTACGGCGCCAACACCCGAAGGTGGAAGGTTAAACCTCATGGAGGTGGCCTCAAAATCTAAGGTAACCATGATTGATTTTTGGGCATCTTGGTGCAGTCCTTGCAGGGTTGAAAGTCCACGATTGGTGCGACTCTATGAGCGTTTTCACGACAAAGGACTCGAAATTGTTGGGGTTTCTTTGGATAAAGATTTGGAAAAATGGACACAAGCTATTTTGGATGATAAATTAAACTGGAACCATGTCTCTAATCTTAAATACTGGCAAGATCCCGTGGCGGAGCTTTATGGCGTTCGCGCCATTCCCAGTGCGTTTCTCATTGACAATCAAGGAAATATTCTTGCTAAAGACCTTAGGGGTGAAGACCTTGAATCTAAGCTAGAAAGCTTATTGTTATAACCTTACTAAAAAATGGTTCTAAATCTTTTTTGGTGGCTTGATAAACATCAATAAAATTGGAACCCCCAGCAGACTTAAAATTTTCCAGGCTTCCCAAATTAATGAAGGCACTAGCAATATCGTTATGAGCAAACCTGCGATTGCGCCCCCTAAATGCGCAGCATGACCAATATTTCCCCATTGGTTCTTCATCCCATATACAGCATAAAACAAATAAAGCATCCCAAATATATAAGCTGGAAGTGGTATGGGTAAAAAAAGCAACATTAACTTCATGTCTGGATATAAAATAATAGAGGCATAAACCACTCCAGTAACTGCCCCGCTAGCGCCAACGGCACTATAGTTTTTTTCTTGATAACGATAACGGTAGGTCCACCAATTTCCCGCAAATAAACTTCCAAAATAGATGAGCACAAAATAAAGTCCACCTAAAGTATAAATGACACTATTGGCAAAAACCACAAGGGTGAACATATTAAAAACCAAATGTTGCCAATCGACATGCAAAAATCCCGAAGACCAAAAGCGAATGCGCTCGCCATTTTTAATCGCCTGTAAGATAAATTTATAACGGTCAAAAAAAACAGGATCCTTAAATCCCTTGTAAGAAACGGCGACTGTGATGAGCAACAGAACTAGGGTAATGCTGTGAATTTGATCCAATTTATCAAGGATTAGATTGCAAAGATAAAAACACTTTAAAACAGATTGTTAAAGATAAGCACACAAATCAGTATTTTTGCAGAAACATTCTCTTTTGCAACGCATCGCTTTTTACCTCATTTACCCATTTCTGTTTTTGCTATCGCTCTTGCCTTTTTGGTGGCTATACAAGATTTCAGATGTTATATACCTGATTGTTTATAAACTTTTGGGCTATAGACTTAAGTTGGTGAGAGAAAACCTCAAACTGGCTAATATTGGAAAAAATGAGCAAGAACGTTTGAAAATCGAAAAGGCTTTCTACCAACATTTTTGCGATTTATTTATTGAAATGATTAAGTCTATTACCTTATCTGACCGAGGTGTACAAAAACATTTCAAAGTTTATAATGCTGAAATTCTTCAAGAATATTACGACAAACAAAAAAGCGTGCTCTTCATGTGTGGGCACTATGCTAGTTATGAGTGGTTACTCTCCATTTGTTTTCACATGCCTCACACAGGATTTGGAATTTATACCCGCCTTT
>CAYZFD010000055.1:0-8345 GCA_964477735.1 uncultured Flavobacteriaceae bacterium
ATTTTCATTTGCATATTGTAGTGTGATGCCCCACAAATTTTATTACAAAGCAATAAATAATCGAACTGATAGGGTTCAAGTGCATCTTCTCCCTTGGCTTGTAATTCTTGGCTTTTGTTGTAACGGATTTTGTTAATCTTTTCCACTTTAGCCACCATTTCAGGGTTTTGTCGCATTTCGGCTGTGGTTATTGTAGGGGTAAAAGCAAACTCGGTAATCATGCCAGGAACACAGTTCATTTGAGCTCTAAAGTGTGGCATATAGGCAGAATGTAGTACATCTTGTGAACGCATCTTAAAAATAACCTCCCTACCCACAGGCAAGTGAAGCTCTTGCACAACAACATCATCTAGACCGTTGGGGTCAGAGGAGTCAATGCCTACAACGTTTTTACCGTCGAAGTCTTGAAGAAATCGAACATTGGCATCACCTAGCACTTTGTCATTTCCGGCATAGCGCGCCTTCCAGTTGAACTGTTGGGCATAGAGTTCAACCACCAAAGTGTCGTCATCTTCTTCGATATTCATGATGTTGGTCCATGTAAACAATCCGTAGAGAATGAGTCCTGCCAAGACAATCACAGGTATTATGGTCCAAATAAATTCTAATCGATCGTTGTCGGCATAGAAAAGCGCTTTTCGGCCTTTTTTTCCATAATATTTATAGGCAAAATAATGCAGCAAGGCTTGGGTGATGGTTTGCACAAAAAATATAATGGCAAACGAAATCCACATCAAGGTGTCATAATCTTTTCCGTGGGCCGAAGCTGCTTCAGGGAGCAAAACGTCGCCCCAAGCCCAAAAAGAGTAGATGGTGATAAGATAAATAAACACCAAAAAAGCAAACATTAGTTTGGCGTTTAGCTTGTTGTCTTTTTCGTTGGCGATTTGCGAGTGATCTATAGAAGCTTGAGATAGTTCAAAGATTTTTGTCATCTGCCAAACGGCGATGCCAACAAGAATGAGTATTGTGATTGTAAGTAGTGCAGTCATTATTGTGCTGTCTCTATTTTTTAATATACAAATCGTTCACTTTCGCCCATGAAAGGATCTCCCTTGGCTTCGAGTGGTGCTTTGGTTAGGGCAGAAAAGATCACATAGATGAACAATCCACCGAAAAACAAGAAGGCACCAAGCTCAGCTAGGCCTATCGACCATTGATCGCCCACAGTAGCGGGCATGATCATGTTGAAAACGTCTAAGTAATGCCCAAGTAGAATCACGATCCCCGCCATGACCACAAAGCCGTTAACACGTTTATAGTCGCTATTCATGAGAATAAGTAATGGGAAAACAAAATTCATAACCAACATGCCAAAAAAGGGCAGGTTGTAGTCCTGAATTCTTGTGACGAAATAAGTGACCTCCTCTGGAATGTTGGAATACCAAATGAGCATGAATTGTGAGAACCACAAATAGGTCCAAAAAATACTAATACCAAACATGAATTTGGCCAAATCATGTAGATGGTTGTGCGTTACTTTTTCGAGATATCCTTTTGATTTTAGGTACATGCTGAGCAATGCGATTACGGTAATTCCTGAAACAAACATGCTGGCAAAAACATACCACCCAAACAAGGTGCTGAACCAGTGTGGGTCAACAGACATGATCCAGTCCCATGACATCATGGATTCGGTGACTATAAAAAAGACGAGGAAACCTGCAGAAATTCTAAAGTTTTTCTTGTGGTTCGAGATGTCTTTGGCTTGGTCTTGTGCTAGAGAGAATTTTCGAGAAAAATAGCGGTAGATGTTCCAGCCTAAAATATAGAAAATGGCTCTTGCAAGGAAAAACGGCACGTTGAGATATCCTGATTTTCCTTCAATGAGTTCGTCGTGAGCTACTACTTCGGGATCCATCCAAACAAAAAGGTGGTTGAGATGAAGACCAGAAAGTATCAACAGCAACAAAACAATGAGTGTTCCTGGAAGTAGGTATGCGGTTATGCCTTCCATGACTCTAAAAAGCACTGGTGACCAACCCGCTTGGGCTGCTCTTTGAATGGCGTAAAACGCCAAGGTGCCAAGAGCTATCATCATAAAAAAGAAAGCTGCTACATAGAGTGCTGCCCAGGGCTTGTTTTGAAGTTGATGAAGTAAATGTTCGTCGTGAGCCCTATCTTCATGGTGTTCACTGGCTTCAGCATGTGACGCTCCGTGTGTGTTATCACCGTGGTGAGCATCTGCTACCATGGCTTTGGCTTCTTCGACATTTGCGGGGGCTGTTAGGAACCCATAGCCTATTCCAAGTGCACCAACAATCATCAGCACAAACGAAAACAATTTCAATTTATTTGAGAATGTGTACATAGTCTTCTCGTTCTTTTATTTTGTTAAGTTAGCACGTAGGTCTAGTACGTGTTGTGTCACTTGCCAACGTTCTGTAGCATTTAGCTGACCAGCGTGAGATCCCATGGCGTTTCGACCATACATCAGAACGTGATAAATACTTCCTTCTGTGATGTCGCGATCGGCATAGCTGGGTACGCCTAAAAACTTTTCGCGTGTCATTAAGATCCCTTGCCCATCTCCTTTAGAACCATGGCAAACAGCACAATATATACCGTATAATTCTTTACCAGTAGCCAAGTTATTCTCGTTACGCTCAAGGGGAGATTTTAGATCTGTTTTGGCTAATTCATAGCCTGCATTGGTATTCTCATAGGCATAGGGCATCCATCCTCTAGGAATAGAGCCATCGGCGGGAAGTTGAGCTTCAATACCATTAGAAAAAGCTGGCGACTCAATGTAGGTTTCATAACCTACTGGAGCATACATATTAGGAAAATATTGATAGTTTGGTTTTGAAGCATCAAAGCACGAAACCATCAGAACCCCTAGAAATAGCATGCTAAAGAAATGCAAATGTTTCATATTATTCTTCATCCTTTTCGTGTTCAGTGATATCAATGGCGCCCGCTTTTGTGAGCAGGGCTTTTAACGCTTTGGCATCTTTACCTACAGAAACTTCCACTAAAAATTTATCGTCTGTGGTTGCAGGAATTGGGTTTTCGGCAGCTTTAAATGGCCATAGTTTGCTGCGCAAATAAAATGTAATAACCATGAGGTGAGCCGCAAAGAAAACGGTTAGCTCAAACATGATCGGCACAAATGCGGGCATGTTTTCAAGGTAGGAAAAACTAGGTTTTCCACCGATATCTTGAGGCCAGTCTTTAATCATGATAAAGTTCATCATCAAAATGGCTACAGTGAGACCAATACAACCATAGATAAATGACATGATGGCAATTCGCGTGGGTTCTAATCCCATAGCCTTATCGAGTCCGTGAACGGGAAAAGGTGTATAAACCTCTTCGATGTGATGATGTGCGGCACGCAAATCCTTTACGGCGTGCATAAGCGTATCGTCATCGTCAAAAACAGCGTGTAATACTTTATGACTCATGAGCTTGATCTCTTAATTTTTTATAATTGTCTCCCGAAGTTTTCAAAATGGTTTTTACTTCTGCTTGCGCGATTACTGGGAAAGTTCGCGCGTAGAGCAGGAACAATACAAAGAAAAATCCGATGGTTCCGATAAATATTCCAATATCAACAAAGGTTGGCGAAAACATGGTCCATGAGGATGGAAGATAGTCTCTGTGTAGTGAAGTCACAATAATCACAAATCTTTCGAACCACATACCAATGTTCACTACAATGGAGATGATAAAGGAGAATAGAATGCTAGTTCTTAATTTTTTAAACCACATAAACTGTGGTGAAAATACGTTGCATGACATCATAGCCCAGTAGGCCCAAAAATAGGGTCCTGTTGCGCGATTTAGGAAGGCATATTGTTCATATTCTACCCCAGAATACCAAGCAATAAACAATTCTGTTATGTAGGCCACACCCACGATGGAACCCGTAATCATGATTACGATGTTCATCAGTTCAATATGCTGAATGGTAATGTAATTTTCTAGGTTAGAGACCTTTCGCATGATAATCAAAAGCGTGTTTACCATCGCAAAGCCTGAGAAGATTGCCCCTGCCACAAAATAGGGTGGGAAGATGGTGGTATGCCATCCGGGAATTACGGAGGTCGCAAAGTCGAAAGATACAATAGTGTGCACCGAAAGCACCAATGGTGTAGCCAAACCCGCTAAAACCAAAGAAACTTCTTCGAACCTCTGCCAGTCTTTAGCACGACCACTCCATCCAAAACTCAAGATGGAATATATTTTCTTTTGAAAAGGCTTCACAGCACGATCGCGAATCATGGCAAAATCAGGAAGTAGTCCTGTCCACCAAAAAACTAAGGATACAGAAAGATAGGTCGAAATGGCGAACACGTCCCACAAAAGTGGAGAGTTAAAGTTTACCCATAAAGAACCGAACTGATTAGGGATTGGCAATACCCAGTAGGCCAACCAGGGACGACCCATGTGTATGATGGGAAACAACCCTGCCTGAATCACAGAGAAAATGGTCATGGCTTCGGCCGAACGGTTAATGGCCATACGCCATTTTTGACGGAACAAAAGCAATACCGCCGAAATCAATGTTCCAGCGTGCCCAATTCCAACCCACCAAACGAAGTTGGTAATGTCCCAAGCCCAACCTACGGTTTTGTTGAGACCCCAAGTTCCAATTCCAGTTGAAATGGTGTAAATGATGCAGCCTATTCCCCAAAGGAAAGCCGACAATGAAATTCCAAAAACAATCCACCATTGTTTGTTGGCAGCTCCTTCAACTGGGGCAGCCACATCAACAGTCACGTCGTGGTAAGTCTTATTACCGGTGACAAGTGGTTTTCTTATGGGTGCTTCGTAATGCGAGGCCATATTTGTTTGTATTAATACAGTTTAAATGTCAGTGTTGCGCACTTTAACTTGATACATCACGTTGGGTTTTGTACCCACACTTTCCAACAAGTGATACATCCTTTCATTCTTTTTCTGTGATGCGATCTTACTTTCTGCATCGTTGATGTCGCCAAAAACCATAGCACCGTTGCTACAGGCACTAGAGCATGCGGTTTGGAACTCTCCATCCTGAATTTCACGACCTTCAAGCTTGGCATTCATAATGGTTTTTTGTGTTTTTTGAATACACATAGAGCACTTTTCCATTACACCTCGAGAGCGCACCACCACATCAGGGTTTAGCACCATACGGCCGAGGTCATTATTCATGTGGAAATCAAATTCATCATTTTCACTATAGAGGAACCAGTTGAATCGACGCACTTTGTATGGGCAGTTGTTCGCACAGTAGCGCGTACCCACACAACGGTTATAGGCCATTTGGTTTTGACCCTGACGACCGTGTGAAGTGGCTGCCACAGGACAAACCGTCTCACAAGGGGCATGATTACAATGCTGACACATCACGGGTTGAAAAGTGACCTGAGGATTTTCAGAAGGGTCTTCCATTTCTCCAAAAACAGAAAGGGAATCACCCAAACCGCTGATGTCTTCAACTGTTTTTATATCTCCTTCAAAGCTATCTTCTGAGGAATAATATCGGTCTATTCGAAGCCAATGCATGTCTCTCGACTTGCGAACTTCGGTTTTGCCTACTACGGGCACGTTGTTTTCGGCATGACAAGCAATAACACATGCGCCACAACCAGTACAAGCGTTTAAATCGATAGAAAGATTAAAATGATGCCCAATTGAACGATCAAATGAATCCCAAAGATCAACATCAGGAGAAGTGACCTCTGTTTCGATGTGGTTTAAAGACACTTTAGGAACGGGATTCCAAGTTTCAACGTCTTTTGTGTTGAAGATTTCGAGTGTAGTTTCTTTGACAATGTCACCACGCCCCATGAGCGTGTTGTGAAGCTGAACACAGGCAAATTCGTGGGTGCCAGAAATGGCTTCTACACGCACCGACTGCACATTCGAAAAACCTTGATAAAATGGAAAAGCATTTACGCCCACTTGCATGGCTTCTTTGATAGAAGCTGTTTTACCATAACCCAGTGCAAGGCCAACTGTTCCTTTGGCTTGCCCAGGCTGAATAATTACTGGAAGCTTGAGCGATTCCGAACCGAGTGTTACTTTGGCATAGTTGCTATTGAGTGCACCATTGGCCACATTTTCGTTTGTTAATCCAAGTTCAGCTGCGTCTGCTTTAGAAACCGTTAGGTAATTGTCCCATGAAACTCGGGTGATGGGATCAGGAAACTCTTGCAACCAAGGGTTATGGGCTTGTTGTCCATCGCCCAACCCTGTTTTGGTATACAAACAAAGGTCCATACCATTTGATTTTGCTTTTGATAAGCGTACCAAAGCAGCCGAAACATCGGCAGCAAAAGACACTTCGTTAGAAGCTGTGGCATTTTTCACAAACACTCCATCATGAACGGCTTGATTCCAAGCACTTCCATTTAATATATTTTTGGTCCAGTAGTCTTTAATGGCATCGTGATAACTCACCGATTCGCCTGCCCATTGAAGCAATACATCTTGAAATTGACGGGTGTCGAAAAGTGGACGTATGGTGGGTTGTGTGATGCTATATTGATCTGAAACCATCTCTACATCTCCCCAAGATTCTAGAAAATGAGGCGTGGCAGCTACAAACTGAGTGTTGGAAGCTGTTTCGTCGTTTTTCAAACTAAAGCTTACAGACAAGCTAGCCTTTTTCAAACCTTTAACAAAGGCATCGGCATTGGGGAGACTATAGGCTGGGTTCACACCTGCCATTATGATTCCCTTTATGGACTCATCAAGAAGTCCTTCAACTACTTTTTGAACTTCTTTATTGTTACCTTGACGAACCAAATTGTAGTGCTGATTGTCTTGAGCTTCGCTTTTCAAGAAGTTGTTGATGGCCAAAGCAATGAGCTGAGCATCAACATCTTCGAGTCCACATACCACCAAGCCTTTACTGCCAAATTTCTTTAATGAGTCTGCTGCAGCTTTGGTGGAGCGCTCCAGTGCTTGAGGAAGTGATGCAGCCACAGAAGTCCCTGTTAAATAACCATATAACTTAGCCAATGCAATTTTTTGCTGGCTTGGGGTAGCTGGTGTTCTGTGGTCGGCATTGGCTCCAGAGAGACTCATGTTAGACTCAAACTGAAAATGTTTAGACATTATGGCTTGGCCATTATTTTTTTCCGGAATACGGTTTTTGGCATAGCCACTATCATGGCCACCCCCTTGCCAATCGCCCAAAAAGTCTGCTCCAAACGAAACAATTGAAAGGGCTTTTGAGAAATCGTATTGTGGCAAAACACGCTTGCCATAGGCCACTTGATAAGCATCAAGAGCAGCGGCCTCAGAAATGGTGTCATAAATCACATGCTTCACATTGGGGAATTGAGCAATGAAATCGTTAATGATTTTTTGTGTGGTTGGACTGGCAAAAGTTTGTGTCAACAAAACCACTGGAGCGTTAGCGTCTTTAAGCGCTTTTAGGGTTGCTCCAACCTGACTGTTGAACTGATCCCATTCGATGTCCAATCCATCTTTAGTAGGGCCTTGCAAACGCATACTGTCATACATCGACAATACAGACGCCTGAATCCGTGCATTGGCACCACCACGGATTTGAGCTTGTTTGTTGTTTTCAATTTTGATGGGGCGGCCTTCACGTGTTTTTACCAATATATTGGCAAAATCAAAACCGTCGGCAATGGCCGTAGCGTAATAGTTGGCCACTCCTGGAACAATTTGCTCTGGTTGCACCACATAGGGCACAGATTTAATGACAGGACCTTCGCAAGCTGCAAGCGAGGCGGCGGCGGTACTAAACCCAACAAATTTCAAAAAATCACGGCGTGATGTTTCTGAACTCCCTAAGTTTTCTTTGTCTCCTAGAAAATCATCAACTGGGATCTCTTCAGGAAATTCATTGTTGCGCATTTGCTGAACAATTGGATCCTTTGGAAGTAATTCAGCTTCGTTTTTCCAGTATTTTTTAAGCGTTGCCATTTTCGATTTTCCTTATTTGGTTAGTAATGACATTTTCCACATTCGAGTCCGCCCATTTGAGCAGCAGTAAGTTTTTCAACCCCATATTTTTTTGAAAGTTCCTCGTGTATTTTGGCATAATATGCATTGCTTTCCACTTGAACATTCGTTTCTCTATGGCAATTAATACACCAGCCCATCGTGAGGGGAGCATGCTGATACATAATTTCCATTTCTTCGACTGGACCATGACAAGTCTGGCATTCAACACCAGCCACAGAAACGTGTTGTGCATGATTGAAATACACAAAATCAGGAAGGTTATGGATGCGAACCCACTTCACAGGTTGGGTTTCGCCTGTGTAGCGCTGATTGGCTTCATCCCAACCAACGGCCTTATACAATTTCTTGATTTCGGCCGTATAAAAATCTTTGGTATATCCTTTCTCTAAATCCTCCTCACCATTATATTC
>CAYZFD010000056.1:0-6600 GCA_964477735.1 uncultured Flavobacteriaceae bacterium
CTCTCCATTTGTTTTCACATGCCTCACACAGGATTTGGAATTTATACCCGCCTTTCGAATCCTTATTTTGACAGCATGGTGCAGCGTGTTCGAAAACGTTGGGGAGCCGTAATGATTAACCGCCGAGATGTAGCAGAAGAAATTCGAAAACATCAAAATGAAGGAATTCTTGGTGTTTATGGACTGGCCAGTGATCAATCTCCCCAAATTAAAAGTATTAATTATTGGAGGCCTTTTTTGGGTGTCACAGTCCCTGTTTTTACAGGAGCCGAAAGAATGGCCAAGCAATACGATTTGCCAGTTGTTTATGGGCGCCTCAGTAAGACCAAACGAGGCTATTATGCGGTACACGTTGAACCTTTGATCGATCAGCCTAATCAAACTCAAGAACACGAAATTACTGATTTATTTGTCGAAAAAATCGAACAACAAATAAGGGAAAATCCAGCCCACTATTTATGGACACACAACCGATTTAAGCACAAAGACAAAGCGCCTAAATCAAATCCTTAATCTGTTTTATAAAGTCTCTGGCAAGTGCGTCAGCTGCGGTCTGATTTGCTGCCTCTGTATAAATTCTGATGATGGGTTCTGTGTTCGATTTTCTTAAATGAACCCAAGAGTCTTCAAAATCAATTTTAACACCATCAACTGTGCTAATTCGCTCTTGGCTGTGAATTTCAGTAAGTTTTTCTAAAACAAGACCTGTATTGATTTCAGGAGCAAGATCAATTTTTTGCTTGGCCATCACATAATTAGAATAGCTGCCTTTGAGTTCTGATACGTTAATGTTTTGGTTTGCTAAATGGCTTAAAAACAAGGCAATGCCCACAAGTGCATCGCGCCCGTAGTGCAGGGATGGGAGAATGACACCGCCGTTCCCTTCGCCCCCAATAACAGCATTGAAAGCTTTCATTTTTTCTACTACATGCACCTCACCCACGGCACTGGCATGGTAATCTACACTGTTCTTCTGCGCTAAATCTGCAAGGGCTCTAGAAGAAGAAAGATTGGAAACCAAAGCTCCTTTTTGGTGTTGTAACACGTAATCGGCGCAAGCAACCAAGGTGTATTCTTCACCAAACAGCTCCCCTTTTTCATCCATAAAAACCAACCTGTCAACATCAGGGTCAACGGCGATTCCTAAGTCGGCTTTATCTTTCAAGACCGCAGCAGACAAATCTGTTAAGTGTTCTTTTAAGGGCTCGGGGTTGTGTGGGAAGTCACCATTTGGGGTACAGTGAATTTTAGTGGTTTTTACGCCCAATTTTTCCAAAAGCATGGGCACAGCCACACCTCCAGAAGAATTTACGCCGTCAACAACGGCCGAAAATTGCGCTGCCTTGATGGCTTTAACATCAACCAAATCTAAGTTCAAAATAGCATCAATGTGCGCCTCAAGCGCATTATCAACAGTAATAATTTTACCAAGATGGTCAACTGTGGCAAAATCATAGGATTGATTAGTGATGTGCTGCATCAGGGCTTCGCCATCGGATTTGCTAATAAACTCGCCCTTAGCATTAAGCAGTTTTAGTGCGTTCCATTGTTTAGGGTTATGACTGGCTGTAAGAATGATACCGCCTTGTGCGTGTTGGCGCACGACTTCCATTTCCACAGTTGGTGTGGTTGAAAGCCCAACATCAATCACATCTATACCTAATCCCACTAAGGTTTGCTGTACAAGTTGCTGTACCATAGGACCTGAAATACGCGCATCGCGACCGATAACCACAGTATATGGTTTTTGATGATTAGATTTTAGCCACGACCCATAAGCCGCTGCAAAAGCGACCACATCAACCGGAGTGAGGTTCGTGTTGACGGCACCGCCAATAGTGCCACGAATTCCGGAAACAGAGGCAATTAAAGTCATATTTTTGTTTTGACAAATATAAGCATTAGCTAACATCGATGAATTATCTTGCCCATTTAGCGCTTTCCTACCCTAATGAAGGTTTGGTTGTAGGCAATTTTATTGGTGACCATGTGCGAAACAAAGACCTGCCCAACTTCTCAGCATCTATTCAGCAAGGTGTTGAAATGCACCGCAGCATAGATGTTTTTACAGACAATCATCCAATCTCAAAAAAGCTTCGTGAACTCTTATTTAACAAGCATCGCCACGTGGCGCGTGTACTTTTAGATATATTTTATGATCATTTTTTGGCCATACACTTTTCATCATTTCACCAAAGATCACTCCTAAGTTTTATAACACAAATTCATCTCATTTTAGAAAAGCACCAATGGCAATTACCCCTTTCGGCACAACATTATTTAAAGGGAATGGTGGCTCAAAACTGGCTCGAAAAATATGCTTCAACAACGGGCATAGAAACGATTTTGACAAAAATGGCAGCACGCAGTGGTTTGGATAATATTGCCACAGGGACAGCAAGCTTGGCACTTCATTACAAAACACTCAACGAAAGTTTTTTGAGTTTTTATCCAGATTTACTCTCCCATGCTAGCGCCTTTAAAAAGCTTCCTAACAACAACTAAGATTTACCAAAATTTCTAGTATATTCGAAGTTTGTCTTTTTTATGGAAGAAAGTATTGTTGTTCAGGGTTCTAGGGTGCACAATCTCAAAGATATTGATGTGGAGATTCCACGCAATGAGCTTGTTGTAATTACAGGACTTTCGGGAAGCGGAAAATCATCATTGGCCTTTGATACTATCTATGCCGAAGGGCAACGTCGATACATAGAGACTTTTTCTGCCTATGCAAGGCAATTTTTAGGCAATCTTGAAAGACCTGATGTAGATAAAATTGACGGTTTGTCCCCAGTGATAGCTATTGAACAAAAAACAACCTCAAAAAGTCCTCGATCAACTGTAGGTACCGTTACGGAGATTTACGATTTTTTACGGCTTTTGTTTGCGCGTGCCGCCGACGCCTATTCCTATCTCACCAACGAAAAAATGGTGCAATACACTGCCGATGAAATCGTTGCCCTAATTCAACAAGACTTTAACCAACAAAGAATTTGGTTGCTTTCACCAGTTGTTAGAGCTCGAAAAGGTCATTACCGAGAACTTTTTTCTAACATTGCCCGACAAGGCTTTAATAAAGTTCGAGTGGATGGAGAATTGGTAGAGTTAAAATCTGGTTACAAGCTTGATCGATATAAAAATCATGACATAGAAATTGTGATTGATCGTTTGGAAATCAATCAACAAACTAGCACAGAAAGTCGCTTAAAACAAAGTGTGGAAACAGCCCTGTATCACGGCGAATCTTCATTGATGGTGATGGAGCATGAAAGTGGTGCAATTCGATATTTTAGCCAGCAACTGATGTGCCCCTCTACAGGTTTGGCCTACCCTCTTGCCGAACCGAATACTTTCTCGTTCAATTCCCCCAAGGGCATGTGTGAAACTTGTAGTGGATTGGGTGTTCAGCACAAAGTAAACCTTCAAAAAGTGATCCCTGACCACAGCCTGTCAATTTCACAAGGTGGATTAAGTCCCTTAAAAGAGCAGCCATCAAAATGGATGCAAAGTCAGTTAGAAGCCATTGCAAAGCGCTATGACTTTAAACTCAACGACCCCATTCAATCGATTCCAGAAGAGGCCATGCAAGTATTGCTTTATGGAGGAAAAGAAAAATTCTCAAAAGCCTCCAAAACATTGGGAATACACATCGATTATAATATCGATTTTGATGGTTTAGTCCCCTTCCTACAGCACCAACATGATGAAAGCGAATCACGTGCACTCAAACGTTGGGCAGCTGCATTTATGGATGAATTGAGCTGCGAAGATTGTTTGGGCACAAGATTGAAGAAATCCTCTAATTATTTTTTAATTGATGGGCATTCGATATCACAACTCACCGCCATGGAAATTGCCGAACTTCAACGTTGGCTTAGAGATGTTGAAAAAAGATTGAGTAGTAGGCAACAAGCCATTGCCTCTGAAGTTCTAAAAGAAATTAGAAATAGAATTCAGTTTTTAATGGATGTGGGGTTGGGATATTTATCTTTAGACCGTCCTTCAAAATCATTGTCGGGTGGAGAAGCGCAAAGAATTCGACTGGCCACACAAATTGGATCGCAACTCGTGGGTGTATTGTATATTTTAGATGAGCCCAGTATTGGACTTCACCAACGAGACAATGAACGCCTTATGCGTTCGCTAGAAGCATTAAGGGATCTAGGAAATTCTGTTTTGGTAGTCGAACACGATAAAGAGATGATGCTACGCGCCGATTACCTTATTGACATGGGCCCAAAAGCAGGTAAAAAAGGTGGCGAAATTGTAACCCAGGGCGCTCCAAAAGATCTGACTTCGCTAGACACTGTTACGGCGCAGTTTTTAAGCGGAAAACAACAGATTGAAGTTCCTCATAGTCGCCGATTAGGAAATGGTAAAAAACTGGTGTTAAAAGGTTGTGAAGGGAATAATTTAAAAAGTGTTGATGTTGAATTTCCATTAGGCCTAATGATTGGAGTTTCTGGAGTATCAGGAAGTGGAAAGTCCACCCTAATCAATGAAACTCTCTACCCCATCCTAAATCATCATATTTATAGGGCTGTTCAAAAACCATTGCCCTATAAAAGTATAGAAGGCTTAGAAAATATCGATAAAGTCATAGACATAAACCAAACGCCTATTGGACGAACACCACGAAGCAATCCGGCCACCTACACAGGTGTTTTCGGAGACATTCGTCAGTTGTTCTGTCAAACTACCGAAGCTCAAATTAGAGGCTATAAGCCAGGTCGATTTAGCTTTAACGTAAAAGGAGGTCGCTGTGAAACTTGTGAAGGCGGTGGCTTGCGAACCATAGAAATGAACTTTTTACCCGACGTTTATGTGCCATGCGAAACCTGTCAAGGAAAACGATTTAATAGGGAAACACTTGAAATTCGTTACAAAAACAAATCGATTTCCGACGTACTCAACATGACCATTGACGAAGCTTGCGATTTTTTTGAAGCCATCCCTAAGATCTATCAAAAAATCCGTACCATCAAAGAAGTGGGACTTGGGTATATCACACTTGGACAATCTTCAACCACCCTTTCAGGAGGTGAAGCACAACGCATAAAACTGGCTACTGAGCTTTCCAAAAAGGACACTGGCAATACGTTTTATTTACTTGACGAACCCACAACAGGATTGCATTTTGAGGATATTCGAGTGTTGCTTGATGTGCTCCAAAAATTGGTGGACAAAGGGAATACAGTCCTAATCATCGAACACAATTTAGATGTCATCAAAACAGTTGATTATTTAATAGATATGGGCCCTGAGGGTGGTCGGTTGGGCGGAAAAATAGTAGCCTCGGGAACACCAGAGATAGTGGCCCAAACAAAAGGAAGCCAAACTGCACCGTTTCTTAAAAATGAATTATCTTAACAAAAATTCTAAAAATGCAACACAACAATAAAGGTTGGAATGAAATTAAAACCAACGACTCTTGGGCCTTGTTTAAAATCATGGGTGAATTTGTTCAGGGATTCGAAAAAATGAGCACTATTGGTCCTTGTGTATCAATTTTTGGATCGGCCAGAACAAAAGAAAGTCACCAAAACTATCAACGCACTGTTGAAATCGCCCAAAAGGTTGTTGGAGCAGGTTTTGGGGTGATTACTGGTGGTGGGCCTGGAATTATGGAAGCAGCCAATAAAGGAGCTCATTTGGCAGGTGGAACTTCGGTTGGACTTAATATAGAACTGCCCTTCGAACAAAACAACAACCCTTACATTGATCACGATAAAAGCATAGATTTTGACTACTTCTTTGTGCGTAAGGTAATGTTTGTAAAATATGCTCAAGCGTTTGTGGTTCTTCCAGGCGGATTTGGCACACTCGACGAATTGTTTGAGGCCATTACCCTCATTCAAACCAATAAAATTGAGACTTTTCCTATTATTTTGGTTGGAAAAACTTTTTGGAATGGTTTGTTAGATTGGATTCAAAAAACTTTGCTCGAGGATTATCAAAACATAAGTCCCGACGATGTTTTGCTTTTTGAAGTAGTCGATACTGCAGACGAAGTCATAGAGGTCCTTGAAAACTTTTACAAGAAAAACCAATTGACTCCAAACTTCTAATTTATACCAAATTGAGGCCCCTCATTTTTACATTTTTTAGTTTTATTATCTCAAACTTTCTTTTTGGCCAAGAGGTTGTTTATAAATTTCACGCCTCTTTTAGCGAGAATTTGAAGACAATAGATGTTCATCAAAAAGTTTCCTTGAAAAACAACACTCGTGATGTGTTGAAAGAAATCGTTTTCCTGGATTGGAATCACGCATACTCTAGCACCGAAACGCCACTCGCCAAAAGATTTGACCGTGATTTTGATCTGAAGTTTCAAAGAAGTGAAACAACACAAAAAGGGAATACAACAATTTTATTCATTAAAGACGGTTTTCAGCATCTTCGATGGGAAAGAATCCCCAACAAACCAGATGTGATTCGAGTTTTTTTGACAGATTCATTGCCAATCAATTCTACTGTAGATCTTTATTTGCATTACAAATTAAATCTACCATCGAGTGAATTTACAGGCGTTGGAATTTCAAAAGAGGGTGAAGTGTTGTTGCGCAATGGGCTGCTTCAAATTCCAAATTACAGCAATGG
>CAYZFD010000056.1:6700-8237 GCA_964477735.1 uncultured Flavobacteriaceae bacterium
AAAGATTTCAATGAATCTGCTAGTGTTGAGAAAGCATTGGGATATTTTTTAGAAAAAATCCCCTTAAAACATCCTGAGCGTATGATGCTACTCTCCGTCGATTATGATAATAACCCTGTGTATGGATTAAATGAATTGCCTTCTTTTTTAAGACCATTTTCGAGCGGATTTGCTTTTGAAATCGCCTTGCTGAAATCCGCACTCACAAACTATTTTAAAACCAAAACAACTATCGATTACAGAAAAGAGCACGCACTTGCCGAAGGTTTTATTCAGTTTTATGTGATGGATTATATTGAGCGTTATTATCCCGATCTAAAAATTATTGGGCGTTTGGCAAATATTTGGGGGGTTAGGTCCTATGCTTTTTCAAAAACACACTACAACCATCTTTTTCACAGACTAAAAAACTTTAGCGTGCAACTGAATGCTCAACAAGCACCAGCCACTAATGCTGATTCTTTGGTGCGGTTTAATCTAAAATTGGCTTTGCCAGTAAAAATGGCCATGGCAATGCGTGGCTTGAAAGCTCAAATTGGTGATGACAGTTTTCAATCTGCCTTCGAAAAAACCTTTGTAAAATCTCCACAAACAGCATCCTTAACACAGTTTAGGAAAGAAGTTGAGCGGAGTTCCAAAGAAGCAGGCCAAACGAATTGGTTCTTTAACGAATTGTGGCAAAATCGAATGCCCACAGATTACCGGTTCAAAGATGTTCGCATAACAAATGATTCGGTTTACTTTAGCGTTCATCAAAAAAGAAATTCGACAGCTCCCCTCAGCATTAGTTTACTTCAAAATAAAAATGTCTTGAAAAGCATCACCTTGACTCCCGAAGATTTTAACAAAGACATCGCACTAGACATTGGTTCAGCCAATGTTTTGGCACTTAACCACGAACAGTTACTCAGTGAAGCAACCTATCAAAACAATTACCATTCCCTTAAAAAAAATCGATTTTGGAAGCCCATAAAATTTACATTTCTAAAAGACTTAGAAGATCCTTTGTATGAACAAATATTTTTCACCCCTCAATTCGATTACAACCTTTATGAAGGCATTTCCTATGCCTTAGCATTGTCTAATAAATCTTTTCTTCCAAAGCCATTCAGATATAAAATGACCCCAAGCTATGCCAGTACTCCAAAAAAACTGGTAGGAAGCTTTCACACCCGCTACTATATCAATCACAAAGGCCACAAACCCTTTCAGAGTATTTTTTCTATGGGTTTTAACCATAGGTATTTTAATGAAAAAACCACTTTTACAAATCTAAATGCGGCCACTACCCTAATTTTTCGTCCATCAGATCCACACACAAGGAAACGCGAATATCTTACGTTGCGCTACGCTCACATTGAAAAATCAAATGAAGCCGAAAATGGAGTTGACGGTTATGGAATTCTCAAGGCGAGTTATCTACACACTAATGCTGGGGCCACAAAGCGATGGAGCACATCACATAATTTAGAATTGAAGAAAGATTTTGTTAAATGGTATTCTGAATGGAATTACAGAAAATTCTACAAGAACGACC
>CAYZFD010000057.1:0-8008 GCA_964477735.1 uncultured Flavobacteriaceae bacterium
GCCGCACCCCCAATGAGTCCACCGTCAACATCTGGCTTTCCAAAAATTTCGTGTGCATTGTTAGGTTTTACACTTCCACCATACAGGATTGAAACTTCCTCCGCCAAAGCAATGTCATAGTGTTTCGCGATCGTAGCGCGAATATAAGCATGCATTTCTTGAGCTTGCTCTGGACTAGCTGTTTCGCCAGTGCCAATGGCCCAAACGGGCTCATAGGCCAATACAATATTAGACCAGGAACTAGGAGGCAAGTCGAACAATGCCGTTTGCAATTGCGTTTTTACGATTTCATTTTGTTGGCCAGACTTTCGATCATGAAGTTCTTCTCCAAAGCAAAAGACAATTCTAAACCCTTGATCTAGGGCAGATTTAACTTTTTCGGCTAAAATGGCATCGGTTTCCCCAAAATAAGCCCGACGCTCTGAATGCCCTAAAATAACAGTTTCTACGCCAACACTTTTGAGCATATCTCCTGAAATTTCTCCAGTGAATGCACCATTAGAAGCCGAATGCATGTTTTGGGCAATGACTTCAATTGCACTACCCTGAACTGCAGTTTTAGCTCCAGCTAGGCTAATAAAAGTTGGGGCTATCATCACCTCTACATCGTTGGCCACAAGACCGTTTTTAAGGTCTTGAACAAGCTCAAGTGTTTCATGTAGGTTTTTGTTCATTTTCCAGTTTCCAGCAACAATTTTTTTTCTCATCTTAGATAGATTAGGTTTTTTGGTGCGCGACCTTAGGATCGAGCCATCCGTAAATTAAGTCCACAAATATATTGATTGTTATGAATATGGTGGATATGACCAAAACGGCCCCCATTAACACGGGAACATCAAGGGTGTTTAAGGCTTCAACAATTTCTTTACCCAACCCATTCCAACCGAAGATATATTCCACAAAAACTGCACCTGCCAGCATGCTGGCAAACCAGCCCGAAACTGCTGTAATGACAGGATTTAGAGCGTTTCGAAGGGCATGTTTTAAGACCAATTGACTTGTTGAAAGACCTTTGGCTTTAGCTGTTCTGATATAATCTTGTTGTAAAACCTCCAAAAGGGAATTTCTCATCAACTGTGTAATTACAGCCACAGGGCGTAAGCCAAGTGTTAGGGCTGGTAGAATTAAATTCTTCCATTGAACACGAACAGCTTCGCCCATATCATCGAGTTCGAACAAACTTCCTGTCATGTTTAGACCTGTAAAGTTTTGCCAAACAAATCCGAATAACCAAGCTGCAAGAATGGCACTAAAAAAAGAAGGAACGCTCATGCCAAGGGTGCTAAGAAGTTGTGTGAAATGATCGAACCAACGGCCTTTGTATAGTGCCGAAAAAATTCCTAAAAGCAAACCTAAAAATAGTGCCAAAATAATAGAAGCTGTTGCTAAAACAAAAGTATTCGGAAGGGTGTTGGCAATGATGCTGCTCACCAAAACCCCTTTCTTTTGAAAAGACTCTCGAAAATAGGGTACTTTAAAGACAAAAACCAGTTGACCAACTTCGAAGCATTTTTTGTATTGATATTTCTGATTGCTTAAATAAAAAAAAGAGGTTTCTTCATTGTTGTGAACTGATGCAGGCGAAAGGTCGTTTAAATAAGCGAGGTATTGTTTCCATAAGGGTTGATCAAAACCATATTTAGCTTTAATGGTAGCAAGTTGTTCACTGTTTTCATTTTGATCGAGCATCATTTGGGCAGGATCACCAGGAAGAATATTGAAGAGAAAAAAAACTACGGTAACAACCCCAAACAACGTCCACAGCAGTTGCGATATTTTTTTAAAAACAACTCTCATTCTAGTACACTTTCAAAATTGCGCCAATGAAACTTAGCCTGAACAACTCCAGATTTTAGAAGCAACAATCCAGGGTTGGATCGAATGACGGTTTTTAAGGCCGTTTCGTCACAGAAATAAAAGGGAATATTAAATTTTGTTCGGAATTCATCAATTTTAGTATCACCAGAAGCTGTGAGTCCAATTGTCGTGTAGCCTTCGGCATTTAACTTCTTTATGGAAGCTTCAAAATTTTGAATAGACTTTGGTTCAAAATAATCAAGATTGTAGGAAACCACTATCGCAAGCTTGTTTAAAGTCAACAAACTATCGGTGAGATCAGCATTTTGACTTTCGATACTAAAATCATGAATAGAAGGCACAAAACCTGGGTCTAATATTTTTGTTTCAACATTTTTGAACTCTGCATTGATTTTAGGATATTTCCCATAGTTAATGACTTCAATTTCTTTACCATTTTCTTCGAAAATCCAGCGATATTCTACAACAGGTTTGGGTGCGTTTTCTGGAATGCGCATCTCGGAAGGCAAATGCACACCAACTTTATAGGGCCGAAAATCCCATACAGGTATATTACTAAGGGTTCGAAAAGAAAAAAGTCCGATCAAAATGCCTGAAATAGTTAGCAAGATATAGCTTGTTTTTTGAGAAAAAATAGGTTTTATGAATGCTGAAAAAAAGAACAAAACAGCTATCCCTACTAGCAGAAATAGATCTTTAAAAAAGGACTGCCATGGGGTGAGCGGAACGGCATCACCAAAACACCCACAATCGGTTACTTTGTTGAAATAGGCAGAATAGAAAGTGAGAAATGTAAAAAAAACAGTCAGTGATAACAAGCTATATAGCGTGAACTTTTTTATCAATCCGAGAAGAAGGAGCAGTCCCAAAACAATTTCAACCCAAACTATGAAAAGTCCTAATTCTAAAGAAAATTTTTCGAGTAGTGCGACATTTAAAACGGCCTCACTCCCATATTCTTCCAGTTTGTAGGCAAAACCTATGGGATCATTGAGTTTGATAAAACCACTAAAAATAAAGAGCACCCCAACAAAAAGTCGAACAAAAAAAACAAGCCATTTGGGGAAATTTTTAAGCATTTGTTTTTAGGCTTTTAAATGAATGAGCGCAAAAATGGCATAGTTAATCATGTCTTGATAATTGGCGTCGATACCTTCACTAACAAGGGTTTTACCTTGGTTGTCTTCGATTTGCTTCACCCTAAGTATCTTTTGTAAAATAAGGTCTGTGAGTGAACTAACGCGCATGTCACGCCAGGCTTCGCCATAGTCGTGGTTTTTATTTTCCATCAGGGATTTGGTCTCAGAAATTTTTTGATTGAACAAATCCAAAGCCTCTTCGAGGGCTAAATCTGGTTGTTCTACCACTCCCCGCTCTAACTGAATAAGTGCCATGACGGCATAATTAATGATGCCTATAAATTCAGAAACTTCACCCTCATTTACTTTTCGAATGGCATTTTGCTGTAAACCACGAATACGCTGTGCTTTGATGAAAATTTGATCTGTTAATGATGATAGTCTTAAGATGCGCCAAGCGCTGCCATAGTCCCTCATTTTGTTCGTAAACAGAGTTCTACATTGGTTCACTACGAGATCATATTGTTCTGAAGTTGTCATCAACTCTTATAATTTTCAGTAAATTTCGGGCAAATTTTGCAAAACAAAACCACAAACACCCTCTTTTTATTCACATGCACATCAATTTTAAAGGCCATTTAGTCGATTTTTCTAGACCAAAAGTGATGGGGATTCTCAATCTAACTCCCGATTCTTTTTATGATGGCAATAAATTTAACGACATCTCAACGGCCTTAAAACAGGTAGAAAAAATGATTAGTGAAGGGGCGGATTTTATTGACATTGGTGGGTATAGTTCAAAGCCTGGGGCTGCAGTCGTTGATGAAGAAAGTGAACTAAAGCGTGTGATCCCAGTGTTAGAAGCCATACATAAAAATTTTCCTAAAGTGATCATTTCGATCGACACCTTTCGAAGCAAAACGGCCAAGTTGGCTGTGGAAGCTGGAGCCGGAATGGTCAATGATATTGCAGCAGGAAACTTAGACAAACAAATGCTCCAAACTGTTTCTAAACTAAAAGTACCTTACATCATGATGCATATGCAAGGAACACCACAAGACATGCAACTTAATCCTCGTTATAACAACCCCACTGTTGAAATTAAGCATTTTTTTTCTGAAAAGATTGCCCAAGCCCATAAGCTAAACATTAGCGATATTGTGATCGATCCTGGTTTTGGATTTGGAAAAAGCATGGCACACAACTATTTGTTGTTAAAAGACTTAGCCCTATTTAAAACATTTAAAGTTCCTGTTTTGGTGGGGCTATCCCGTAAATCTATGATTCATAAAGTTTTAAAAAACAATCCTTTTGAAGCCCTCAATGGAACCAGCGTACTCAATACAATAGCTCTGATCAATGGCGCAAATATTTTAAGGGTTCACGATGTGAAAGAAGCTGTAGAAGTGATGAAACTAACACAAGCGCTAACAGAATTTTCTCAACACGCACTAGATAATTGATTATATTTAGGCCTTTCAAACTCTATTTGTGTTAGATTTTTTAGACTTTAATCTACTCGACATCCTAGACATCGTCTTGGTGGGACTGCTCCTATTCTATGTTTATCGTTTAGTGAAAGGAACTGCTGCGATCAACATTTTCATTGGCATTGTGATTGTATATCTCATTTGGAAACTCACAGATGCCCTCAATATGGATATGTTAAGCAATATTTTAGGAAAATTTATAAGTGTGGGGGTTTTTGCACTTATTGTTGTTTTTCAACAGGAAATTAGGAAGTTTTTATTACTCTTAGGATCCGCCAACCTTTCTTCTAGAAAAAAAATGATGCGATCTTTAAATTTCTTTAACAAGCAACAACAAACCTCTGATCTAGACACAAAACTGCTCATTCAAGCTTGTAGTAGATTGGGGCAACAAAAAACAGGTGCCCTTTTGGTGATCGAACGAAATTCGAGTTTGGCTTTTCTTAAACAGAGCGGCGATTCAGTTAATCTTGAACTCTCTATCCCCATTCTAGAAAGTATATTTTTTAAGAATAGTCCCCTACATGATGGCGCAATTATTATCGAGGGTGCTCAAATCACAGCAACCCGTGTAGTGCTTCCTGTTTCGGACCAAAAAAATATTCCTGCACGATTTGGACTTAGGCATCGTGCAGCCATTGGAGTTACCGAAAAAACAGACGCTGTTTGCCTTGTAATTTCAGAAGAAAACGGGCAAATTTCTTACATTAAAGACGGGGCTTTTACTGCATACGATGGTTTAGATGACTTACAACAAATTCTTGAAGAAGATCTCAATTAAACCCTTTCTAAACCTCGGTTTCTTTTAAGAATTGCACTGTATATAAGTTCTTGTACAAACCATTTTTGGCCAACAATTCTTGATGTGTTCCTTGCTCAACAACCACCCCATCTTCCATAACCAAAATTTTGTCAGCCTCTTGAATGGTGGCCAAGCGATGGGCGATTATGATAGCTGTTTTACCATCGGTTAATCGGTTTGTAGCTTCCTGAATCAGCGCCTCTGAATAGGTGTCAATCGAGGAGGTGGCTTCATCCAAAACCAAAATGGCGGGCTGACTAACATAGGCTCTTAGAAAAGCAATCAACTGGCGTTGACCTGCTGAAAGTGTGCTACCCCGTTCTTTTACATCATAGTGATATCCATCGGGCAATGAGCAAATGAACTCATGAACCCCAATGGCTTTAGCGGCTTTTACAACATCGGCTTCTGAAATGGATTCATCCCACATACGAATGTTGTTTAGAATCGTATCAGCAAATAAAAATACATCTTGCAAAACCAGCGCAATCTGTCCTCTTAGAGATGATAAGGTGTAATCTTTTATGGAAACCTTGTCGAGTAAAATTTTGCCATTGTCGATGTCGTAAAAACGATTCAGCAGATTGATAATGGTAGTTTTGCCAGCGCCTGTTGCCCCCACTATAGCCACAGTTTGGCCTGGATCAACAGAAAAATTAATCTTTTTCAGTACAGGCTCATCTGGTTTATAGGAAAACTCAACATCAATGAATTGAACTGCTCCTTTAATGTTTTGTGCTTCCAAAACCCCTTCGTCGGTGAGGGCACTTTGGGTGTCTAAAACATCAAAAACACGCCTTCCTGCTACCATACCCATTTGCAAGGTGTTGAACTTATCTGCAATTTGCCTAAGTGGCCTGAAAAGCATCTGGCTTAACTGAATGAACAAAAATATGGTTCCCATAGAAATCTCAGGATCTATGGATGTGAGGCGGAGTCCACCATACCAAACTATAATTCCAATGGTTATGGAAGTAGACAAATCGGCAATCGGAAAAAATATAGAGTTGTGCCAAACTGTTCTAAGCCAAGCTTTTTTGTGCTTTTCGTTAATCGCTTTAAACTTTTGATATTCAGTGTCCTCCCTTGCAAAAAGCTGCACGATTTTCATGCCCGTGATGTGCTCTTGAACAAAGGAGTTGAGGTTAGCCACTTGAGTGCGCACATCATCAAAAGCACTTTTCATGGCTTGTTGAAACTTTCTGGTGGCCAAAATGATGAAAGGAAGTATCATGAAAACAATGAGCGAAAGCTTCCAACTGGAAACGAACATAACCAATGCGACCAAAAACATTTTCAGTAGGTCAGCAATAATCATAAAAAGCCCCTCGCTAAAAATGCTGGAGATGGTTTCCATGTCATTTACGGCGCGTGTCACCAGCCTCCCAACAGCAGATTTATCGAAATATCGCATATTGAAAGAAAGCATATGACGAAATAACTTGATTCTTAAATCGCGCACCACCAACTGTCCAAGATTGTTGGCGTAGTAAATGAATGAAAATTGAAAACCAACCTCTAATAACAAGCTGGAAATAAGCAGTCCAATCACAAACAAAAGACCTTCATAATCTTTAGGGGAAATGTAGTCGTCTATGGCAACTTTCACCAAATAAGGGCTAAGTGTAGAGAAAGCAGAAAGCAATACTGCCGCTAACAAGACGAAAACAAAAGTTATCTTGTAGGGGCGCACAACAGCCATCAACCTTCTAAACAACGGAAAATCAAAAAAAGTACCCGAATTATTTTTCATTTTCTATAAAAATATTTGAAGGATATCTGACTTCTGTGAGAAATAGTCCATGGGCAGGCACTGAAAACCCCGCCTGACTACGGTCCTTACTCTCCACTATTTTATCAATGTATTCGGGCAAATAGTTTCCCTTGCCCACCTCTAATAGGGTGCCCACTATGGCTCGAACCATGTTTCGCAAGAACCGATTGGCAGAAATTTTAAAAACCCAATACTCTTGACCCTGCTCCCAGACGGCATTTGTAAGGCTACAATCAAATGTTTTTACATCGGTATTTGACTTTGAAAAACATTGAAAATCAGTGAATTTCTTCAGGCGCTCAGCAGCTTCATTCATGGACTTAAAACAAAGTACACCTGAATGATAATATGCGTTATTGACTAAAAATGGATTTTTATGAGGCGTTAATACATATTCATAACTACGTTGGCTGGCGTCAAATCGGGCGTGAGCAGTGGGAAGAACCTCAACAATAGAATTAATAGCAATTGAATTGGGCAAGTAGGCGTTGAGCCTATGCGCTAGGGCTTTAGCCTCGGAAAATTTCATGTCTAAATCGAGATGAGCAAATAGCTGCTTAGCATGTACACCTGCATCGGTTCGGCCAGCTCCAACTATTGAAACTTCTTGTCTTAGAAGTGTAGCCAAACCCTCCTCTATCGTTTCTTGAACAGAGTTTGCGTTTGGTTGTCGCTGCCAACCTTTGTAGGCAGAACCCTCATAAGACAACTCTAAAAAAAACCGTTTCAAAACCTTAACTTTGTTTGCAGGTAAAGATACTCTTTCTCATAGACAATTGACTTGCAATTCATGAAGAAAATCTTACTATTATCAGATACACATGGATATATAGACACCCCCATACTACGGTATGTGGCTATGGCCGATGAGGTTTGGCATGCAGGAGATATTGGAGATTTGGCCGTAACAGATGCGTTGGCCGAAAAGACAACCTTAAAGGCGGTTTTTGGCAATATTGATGGTGCAAAAATCCGTGTAAGTTTCAACGAAAATCTTTTTTTTAAATGTGAAGAAGTGCCCGTGTTGATGACCCACATTGGAGGC
>CAYZFD010000058.1:0-7967 GCA_964477735.1 uncultured Flavobacteriaceae bacterium
TTGTCGGCCAAACGCCAGTTGGTTTCTGACTGTGGCTCTACCCCATCAACGGCCGAAAACAAGAAAACCAATCCATCGAGAACTCGAAGAGATCGGTTTACTTCAACCGTAAAGTCAACGTGACCGGGGGTGTCGATAATGTTAAAATGATAGGACTTAGCGTCTGCGGTGGGTTGACCTTGTTCTGTTGGAAAGTTCCAATTACAAGTGGTCGCCGCAGAGGTAATGGTAATGCCACGCTCTTGTTCTTGCTCGATCCAGTCCATGGTGGCGGCTCCGTCGTGCACCTCACCAATTTTGTGGCTTACCCCAGTATAAAAAAGGATACGCTCTGTGGTGGTGGTTTTTCCGGCATCGATGTGCGCGGCAATTCCTATGTTTCTTGTGAATTTAAGATCTCTAGCCATGTCTATTAAAATCTAAAGTGTGAGAATGCTTTGTTGGCCTCGGCCATTTTGTGCGTATCCACACGTTTTTTAACGGCTGCTCCTTCTTCTTTTTCGGCAGCGATGATTTCGGAAGCCAGTTTAAGGGCCATCGATTTTTCGTTGCGCTTACGAGCATAGCTAATGAGCCATTTCATGGCCATCGATACTTTCCTGTCGGGATTGATGGGACGAGGAATTTGGAAAGTAGCCCCTCCTACTCTACGGCTACGCACTTCGACGTGCGGCATTACGTTAGAGAGTGCGGTTTTCCATATCTCAAGGGCCGATTTTTCTTCGTTTTGATTTTTTTCATCTACAATGTCAATCGCATCATAGAAAATGCGGAAAGCAACAGATTTCTTGCCGTCCCACATTAGGTTGTTGACAAAGCGTGTCACCAACTGGTCATTGAACCGCGGATCTGGGAGTAGCGGTCTTTTTTTAGCCTTTCTTTTTCTCATGTCAAATAGTTTTCGAGCGGTTCAAACACGATGGCCTGAACGTCTTCATTGTTTAAAAAATAGATTTACTTTTTTGGGCGTTTGGCACCGTATTTAGACCTTCTTTGAAGGCGACCTTCTACCCCTGCTGTGTCTAGGGCTCCACGTACAATGTGATAGCGAACCCCAGGTAAATCTTTTACCCTACCGCCTCGTACCAATACTATCGAGTGCTCTTGGAGATTGTGTCCTTCGCCGGGTATGTATGCATTGACCTCATTCCCATTGGTCAAACGAACCCGCGCTACTTTTCGCATCGCAGAGTTTGGTTTCTTGGGAGTGGTGGTGTACACACGCGTGCAAACACCGCGCCTTTGTGGGCACGAATCCAAAGCAGCCGATTTACTCTTCTTGGTAATACTAGCTCTTCCTTTACGGACTAATTGTGAAATCGTTGGCATAAATATGTCTTCTTTCCTCTTTTATAGAGGGCTGCAAATGTATAAATTTTTTAGAACGAATCAAACCTAATGCAAAAAAGTTCTAAAAAATATCGAACAAAACTATTTTGTAAGAAGTAAAGCCCAATATTTACTGCCCCCGTTCGTTATATTTTTTTTGGATGTAAATTGCAAGCCTTGAAGAAATGCTGTTTCATATGGATTTGTCTCTTTTGCCTAAAAATTCAGGCACAAGATTTTCGGCTCACCCTAGCCAGTGACCACTCATTGCCCCTGCCCGACCAAATGGCATTTGAAATTCGCGACAGCCTCATGATTTTCACCCAACAGCGTTTGCCCAACATACTACAACTAAACGGGTATTTTGAAGCCTCAGTGAGCTCCCCAAAACCGTTGGGCGACAACCATTATGCTGTTGAGGTTGTGTTGGGCACTCGGGTTCAAACCATTGCCTTGGAACCCTCCCCTTCCCTTCCAAACTTTGTTGACCTCAGCACTTCCGATAGCTTGCCTGTCGCCAAACTTCCTCAGCGCATGCAACAGTGGGTGCAAATCGCTAGCGAAAATGGATATCCTTTCGCCAGGTTTTGGCTCGACCCCATTGCCCGCCAAAACCATCACCTGAAAGCACAACTAAAAGCCCAGCTTGGCGAAGCGCGAAAAATCGCTGCGGTGCAGATGATCAGCCCTGACCCCATCCCTAAAAACCATTTGCGACAACTCAACCGTTTGCTAATAGGACAAAACGCCAACGCCAAAAGCCTCGACAAGTTGAAAAAAAACTTAGAACAGTGGCCTTTTCTAGAAACTACCCGAAACCCCGAATGGCTCTTTACCCCCGACAGCACTGTCCTATATATATACGTGAAAAGAAAAGCCCAAAACATGGTGGATGGCTTGTTGGGCTTTGCCTCCAAAACCCAAGGAGGACTGCAGTTCAATGGACGCGTGCAACTTCAGTTGTCTGACGTTTTAAAACAAGGTGAGCGTTTTTCGATCCACTATAAATCGGAATTGGAAGGACAACAACAGTTCGAAAGCCGTTTGCACTGGCCACTGCTGGGCGGTTCCCCCATGAACCTAACAGCCAGCTTTGCTTTGGCCAGCAGAGACAGCAGCTTTGTGCGCACCGAACAACTGCTGCAACTTTCATGGCCCATTGGCGCGGTGCACTGGGGCTTGGGTTGGGCACACCAAAATGCATCATCCCTAGAAGAAAACAACAGCAAAACACTCCCCTCCCTAAGCCGTAACCTGCTTCGTTTGAGCGCCAGCTGGGAAAAGGTTTTTCCCCATTTTCATTTTATGGCCACCACACAAAAGCTAGAGATTGGCGTTGGACATGGCCAACGCCACAACGCTGGCCAAAAAGAAAAGGTGAGTAGTGTGGCTATAGACGCCACAGGCTATTGGCCTTTGGCCCCACGCTGGGCTTGGACAAGCCGTATAGAAGGAAGAGCCCTTTGGGCACCCCGTGTCTATGCCCATGAGCTGTATTGGCTGGGCGGTGCCAACCACCTCAGGGGATTTCCCGAAAACCAAATCCAAGCACAACACTACCTCTTGCTCGCCAGTGAACTGCGCTGGGCACTGGCCAGCAACCTCTATGGCTTGGCCTTTGGCGATTGGGCCAAAATCTATGATACCCAAACTACAACCAATTGGGCTGGCATAGGCCTTGGCATGGGCTTGCAAACTGCGGGAGGAGTGTTTAGACTGCTCTATGCCCTCGGGCAAGCCCCCCAACAAAACTTTGACTTGAACGCCGCTCAAATCCACCTCAATTGGATTCAAAGATTTTAATTCTGTATAGTCATTAATTTTAACAGTTTTAAATTAAATTTTTGCCCGTTCTTTAACATTTCTACAGGATTTTAAAGTGTATTGATTTTTCGTTTGTGAATGTTTCACAACATTCGCCCTTATTAACTAAATCATACACAATATGAAAACAATCTACACACGCAGCAAAGGCCTATGGGCTTTGTTGCTTTTGTGCATCCCAATTTGGGGACAGCAAGCCATTACGGGAACCGTCACCGATGAAAACGGCCTGCCCATGCCGGGTGCCACAGTGGTGGTGCAAGGCACCAATGCGGGAACCACGACAGACTTTGATGGAAACTACCAAATTAACGCCTCACAAGGCGCTGTTTTGGTGATTAGCTTTGTGGGCTATGAATCCCAAACCCGAACCGTGGGCAACAATGCCACCATCAATGTGCAACTCAACCCCTCGAATGAATTGGATGAGGTGGTGGTCACAGCACTTGGAGTGACAAGAGAAAAGAAATCTTTAGGATATGCAGTACAAGAAGTTGATGGAGATGTAGTTCAAAACTCTAAAGAATCAAGTTTCATCAGCGCACTTTCTGGAAGAGTTTCTGGACTTAACATTCGAAAAAGTAATAGCTTGGGTGGTTCTGTAAATGCGGTGATCCGTGGTGTTAGTTCTTTAACAAACAACAATCAAGCACTTTTTGTTGTTGATGGAGTTCCATTGAGCAACGCTCGTTTAAACACAAGTGATGTACAGAATGGTCGAGGTGGTTTTGATTATGGCAATGCAGCTTCCGACATTAACCCTAATGACATTGCTAGTGTTTCTGTATTAAAGGGAGCATCTGCTTCTGCGCTTTATGGATCTAGTGGTCAAAATGGTGTGATTCTTATCACAACCAAAAAAGGGACTAAAAAGGGAAAAGGTTTGGGGATTTCTGTATCGAGTACGATAACCACAAGTTCATATGACAAATCTACCTTTCCCGAATACCAAAACAAGTATGGTGCAGGCTATGGAGCATATTATGGTTCTACTGGATATTTCGAGGATGTTGATGTGAACGGCGACGGAACCGTTGATAAATTGATTCCTGTTGGAGAAGATGCCAGTTTTGGAGGGAAACTTGATGGGACGCTGGTTTATGATTGGTCATCTTTGTTTCCACAATTAGACACCTATTTAAAACCTCGACCCTATTTGCCTGCAACTAATGGTCCAGAATATATTTTTAACACAGGGACATCTTACAATACCTCAATAAATTTTGAAGGCGGAAACGAAAATGGAACTTTTAGAATGGGATATACCCAGGATAAGAGGAATGGTATTCTTCCGAACAGCATGATTAACAAGGATGTCATTGATTTAGCTGGTTCATACAAGTTTAATGAAAAACTAACTGCAAATGGTAAAGTTTCCTTCTACAAAACAAAAGGAAAAGGACGTTACGGAACGGGGTACGATGATGTAAATGTGGTGCGTGGATTACGTCAATGGCATCAAGTTAATGTTGATCTAAAAGAGCAAGAGGATGCTTATATGAAAACAAAGCAGAACATTACATGGAACCCAAACTCGAATACAGATTTAACACCCCATTATTTTGATAATCCCTACTTTCAATTGTATGAGAACTACGCTTCAGATCAAAGAAACCGTGTGTTTATCGTAGCCACACTCGATTATAAGTTAACCGATTGGCTAAATGCCACGGCAAGATTTGGTATGGACAACACTGCTGACTTACAAGAAGAGCGGGCTAACATTGGTAGTATTATTCCTTCTTTTTACTCCAAGTATCAGCGTTTTTATGAGCAGTTTGACTATACATTTATGTTTAACTTTAACAAAGACATTTCTGATGATTTTAAAGTCAGTGGCTTGTTGGGTGCCAATGTATTTACGACTAGCACAAATGCTACAGATTCTGAAACTACGGGAGGCTTAGTGATCCCTGGAGTTTGGTCATTAAGCAATTCTGTGAGCGCACTTAATCCTCCCTACGAATTTGAGGCAAACACAAGAAAGGTTGGGTATTTTGCTCAAACCACCTTAAGCTATAAGGATTTTTGGTATGTGGATGGCTCTATTCGTTTTGATAGGTCTTCAACACTTCCAGCCCACAACAACGAGTACTATTATCCTTCTATATCAACTAGCTTTTTATTTCACGACCTACTCAACATCAAAGCTTTGAGTTTTGGTAAATTGCGTTTTGGTTATGCTCAGGTAGCAAATGACACTGGTTCTTATAACATTTCAACCACAGCTAGTGCTAACCCTGCTTTCGGAAACATCCCAATGTACTTTATACCCGACACTTCTCTTAACTCTGATCTACGTCCTGAGTCAACTACCGAATCTGAGATTGGCTTAGAGACACGGTTTATCAACAATCGTTTAGGGTTTGAAGTTTCTTATTATAAGCGAAATACAGTCGATCAAATTATTCCTGTGCAAGTTTCAACTGCTTCAGGCTCTAATTTTAGATATGTAAACGCAGGGGAAATGGAAAATAAAGGTGTTGAAGTTCAATTGTCAGCAAACCCTGTTAAAGGAAATGATTTTGATTGGAACATCAACATAAACTGGGATGCGAATAAGAATGAGGTCATTTCTTTGTATGAAGATGGTGAAAATATTCTATTAAGCTCTCAATGGTCATCTGCAGTAAACGCTCGAAAAGGCCAGCCCTTTGGAACCATAACAGGTACGGATTTTGTGTACCACAAACAAAGTGGTAAAAAAGTAGTAGGGGCAAATGGAAAATATTTGACAACGAGTTCCACAACAGAGGTGCTTGGCAATATCCAACCTGACTGGAAAGCAGGTGTTTTCAACAAATTAAAATATAAAAACTTAAACCTTGGTTTCTTAATTGACATACAAAAAGGTGGTGAGCTAGTGAGTTGGGACAATGACTTTGGTTACGCCACAGGGCTTTACAAAGAAACTGCTGGGCTTAACGACAAAGGAAATCCTGTACGCGATGCTGTGTCAGCTGGTGGTGGTATTAAATTACCTGATACTGTTTATGAAGATGGAACAACAAATACCACCTATGCTAATGCCAGCAACTACACAACCCCTATTGGATATTATGGCAGCAGGAACATTGCCCAATTTGTTTATGATGCCTCTTTCGTAAAACTTAGAGAAGTGTCTCTCACCTACAATTTTCCAAGTTCAATCACTGATAAATTACTCATACAAAACTTGAGTCTAAGCGTTGTTGGCCGAAATCTCTGGATTATAGACAAGAATGTTCCATATACAGATCCGGAGGCTAGTCAGAGTGCAGGGAATTATGGAAATGCCATTCAAATTGGTGCATTACCTGCCACTAAAGACATCAGCTTTAACCTTTCTATAAATTTTTAATACTTAAGAAATGAAAAGAATATTAATGATTGGGTTATTAATTTCAGTCATAGGGTCATGTAAAAATGATATTACTGACTTAAACATTAACCCCAAAAGTCCTATAAATGCAGATCCTGCACACCTCTATTCGTATGCACAATTTAATTTAGCAAGACAAATAGGAAATTACGATTACAACCATAATGTGGCTGTCTTTTGGGCAAATTATGCTACACAAACCACATATATCCAAGAATCTAGCTACAATGCAGCCGATAGAGATATTGGAGGAAACATTTTTGACAACATATACACCGAAACGCTGCTCGAGATGAAAACAGCTCGTGAGGCTGTTGAGTCAGCAGATGTGCCTTCAACAGAAACAGCGATCAAGAAAAACAAATTGGCTATAATTGATATTTTAGAAGTTTATTGTTATCAATATTTAGTTGACAATTTTGGTGATGTGCCATACACAGAAGCACTTGATCCAGAAAATGTTACGCCCAAATATGATGACGATCAAGCCATTTACGATGCAATCATTGCAAAACTTGAAAGTGCGTATAGTTCAATTGATACAGGAGCAGGTGTTGGGTCTTTTGCTGCCGCAGATGTTATTTACAAAGGGGATCTTAAACATTGGGAAAAATTTGCTCATACTTTAAATTTAAAGCTGGCTATTCGAATTTCTGATGTAAATCCAACAAAGGCGACGAAAATGATTAATGCTTCTAAAAATAAAATTTTTGATTCCGCAGATGATAACGCATTGTTTACATATGTTGGTAGTGAGCCTTACTGGAATCCAGTCTATGATTACTTTGTTTGGGACAGTCGTAACTCTGACTTTGTGGCCACTGAAAACTTTTTAACCCTTTTAAATTCTCTTAATGATCCTAGGGTTGATATCTATTATGATGACAACTTAACAGGAGCAAAAAAAGGTGGCGTTTATGGTGCCAATGGAAACTCCTATGCAACATTAACACATCTAAATCCTGATTGGACTGATGACCCAAAGCGTCCAACCAACATTTTGGACTACTCTTTGGCTATGTTTGATATGGCTGAGGCTGTAGCAAAGGGACTAGTCAGTGGAAATCCAAAAGATTTCTATGACAAAGGGGTAAAAGCTTCTTTTGCTCATTATGGAATTGCTGAAACAATTGCAGACACCTATTTAGCAGCAAATCCTTATGACGCAGCAAATTGGAAAAATTCTATTGGCATACAGAAGTATATAGCATCAACAATTAATCCCCATGAAGGATGGACTGAGGCAAGACGAATTGGTGTTCCAGCATTGTCAAAAGCCGCTTCGAATAATGTTGAAAACCCCAAACGAATGATTTATCCAATCGATGAACCCCTAATAAATGAGTCAAATTATGATGCGGCTTCATCAAACATGGGAGGAGATAAAACGACATCAGCAATATTCTGGGATAAATAGTTTTATATAATTTTAGTTCCTAAACAAAACCCCGCC
>CAYZFD010000059.1:0-7944 GCA_964477735.1 uncultured Flavobacteriaceae bacterium
TCTAACAGCCACCATAGCATGGGGAAACCGCAAAAGTATCATACATTCAGCAAATTTGATGATGGCACAACTTCACGAATCTCCACATGATTTTATTTTGCAGGCCAAGGCAAAAGATTTTGATCAACTAGAAGGGGTGGTGCATCGCACATTTCAAGCGGTTGACTTTCGTTTTTTCCTTAAGAGCTTAAAACGAATCTACGAAACCAAGGGTGGGTTAGAAACTGCTCTAAGGCCTAATGCCAGTGCTGATAACTATTTTGAGACACTGCATCATTTCCATCAGCTATTTTTTGAAGATAAGCACCAAAAAAGAACTCGCAAACATTTGGCAGATCCCCTTCGTGGTTCGGCAGCAAAAAGAATGCATATGTTTTTGAGATGGATGGTTAGGAAAGATCATGCTGGGGTGGACTTTGGAATTTGGAACAGCCACTCCCCTAGCCAGCTGTCATGCCCCTTAGATGTGCACACAGGAAATGTAGCCAGAGCATTGGGTTTAATTAACAGAAAACAAAACGATGCTAAAGCACTACAAGAGCTCGACCTATCTTTAAGAAAATTTGATTCCAAAGACCCTGTTCGCTATGACTTTGCCTTGTTTGGACTTGGAGTTTTTGAAAAATTTACTTAAATTACTAACCTTTAAAACTTTATCATGAACGCCACCAAAATTATTTTTTCTAGCAAAAAAGATCCCCTGTTTTTCCTATTCATTTTGTGTTTTTTGTCTTTTAGCCTGTTTCTCTTATTTAAATTAGACTCAAATTTTTTAAATTCTGAAACACTTGCCCCTTTTATCATTGTAGTTTCATCAAATCTGCTCCTTTTTTGGTTATTTTTTGGAACCTTTTACATCATCAAAAACAACCATATTCATTTTCGATCTGGACCATTTTTTGGAAAAATATCCTGCCAAAATATTAGAAAAATCGTTTCAGGAAAAACCTTATGGGTAGGCTACAGACCTGCCACTGCCAGAAAAGGATTGATTATTTATTACAATAAATTTGACGAAATCTACTTTAGTCCAAAAAACCAAACAGAATTTATTGAGCTGTTAACACAACTCAATCCCAACATTATAGTTGAATCTACCTAAAAAAAACCAAGTGCAAACACACTTGGTTTCCTTTTACGGAGAAAGAGGGATTATTTAATGATCCCAAAAGGAAATCCTGGACAATCATAAATGATTGACCGCCTAAAAGCAAAAAACCCACAACATAAGTTGTGGGTTCTCTTTTGCGGAGAAAGAGGGATTCGAACCCCCGGAGGTGTGACCCTCAACAGTTTTCAAGACTGCCGCATTCGACCACTCTGCCATTTCTCCTTTGCGGTTGCAAATATAATGGCTTTTTTCAAAATATTAGTGAGGTTAGGCGTTTTGTTTTTTAATTAAATTTAATGCCGAACCTTCTTTAAACCACTCTATTTGCTGTGCATTGTAAGTATGATTGGCCATGATTTTGTCCGAACTACCATCTGCATGAATCAATTCAATGGTGAGTGGTTTTCCTGGCGCAAAGTCAACCAAATCAATCAAGTTGATGGTATCATCTTCTTGAATCAAATCATAATCAGTTTCGTTTGCAAAAGTTAACCCAAGCATACCTTGTTTTTTAAGGTTGGTTTCGTGAATACGAGCGAACGACTTCACCAACACTACTCGAACCCCTAAGTGGCGAGGCTCCATGGCGGCATGTTCTCTAGACGATCCTTCACCATAATTGTGATCTCCTACCACAATAGTGTCAATACCGGCAGCTTTATAGGCTCTTTGAGTGTCTGGGACAGCTCCATATTCACCCGACAATTGATTTTTCACAAAATTGGTTTGCTCATTAAAAGCATTCACCGCTCCAATCAAGCAATTGTTTGAGATGTTATCAAGATGACCCCTATACCTTAGCCACGGACCAGCCATTGAGATATGATCGGTGGTGCATTTGCCTTTTGCTTTGATGAGCAATTTAGCTCCAGTAATGTTTTGACCGTTCCAAGGTTTAAAAGGATCGAGTAATTGCAATCTGTCTGAGCCTGGATTCACAACCACCGAAACTTGAGATCCATCTGCCACAGGTTCAATATAGCCATTGTCTTCATAAGCGAATCCTTGGCTAGGCAGTTCAACGCCTGTTGGGGGGTCTAATTTCACTTCCTGGCCATCTTGATTGATGAGTGTGTCATTTACAGGATCAAAATCCAAGCGACCTGAGATTGCTAAAGCTGCCACCATTTCTGGCGAAGCAACAAATGCGTGGGTATTAGGGTTTCCGTCTGCTCGTTTGGCAAAATTTCGATTGAAGGAATGTACAATAGAATTTTTTTCTTGTTTGTCTGCACCCTCTCGAGCCCATTGCCCAATACAAGGGCCACAAGCATTGGTGAAAATTTTAGCATTAAGGTCTTCGAATATGCTTAATAATCCATCTCTCTCGGCAGTGTAGCGCACTTGTTCTGAGCCAGGGTTGATTCCGAACTCGGCTTTAGTGGTGAGTTTTTTATCCACAGCTTGCTTGGCAATCGAAGCTGCTCTAGATAAATCCTCATAAGAGGAATTGGTACAAGAGCCTATAAGTCCCCACTCTACTTTGAGTGGCCACCCATTGGTTGCGGCTTTTTCACGCATTTCTGAAATGGGTGTAGCCAGATCAGGTGTAAAAGGGCCGTTTAGATGCGGTCGAAGTTGATCCAAATCAATCTCGATAACTTCATCGAAATATTTTTCTGGGTTGGCATATACTTCAGGGTCAGCCGTTAAGTGCTCTTTCACGGCATTGGCTGCATCGGCAACATCAGCACGTCCTGTGGCACGTAAATATCGCTCCATGGAAGCGTCATAGCCAAAAGTTGAGGTTGTAGCACCAACTTCTGCACCCATGTTGCAAATGGTTCCTTTTCCAGTACACGACATGGATTGAGCGCCGTCTCCAAAGTATTCGATAATGGCACCCGTTCCTCCCTTAACAGTTAGAATTCCTGCCACTTTTAATATCACATCCTTGGGTGCTGTCCATCCATTAAGTTTTCCTGTTAGTTTAACACCAATAAGTTTGGGAAACTTAAGTTCCCAGGGCATGTCCGCCATGACATCAACGGCGTCGGCACCACCCACGCCAATGGCCACCATTCCCAAACCACCAGCGTTGACGGTGTGAGAATCTGTGCCAATCATCATTCCACCTGGAAAAGCATAATTTTCTAGGACTACTTGGTGAATTATTCCGGCACCTGGCTTCCAAAATCCAATTCCATATTTGTTCGAAACTGATTCTAAGAAATTAAAAACCTCTGCACTGGTTGAATTCGCAGATTTTAAATCGGTTGCAGCTCCTTCTTTAGCCTGAATGAGGTGATCGCAATGTACTGTAGTGGGCACAGCAACTTTAGATTTTCCAGCTTGCATAAACTGAAGCAAAGCCATTTGAGCGGTGGCATCTTGACAAGCAATACGGTCGGGCGCAAAATCTACATAATCTATACCACGCTCAAATGATTTATTTGGTGTTCCATCCCATAAATGGGCGTAAAGAATTTTTTCAGAAAGAGTTAATGGACGACCCACCAATTGGCGTGCAGCGTTTACTTTGTTCGGTAATTGCGCATAAAGGCGCTGAATCATTTCTATGTCAAATGCCATCAGTTTGTTTTTTTTGGTGCCCAAAAATAATGATTATTCACGCAAGAAAAGCACGAAGCTTAATATTTTAGCCTATCGTTAGAAAAAAACAAAAAATCAAAACCCCAGCTATTGAATATTCAATAAGTTGGGGTTTAAAAAATCATCTTCTTAGTTTGAAGTGAAGAAAGCTTAATGATTTTTCATGTTGTGTGGGTTTTCTTCACTATTGTATTGACAGCAAAGTGGGAGTTGAGCATATACGTCTTTTGGCGCCTTGTATTGGCCTGCATCATGACCAGTTTGTGAAATGCTTTGGGCAATAGAATCTAGCGAAACTTTCCTGCTGTCGTAAATAAGCTTTAAATTGTTGGAAGGAATGTCCCATTGGGCAAGTTTTACACCCTTTATGTTTAAAGCTTCTTTTTCTATGCGTTTTTTACACATTTCACAAACGCCCTTAACGTTTAGGTTGTCTGTTTTGTTTTTAACATTTTTTTGGGCAAAACAACTTGTTGTTGTAAACAACCCAAGGATCAATAAAATCAGATATTTTTTCATTTTATTCTTATTTAATTTATTCGAAAACGTAAACCAGCATATACCATACTTCCAAAAATGGGTGCATAGACAAAAGAGGTGTCAAAATCTGTACCAAATGGATCCTCTAAGCCAGCAATAGCTTTGTCGATTTGGTAGTTTCCAAGATTTTCTCCGCCTAAATACACTTCAAAAGTAGGAGAAAAAACATAAGTAGCCTGAGCATTAAGCAACATATATGAAGGTGCGTATGGGTTTGATGATGGATAAAGCACCGAAGGTGGTAGTCGTTGTTGATCAATCCAGTTCCATGTAGCATCGAATCGCCATTGTTGTCCCCTGTCGTTTAGACTGGTTTCATAATCCATGTTTGCAAAAAACCTGTTTTTAGGTTGTAGTGGCTGTTGCTTTAAGCCAGATTTGAATTGTGTTTTAACCTGATAATTTTTATATGAAAATCGAATGTTGGCGTTTTCGCTAAGAGCTTGGTTAAACTCGATTTGTAGATTTTTAGCATAACTTTTACCCGATAGATTGTAGAATGAAACTTCACCTTTTGTTTCCCAGTCCACGACCAGTTTGTTAGAAAAATTGGTGTAGTAATAATCAACAGTGAGGTCACCGCTTTTTCCAGAAATGCTAAACTTCTTTGTATAGCTGAGTCCAAAATTCCAGGCTTTTTCTGAATCAAAATCATAAAGAGATGTAGTGGCGTTTTCAAGTAAAATTTTTCGCCCCGATAAAAAAACAGCTTGGTTTTCTGCAAATGGATTGGCCATTTTGCGACCATTGCCAACCGAAAACCTTAAAATGTTGTTTGGCCAAGGGGTGTAGCGAAGGTGCAAACGGGAAGTGATGAAGTTTCCTAGGTTATTATGTGAATCGGCACGAAGACCAATCAACAAATTGATTTTGTCTAGGTTGTCATAATTGTATTCAAAAAATGCACCTACTCCCCTATCCCTACGAGCATAATCAACATTTAATGCCCCTTCTTTATAGTTGTCGGAGGTGAATTGAATTCCTGTTTTAAATTTGTTTTTGGTATTCGATAGTATAGAATTAAAAATGAGATTTGTGAACAAACTTTGGTGTGAAATACTATAATCTTTTAGCCCCAAATAAGTACTTTGGTCATGACTGCTATAAGAGGATTGAAAGCCTATGCTTTGGTAGGGTTTTTCGGGATATACATAACCAACTTTAAACGAGGTGTCTAATCGGTTGGTATTGATTTCACCACCCCAAACTGTTGTAGAATTTTTATCCTTTTCAGGGTTAAAATTCAACTGTCCAACTTGCTTGGTATCATCCATGTAACGCACATTCAAAAAGCTTACGAATCCTTTTTCAGAATCTGTATATTGCCAGCGATTCAACACATTAATTTGCTGGGCCAACGGAAGGTCTAAAAAACCATCTTGATTGACGTCGTTTTTCCTATTTCTCAAATTTCCGTGAACGAACAAGCCTGTGCTCCATTTCTCATTCAAGGTTTTTGAGGTGTGAACATTGGCTTCTAATCGGCCATTGGCAGCGCCATACAAGTTCACAAATAAGGGTTCATTCCTTTGAGGCTTATATAATTCGGTGTTAATTTGACCCGAAATACTCTCATAACCATTCACAACGCTTCCTGGACCTTTTGTAATTTGGATACTTTCTATCCAAGTCCCAGGAGTAAAAGTAAGCCCATAGGCCTGAGAAGCACCACGAACCATTGGTATATTTTCTTCGGTGATTAAAAGATAGGGACTGGTTAGTCCTAACATCTGAATTTGCTTGGTTCCTGTAAGTGCGTCGGAAATATTAACATCTATAGACGGATTGGTTTCAAAGCTTTCAGATAAATTGCAACAGGCGGCCTTGAGCAATTCTGCGCTATTTACAGTGAATACGTTGGCCGCAGCATATGTTGATTTCTGAACTGCTTTTCGTCTTTTACTAACGACCACTTCATCAAGCGTATCATCTTGACTTGCTGTCATCATAATGTGCAGTTTTTTATCGTCTACAACATCTATTTGAAGTGTTTCAAATCCAACATAACTCACAACCAAAGGGGTTTTTTCTGGAGGCCAATTTAAGACAAAAGCGCCGTCAATGTCGGTTGTAGTGCCAATCTCTGTCCCTTGCCAGTAGACACTTGCGCCCACAAGTGGCTGGTGTTGTCCTTGCTCCGCATACATGACCTCGCCAGAGATTTGTTGCGCATGTATAAAACCGATGCAAAGCATCAGTGGAAATATAATTTTCATGAGTATCTATTTAATGATTTAACTTTTTTTAAGGGTATACTTGAAAAAAAGTCATCATCAAATGATATAAACCTGTAGAAACGCTTGTTTGTCCGAAATAAGTTTTGGAGGTGAGGCGCTTGGGTTGATGAAAAATTGATCGTAGAAAAATGTTTCTTGTAGTAGAAAATTAAAGTACAGTTGCAACGTAACTTGAACCAACTCAAGTTTATCAAAACATGATTTTTGATCAAGCACTTTATCCGATCCAGAGACAAAAAGGGTTTCATCAACACAGCAAGAGCCTTGCGCTATATATGGTAGTTTTTGCTGATAGGATGTTGCCTGATCACTAACGTGGTGCATTGGACACTTTTCGGCAGGAGTGAAAAGACCAATGTCGTAAATAAACGATTTACAAATATGAATCCCAGTCGCAAATGAAGTGGTTGAAGAAAAGATAAGAAGCGAGAGAAAATAAGCTAATATGTTTTTATGACAAAACTTCATATAGCAAAAATAATGGAAGATTCTAAGTTAGCAAAATTAGGAATGAAAAATATTCCTATCTTTGTGCGGTCTTAAAAAATTAGGCCGACTTGATAAACCTAAGAAAACTATGGTTATTCTTCTGAAGTCAGCAACAATATTCGATGCCAACAGTAACTTCAACGGCAAAACACAAGACATTTTAATTGACAAAGGCAAGATTGTAAACATTCAGTCTCACATTGATGTGCCCAAAGCCAAAGTGGTTCAAGCTGAGGGATTGTGCGTTTCTCCTGGTTGGTTTGACAGTAGTGTTTGCTTTGGAGAACCTGGTTGGGAAGAAAGAGAAACACTCGAAAACGGACTTAAAACAGCTGGTTTAAGCGGTTTCACCGCTATTGTCATGAACGCCGCCACCAATCCTGTTTTAGACGCTCATGCAGACATTGCTCATGTTTGTGCAAAAACAAAACATTTTGCAACAAAACTATATCCTGTTGGTGCCCTAACACAACGAGGTAAAGGTGAGCAAATGGCTGAACTTTATGATCAAAAACTTGCTGGAGCTGTGGCTTTTGGAGATCCAAAAAGGGGAGTTGAAAACCCTAATCTTTTTAAAATAGCCCTTCAATATACCCAGCACTTCGACGGCTTAATTCTTGGATTCCCTCACGAATCCAGCCTTGCCACTCAAGGCAGCATGCACGAAGGTGTTGTGAGTACAAAATTAGGACTCAAAGGAATTCCTTCATTGGCAGAAGAATTGAGGGTCGCCAGAGATTTGAAACTACTGGAATACAGCGGTGGAAAACTTCACATTCCCACAATTTCAACAGCAGCGAGCGTTGCGCTCATTCAAGAAGCCAAATCAAAAGGTCTTGACGTGAGTTGTAGTGTGGCCCTACATCATCTTTGCTTTACCGATGAAAAATTGGTTGAATTTGACACGCGTTTCAAAGTACTTCCTCCTCTCAGAGAAGAATCAGACAGACTGGCACTTGTCGAAGCGCTTAAATCTGGAGATATTGATATGGTGACTAGTGACCATCAACCCAT
>CAYZFD010000060.1:0-7632 GCA_964477735.1 uncultured Flavobacteriaceae bacterium
TAAAGCAAATGATTAAGCAAATCGAGGCCTGCAAAATAGTGGGTGTAGAAGGGGTAGTTTTGGGATGCCTTACAACCAAAAACGAAGTCGATTTAGAAACCACTCAACTTTTAGCCACCACTGCCCATCCGCTCAAAGTGGTGTTTCACAAAGCGATAGATCTCACGCCCAATGTGATAGATTCAACTCAGCAGCTCATGGAGAAAACCAGTATAGATGCCATTCTTACGTCCGGTGGTGCAGACACCGCCCAAGAAGGCTTGGCAGTGTTGCAGCAACTATATGCTTGCATCCGAGGTCGGTTGGAGCTGGTTGTGGCTGGAAAAGTACGCCCCGAGCATATAAAAGCACTTCAACGGGCACTGCCTAAGGCCAGTTTTCATGGGAAAAATATTTTGAAGCAAGTTTAGATCCCTAACAATTCGTTGAATTTGGTCAGGGTTTGATAAAAATCTGTTAATTTAGTAGGCATTTAAAATCAAACACCCATGAGACTACAACCCCTATTGATGGCTTTGAGTTTAACAACAGCCCTAGTTTTTTCTCAACAAAAACTTTCACTCGACAATCTTTACGATGGTACATTTCGCGCTGAAGGACTTCAGCAAATCCATGCCCAAAAGGATGGAGATCATTTCACCGTGTTGAATTATGATCGGGAAACAAAAAGCAGTTCCTTAGTGCAATATGCCTATGCCACTTTCGAAAAAACATCGACTTTGTTCGACAGTAGCCAGTGGCCCGAAGTGGCCAGTGTTTCGTCTTATGCTTTTAGTGAAGACGAACAAAAAATCTTAATTGAAACCGCTGTAATCCCCATCTTTAGACATTCTAAAAAAGCCAAATATTTTGTGTTCGACCGAAGTGCCAATACTTTAATTTCGGTGAGTGAAGCCCGTATTCAAGAACCCCTATTTTCACCTGACGCCAAGAAGTTGGCCTTTGTAAAAGACAGAAATTTATTTGTGTTAGACCTTCAAACGCAACAAACCCGGCAGTTAACTTTTGATGGCAATGATCATATCAGCAATGGGCTCACAGACTGGGTTTATGAAGAAGAGTTTGCCTTTGTTCGGGCTTTCGATTGGAATGCCAGTGGCACTCATTTGGCTTTTATTCGGTTTGATGAATCCGAAGTTCCTCATTTTTCTATGGATGTGATTGGGCAAGAGCTTTACCCTTCTCAAATGCGATTTCGCTACCCTAAAGCTGGTGAAAAAAACGCTGACGTGAGTGTGCATCTGGCCGAACTCTCCACTAGAAAAGTATCTAAAATTTCAGTGGAAATCCCAGAATATGTAGCCCGAATTCAATTCACTCCCAAAAGCGAAATATTGTCCCTGCAAACTTTGAACAGACATCAAAATCAGCTGAATTTGATTCACTATAATATGAACACCCAGCAAGCCGAACTTGTGCTCCAAGAAACTGATCCGGCCTATGTGGATGTTCATGACAATTTAACCTACATGGCCGACAACAGTTTTATTTGGACTAGTGAAAGAGATGGCTATAACCACCTTTATTATTACAATGCCCACGGCCAATTGATTCAACAACTCACCCAGGGCGCTTGGGAAGTGACGGCCTACTATGGGTTTGATCCGCGAACCAAAACCGTTTATTATCAATCTACAGAGAATGGTTCAATTTTCCGAGACGTGTATGCAGTGAATCTTCAAGGGAAGAAAAAAAGACAGCTCAGCGTTGGGCTGGGTAGTCATAGCGCCGATTTTAGTGCCGATTTTTCATATTACATCAACACCTATTCCAAAGATGGTATTCCACCTCAATACACACTTCACAAAACGAAAAATGCTCACTTACTGAAAACCCTTGAAGACAATGACCAGCTTAGTGCTACTATCAAAAAATATGGATTGCAACAAAAACAGTTTAGCACCCTAGAAGTATTCGATGAAACATTGAATATATGGATGCTTAAACCTGCCGATTTCGATCCCAATAAAACATATCCATTGCTCATGTTCCAATACTCGGGCCCTGGTTCTCAACAAGTGGCCGATAGCTATTATGGATCGAACAACCTTTGGCACCAATATTTGGTTCAACAGGGCTATATTGTGGCCTGTGTCGATGGACGCGGAACAGGCTTTAAAGGGGCTGCCTTTAAAAAATCAACGTATCTAAATTTGGTGAAATACGAAACTGAAGATCAAATAGAGGCGGCCAGAATTTTAGGAAAACTACCCTATATAGACGCCCAAAGAATTGGCATTTGGGGGTGGAGTTTCGGAGGACACATGGCTACCAACTGCATCCTCAAAGGCAACGACGTTTTTTCAACAGCCATTGCCGTAGCACCCGTAACCAGTTGGCGTTTCTATGACACCATATACACCGAGAGATTTATGCGAACGCCTCAAGAGAATCCAAGCGGCTATGATGACAATTCACCATTTAATTACCCCGAACTGTTGAAAGGTAATTTTTTAATTGTTCATGGCTCTGGAGATGACAATGTGCATGTGCAAAACACCATGCGTATGGTGGAAGGACTTATTCAAGCCAACAAACAGTTCGAATGGATGATTTATCCTGACAAAAACCATGGCATTTATGGCGGAAATACTCGATTACACTTGTTTACCAAAATGACAAACTTTATTCAAGAAAATCTTTAATTAAAAAATATTAGCATTATGACCGAGAAATTTTATGGTTCTGCATTGAATCAAAAAACAATTTTAGGACACCCCGTAGGACTTTTTATCCTTTTTTTCACAGAGATGTGGGAGCGTTTCAGTTATTATGGAATGCGAGCGCTTTTGGTTTTGTTTTTAACTGCATCGGCTGCCGAAAACGGCTTTGAATGGAGCCGGTCTCACGCCCTTGAACTGATGGCACTCTACACGGGGTTGGTTTATGTAACGCCTATTATTGGAGGTTATGTGGCTGACAAAGTAATGGGTTTTAGAAATGCTGTAGTTCTTGGGGCATTGCTCATGACACTTGGCCATGCCTCTATGGCATTGGAGAGCACAATTACCTTCTATTTGGGTCTTTTATTGCTCATCTTAGGAAATGGATTTTTTAAACCCAATATTTCATCTATTGTGGGTCAAATGTATACCGATGAAAGCAAGTTAAAAGATTCTGCCTATACCATATTTTATATGGGCATAAACGCTGGTGCTTTCTTGGGTATATTGCTCTGCGGCTGGTATGGTGTCAATGTAGGATGGAGTTATGGCTTTGGTTTGGCTGGTGTTTTTATGTTTTTTGGTATGGTTCAATTTTGGTTTGGCCAGCAAATTTTTGGCGACATTGCTCAAAAACCCGATGCAGCTGATAAAGCTTCTGATCACGTAGAAGACGACAAGAAAGTGCTTTTTACAAGCCTCGATAACCTCTTGTTTTTTGTGGGAACTTTAGCAGGCGTCGCCTTGCTACTCAACAACATCACCCAAGTGGTTTTTGAATTTTCGTATCTCAGCAATGCACTCAACACCTTCGGCATGTATTTGGCCGTAGCAGCCTATATTGTGCTAATTATCAGCCGATTGTTAAGATATCAGCGAATTGAGCGCGACCGATTAATCGTAATTTCAATTCTAACTTTTGCCTCAATCTTTTTTTGGATGGCCTTTGAGCAGGCGAGTGGCACCATGACCATCTTTGCAAGAGATTATACAGACCGAGTGTTGGCCGATGGTTTCGAAGCCACAGCCTTTAGAACTACAGATGGGTTGTTTTTATTTGTACCCTTAGCCATACTCACATGGTTGCTATTCAAGCTTGCCCTAAAGATTTTCAAGAAAACACCCATCACCATTCTGGCCACATCCGTCAGTTTTGCTATCATTTGGTATATCGCTATTTATAAAACCCAACAAGATAGCATGGCTGAGATTTTAGAAATACCAGCCTCTTGGTTTAGCTCCTTAAACTCTTTCTATATTGTGGTTTTTGCTCCAGTTTTTTCTTTTATCTGGAGCAAACTTTCTGATGCCAATAAAAATCCATCAGGGCCCATGAAATTTGCGCTAGCACTGATTATTTTAGCCATCGGCTATGTGGCACTGGCCTACGGCTCTAAAGACATTGCGCCTGGTGCTCAAACGGCATCAGTGAGCATCATTTGGCTTATTTTGGCCTATTTGTTTCACACTTTGGGAGAGCTGTGTCTTTCGCCAGTTGGACTGTCCTATGTGAGCAAGCTGTCTCCGAAAAGATTGGTAGGTTTTATGTTCGGAATATGGTTTTTTGCCTCGGCCATAGGAAACTTTATGAGCCACAAACTGGGCAGTTATATTGATGAAATTTCTAAAGAAAGTTCTCTAAGTTCCTTTTTTATGATCTTTTTCTTTGCACCCGTTGCTATGGCATTATTGTTGATAATATTCAACAAACGACTTAAAAAAATGATGCATGGGATGTCTTAAGAAATTATGGCTTTTGCTAATCCTTTTTCCGTTAATCTCCTCATCACAATCTGTGAAGTGGATGAGTCTAGAGGATGCTGTTCGTGCTCAAAAGCAAGAGGCCCGAAAAATTATTATGGATGTTTACACAGATTGGTGTGGACCTTGTAAACTAATGGACTCCAAAACCTTTTCGAATCCCGATGTAGCAACTTTTATCAACAAGAACTACTATGCCGTGAAGTTTAACGCAGAGGGAAATATAACAGTCAATTTCAAAGGAAATACTTTTGCCAACCCAGGTTATGACCCCAAGAAAAAAGGGCGAAATGCCACACATGAGCTAACTTCCTATATGGGAATTAGGGGTTACCCAACGGTAGTTTTTCTAGATGAAGAAGCCAACTTCATTACCCCTTTGGTGGGCTATCAAACAGTGGAGCAACTCGAATTGTATTTGAAATTATTCGAAAATGATTTTTATAAGTCTATCAAAACCCAGGAAGAATTTTCGGAATATCAAACCAGTTTTACTCCTAAATTTAAGGGATAAAATCAAAAGAGATCATGCCTTTCTTAGCTGTGTCTAGGAAAGGTATTTTTCTTTGATCACAAGTTTTTTTCCATCTTTTTTTTGTTGTGTTGTAGCTACTCCCATCTGCAATAATATTGGGGGAGCCCAGAGTGTTTAGAAGTCTGTCGAGATGAACGGGGGTGTTTTGGGTAAGCAAAACATGGGTAGGCTTAAAATCAGGAATTTCATAAACGCCCAAACTATCTACGATGATAAGTCGGATTTGATTCCATTCAAAAACAAACTTTTTTGGCTTGTAACTGGGGTTTTTCATGCGTGCACCTTTGGCCCATTGCTGCACTATTTTTGACTTGTTTACCTGAGTGGAATCACCAAAAATTTGCCAATATCTTCCATTTTGCTCAGCAACAATAGACTTTGTGGGTTGATGAAAAATGATTCCTCTGCTGGTTTGATTGAGTTGTTCTAAGCGCAACTGAAACAGCAGCAGTAACAGGCTCACTGCACTTAGAAAAATCAAGAGCCTCTTCCAAATCCAATTTTCTAAACACCAGCCAAATGCCCACACAATTGCACCCAGTGCTAGTGCTTCCCACCAACTTATATAAAGGTCTTGAATTAAAAATGCTTCTTGATCAGCCACAAATCGAACCACCGCATTCAACACACCTAAAAGCTGATCATAGAACTCTACCCAAAAATTTGGAACAATATTTAAAAGGGCACCAATTAGAGTTAAAATTCCTAGTCCGATGACTAAACCCATGCATGGAACAACCAAGAGGTTTGTTACAAAGAACAGGCTTGGAAATTGATGAAAATAATATAGGCTGAGTGGCAGAATGCTTATTTGTGCCGTTAGGCCAATAATAAAAAGTTTCCAAAAATAGGCGATGATTTTGAGCTGGGGTTTCCAAAAACTCAACAATTTGGGGTAAAGCCAAATAATGCCAAAAACGGCAGTGTAACTCAATTGAAAACCTACATCAAACAAAAACATGGGATTCACAATCAATAGCAGCAAAAAAGACAACAATACTCCTTGAAAAAGCAATTGGCTTTGTTTTAATGACCAAGCTACTTGAAGGATACAGAACATGGTAACGGCTCTCACAACTGATGGAGATAATCCAGTGAGAACTGCATAACCCCAAAGCAAAATGCAGATCCCAATAAAATGAATCCATTTGCTTCGCAACCAGCCCAGGAACAGATTTAGTAAATAACAAACTATGCCCACGTGAAGCCCCGAAACCGCTAGCAAATGTGCGGCTCCTGAATGGCGATAATCGGCCAGTAAATCTTCAGAAACTTCATTTTTCGACCCTAAAACCATAGCTTTAAGAATGGCCAAATTGTCTTTTTTAAAACCTAAATCATTGATTTTGCTACTCACTTTTTGTCGCAAAAGGTGTGCAATTCCTCTGATCGAGTTTCTTTGATCTGCATTTATGATGCGTATTTTTGATCGAGCTTGAAACTGCTTTTTTATCCCTCGGTGCGCCATATATTTTTTAAAATCAAATTGATAAGGGAGTGAAGGAGCTTCAATATTTTGAAGCTGTCCTACAATTTGAATTCTATGCCCTGGAATTAGATTGACATTTTCAGGGGTGCTGTCTAAAACCACCAAAACTTTGTCTCCAATTGGCTGATGATTGATGGTGATTGCACGGGCTGCAAAACGACTATTAAACTTTGTTTTAATCGGGGGCTTTATGACCTCAAAAACGCCTACATGATACTTGGTTTCTAATGGAAAGTCTGATAGTGTATCTGGTTTTTGAATTCGACTAATTCCAAGTCCCAACATGAAAAAGCCTATGCAAATAAGAATTCCAAAAGAAGGGTTTTTGAAATTTGCAGCAATCAAAAGCAACCATAGAAAAACCACTAGCCAAAGCCATTCAGGCAGCCCAAAAAGAAAGAATTTGCTTTCTAGAAACACGCCAATAGCGTAACAGCATGTAGGCCAAAACAAGGGATATTGGGACAAGCGCATGCACTAAGTTAGCAAAAATTATTGCTTGGCCTGATCGAAAATCAGTTTAGCTACTTTTTCACTGGCGCCAATTCCGCCTAACTTTTTTCTTAATTTACTGTAGTTTTTTTGAAACTTTTCGGCTTCTATAGGATTCAGAATCTTATTCAGTTTTTGAACCAAAATCCTTGTTGTGCAGTTTTCTTGAATGAGCTCTTCAACGATGGGTCGATCCATAATTAAGTTTACTAAAGAAATGTAGGGCAGTTTCACAATTTTTTTGGCAATCGCAAAACTTACAGAACTGGTTTTGTAGCAAACCAGTTGTGGAACATCAAAAAGAGCAGTTTCTAGGGTCGCTGTTCCACTTGTAACCAAAGCGGCATCGCTTTCAGCGAGTAGTGCATAAGTTTGATTTTGTACCAACTTAATGTCTGACGGCGGAGCTATGAATGTTTCATAAAACGACAAATCTTGACCAGGAGCTACGGCAATTACAAATTCATGGTTGGGAAAAGAATTTGTGCAATCTAGCATTATGGGGAGCATGCGTTTAAGTTCTTGTTTTCGACTTCCAGGCAGTAGCGCAATCAAAGGCTTGTTAGGATCTATTTGATGTTGAAGTCTAAAGTTGAGATCTGGTTTTTTTTGGAGGGCATCAAGCAGAGGATGTCCAACAAAATGACATTTGAATTGGTGTTTTTTTTCAAAAAAATCTTTTTCAAATGGCA
>CAYZFD010000061.1:0-7597 GCA_964477735.1 uncultured Flavobacteriaceae bacterium
CAAGTAAAATACTTTCAGAGCATGTTCACGCCATAAACACAGTATGGGTAGCACTTTGTGCCGCCATGATATTCTTTATGGAAGGTGGGTTTGCACTGCTCGAAGCTGGATTTGTACGCAGAAAAAACGCCATGAGTATTATTGCAAAAGTCATCATTGATATCACTTTTGGAGGCATTGCTTTCTATGGGGTTGGTTTTGGAATTGCCTATGGTGCCTCCAATGGTTGGTTTGCATTCGATTGGGGCATTAGTGAAAATGACTTGGGACTTGGTATCAGTGTTTCTAACAAAATGTTTTGGTTCATTCAATTAGGCTTTGCTATAGCCGCCATTTCTATAGTCTCTGGAGCCATCGCCGAAAGAATGAAGTTATGGGCCTATGCTGCTTTGGTGATTGTATTTTGTGCATTTCTATACCCAATTGTGGCCAACTGGGTTTGGAACCCTAACGGCTGGCTGGCTGTAAAAGGTTTTAACGACTTTGCAGGATCAGCTGCAGTACATGCCATGGGTGGATTCGCTGCCCTGGCCGCTGCCATCGTTTTGGGTCCTCGCTTAGGAAAATACAATCAAGATGGAACTGCCAATTCAATCCCTGGTCACAATTTACCACTTGCTGCCGTAGGTGCTTTTATTTTGTGGTTCGGATGGTTTGGCTTTAATCCAGGCTCATCGCTCGGCGCCGTAGGAAATTGGGAATTGATCGGAAATGTGGTTGTAAATACTTTCTTGGCCTCTGCCGCTGGTGGTATTTCAACAATGCTATACACTTATTATTCCTACGGAAAAATTGATATCACAATGGTCATCAACGGGGTGCTTGCTGGTTTAGTAGCCATCACCGCTGGCTGTAACGTGGTGAGTCCAGGTTCGGCCATAATTATAGGTTTCATAGCTGGAGTTTTAGTTGACATCGCTGTTCTATATATAGACAAGCTTAAGGTTGATGATCCTGTTGGAGCTGTTGCCGTACATGGCGTTAATGGACTATTTGGGACTATTGCTGTGGGACTATTCGCCTCCGATGGCGGCTTATTAATGGGTGGCGGAACGGATCTACTTGTCACACAACTGATTGGAGTGCTCACAATTGCATTATTTTCTTTTTCATTAACTTTCGTGGTGATGAAACTATTAAAAATCACCATAGGAATTAGAATCTCAGAAAAAGACGAAATGGCAGGTATTGACGAAAGTACTTTTGGAGTGAATTCCTATAACTTTAATAATTAATTTTTTATATAAATTATTATGAAAAAAATTGAAGCCATTATTCGAAGATCAAAATTTCAAGAAGTAAAAGAAGCCTTACATAAAGTTGGGGTGAATTTTTTTAGTTACTGGGATGTAACAGGGATCGGAAACGAAAAAAAGGGCAATGTCTATAGAGGCATCAGCTATAGCACCTCTGAAATTCAAAGAAGGTATTTATCTATTGTGGTCAATGATGAGTTTGCTCAACCAGCCATCGACGCCATCTTAGAAGCTGCCAAAACAGATCAAGTAGGCGACGGAAAAGTATTTGTCTCCAACATTGAGGAAACCTACCGCATTCGAACTGGCGAAAAAGGAGGACAATCTTTAAATTGATCTTTCAAATATTTAAATACCCTTGATTTTTAATCTTTTAGATTAAGAACACATCATTTAAATTAGATTTACATTCGAGGCTTAAGGTTATCTTAAAAATCACCAAAATTTTAACTAAAGACATCAAAGTCCTAAAACGACTTTGCATATCTTTGAAGTAAATCATTCGTTGAAATATAACAACTCATCTCTACCATGGAACCCAAAAAAACACTTGGTGAATTCATTATTGAAAATCAAAATCAATTTAAATTCTCAACAGGTGAACTTTCAAGACTTCTAAACTCCATACGATTGGCAGCCAAAATGGTTAACCACGAGGTGAACAAAGCTGGATTGGTGGACATTATTGGAAGCAATAACACCGAAAACAAAGGTGGAGAAGCGCAACAAAAACTCGACGTTTATGCAAACGAAATATTTAAAAAAGCACTGACAAACAGGGATATTATTTGTGGTATTGCTTCCGAAGAGGAAGAAAGTTTTGTGAAAATTGAAAATCAAAACAGTAGCAACAAAAATTATATCGTGCTCATAGATCCTCTCGATGGGTCTTCGAATATTGATGTTAACGTATCAGTTGGAACTATTTTTTCTATTTACAGAAGAGTTTCTCCAAATGATGATGTGGTGAAAGTGGAAGATTTTTTACAAAAAGGCATCCACCAAGTGGCTGCTGGTTATATTCTTTATGGCACATCGACCATGTTGGTTTATACTACTGGACATGGTGTGAATGGTTTCACACTCAATCCAGCACTTGGCACCTTCTATTTGTCTCATCCAAATATGACTTTTCCGAAAAAGGGATTTATTTATTCAATTAACGAAGGAAATTACACTCATTTTCCAGACGGTATTAAAAAATACATCAAATATTGTCAAGAAATTGAGGACGATAGGCCCTACACCTCTCGCTACATTGGCTCATTAGTATCTGATTTTCATAGAAATTTAATCAAAGGCGGGGTATATCTCTACCCCCCTACTAAACAAAACCCAAAGGGAAAACTCAGGCTTTTATATGAGTGTAATCCCATAGCCTTTTTAGCAGAACAAGCCGAAGGCGCAGCCTCTAATGGATTTCAGAGAATCTTAGCATTAACCCCCAACGACCTTCACGGTCGTGTGCCTTTTTACTGTGGCCCAAAAGAAATGGTGAAAACCATTGAAAGGTTTTTAGCATCATCAAAATAAAAGATTAGAAATAATGTCGCTTAAAGGCTTCAATGGCTGCATAGTCTGAAAGCCCTAGTTTTCGATACCTCAAAGCAGTGTCGCGGTTTCTATCTTCAGCTCTTACCCAAAATTCTCTAGGGTCATCCCCCTGAAACATAACGCCATCTTTTTGGGTTTGATGATAAAAAATTGCTTTTCGTTTGCGCATAACTTGGTCGGGGCTCATGGGCACCGCCATATCAATTTCGTGTGGCTCAAACTCATGCCAAGCACCTCTATACAACCAAACCCAACAATCCTTAACGAAAGAATCTTTTTTAATTTGACTTAGTGATTCAAACAAAGCTTCTAAACAAACCCTATGAGTGCCATGGGGATCTGCCAAATCTCCTGCAGCAAATATTTGGTGGGGCCTCACCCATCGAATTAACTGATTCATTCGATCAAAATCGATTTGTGATAGGGGGGGCTTTCTTGATATTGCCAGTTTCATAGAATGGCAACTGTAAGAAATGCACCTGACTATCAGGCAAGCCCAAAAATCGAGTGGCTCCCAAAGATTCTTTTTGACGGATAAGTGCTTTTAACTTTCGTACTTCATCAGAATCGGGCATGTTTTCTTTGGCTTGCTCCATTTCCGTTTTTATCAAACGTAGTTTTTTAGCCGATTCTGTGTCGGCCAGCTCAAAAGCTACTTCTAAAAATTTTAGGGCGTCCTCATTTGATACAGCAATGTTTCCCGAAGTCTGATAGGCCACATGCACTTCATGTCCCTGTGAAATTAGCCGATCGAGGGTTCCACCCATCGAAATCACATCGTCATCGGGATGCGGGCTAAATACAATCACACGCTTTGCTCGAGGGCGTTCTCTTTCTGGTCGGCGTGTATCATCGGCGTCGGGCTTTCCGCCTGGCCAGCCTGTTATGGTGTGCTGAAGTTTGTTAAAAACCTCAATATTGAGGTCATAAACCGATTGTTCATCAAGCAAATCGGCCATTCCATGCTCATTATAATCGGCTTGAGTGAGTTTTAAAACCGACTTTTGAGTTTTTTCACACAACCAAACCACAGCTTGATGTTTTAGTTTTTTGTTCCAGTCACAACTGCCCACCAACCAAGGTGTTTTCATTCTCGTCAATGCCGAAGCGGCCTCTAAATCTAAAACTACGGTGGTGTTTTTGTGCTGTTGAAGGTAGGAAGCAGGCACTTGTGCCGTAAAATCTCCTTCAATGGCTTCCTTAATAATACCGCTTTTGTTTTGCCCCCAAGCCAACATCACAATTCGTCTGGCTTTTCGCACTGTTCTGACGCCCATAGTAATGGCTTGTCGTGGAACATTTTCGATGCCTAAAAAAGATGCAGAGGCGTCGAAACGTGTGAGATGATCAAGCGTTACCATGCGTGTGGAAGAATTGAAATGTGATCCTGGTTCGTTGAAGCCAATATGACCCGTTCTTCCAATACCCAAAAGTTGAAAATCAATACCCCCTGCATCTTTTATTTTCTGCTCATATTCGATGCAATATTCCCTAACTTTTTTAGGCAATATTTGACCATTTGGAATGTGTATATTTTCCTTTTTAATATCCACCAAATCAAAGAGGTGTTGGTGCATAAAATAATGATAACTATGAATACTTTCCCTAGACATGGGAAGGTACTCATCTAAATTAAAACTGATGACGTTTTTAAAGCTTAAACCCTCTTCGTTATGCAACCGAACGAGCTCCTTATAAACCGAAATTGGTGAAGAGCCTGTGGCCAGGCCCAACACGCAAATTTCATTTTTTTCTTGCTTTAGTCTTATGAGTGCTGCAATTTCTTGAGCAACCACCACCGACGCCTTGGCTGCAGATTCGAAAATAACATTGTGTAATCTTTCAAATCTGGTTTCTTCGAAAGTACCAGAGGGATTGTAGCTAATTTGTGAAGGATTTGTTACTAATGTTTTCATAATAAGAATTGAGGATTAAGAAATGGATTTCAATTTTTTCCAATAGAATTTTAAACAAACACTCGATACTAAGGCCAAAACAATCATGATCAGCGCAGCTTTAACTTGACCGTAGATAAGATATCCAGTGGCAAAAAGAATCGCGTAAATCGCCACACTAGCTGACAACATACAGGCAATTCCGTGAGGCATATACCAGGGCTTGTTTTGACTTTCTAAATTTGACAATTCCTGATTTGCTCTAATTTTACGCCACCCCGGACCGCCTGGGTTTGTTTTTTTGTAAAAAGAAATCAGCTTGGAGGATTTGTCTGGCGGGGTTAAAAAAGTAACAGTAAGCCAAATAACAGTGGTGATCAAAACAACAGCAGGAAACTGCCAATAGCCTTCAAAAATTCCTGCTTCCCCAAATAAGCTTGGACCTAAAGAGGTTTGGGTGAAAAGAATTGAGATGACCCCTGATGCAAGCATAGCCGAGATTTCACTCCAGGCATTGATGCGCCACCAAAACCACCTAAGAATAAACAACAAACCGGTGCCAGCACCAAACATGATGATAAAGTCAAAAAGTTGAAGTGCATTGGTCAGCAAAAGCGCAATGCCAGAACTCAGGATCATCAACAAAACTGTGGACCAACGTCCAACTCGAACCAATTCTTTCTCGGAAGCTTGGGGATTAATTTGTTGCTTATAGAAATCATTCACCAAATAGGACGATCCCCAATTGAGATGCGTTGAGATGGTTGACATATAGGCTGCAACCAGAGAGGTTAAAACTACGCCCAGCAAACCCGAAGGCAACAATGTCATCATGGCCGAATAGGCCAAATCTTGCCCAAGTTTGTCTTCAGTAATGGCTGGAAAGGCCACTTGAATGCTTTCCAAATCGGGAAAAACAACCAAAGACGCCAAAGCCACTAAAATCCAAGGCCATGGACGTAGGGCATAATGCATGATGTTAAAGAAAAAGGTTGCCCCAATAGCGTGGTTCTCATTTTTGGCTGCGAGCATTCGTTGCGCAATATAGCCCCCACCACCAGGTTCAGCACCTGGATACCAAACGCTCCACCACTGCACGGCAAGGGGAATAACAAACAGCATCACCAGCACCTCTTTGTTGTCGAAGCTTGGCACAAAAGCTAATTTTTCGGAAACTATAGGGTTGTTGAGCAAGGCTTCTAGCCCTCCGACGCTCTCATGATTCACCAAAAATATAGCAGCACCAATTGAACCAGCCATGGCTAAGAAAAACAGTAAAAAATCTGTGTAAACAACACCTCGAAAACCGCCTATCGCACTAAAAATAACAGTAATTAAACCCGCCGCACCTATGGTTTCAAAGGGGCTTAGTCCCAACATGACCTGCCCAATTTTGATGGCCGCCAAAGTTACCCCTGCCATGGCCAAAACATTGAAAAACAGACCCAAATAAACGGCGCGAAATCGACGAAGAAAAACAGCGGCTTTTCCGCTGTAACGCAATTCATAAAATTCAATATCGGTACTCACTTCGGATTTGCGCCACAATTTGGCATAAACAAAAACCGTTAAAAGACCGGTAAGCAAAAAAGCCCACCAAACCCAATTGCCTGCTACACCACTGGTACGCACAATATCAGTAACCAAATTGGGAGTGTCAGTAGAAAAGGTTGTGGCCACCATGGAGAGGCCTAAAAGCCACCAAGGCATGGATCGAGCCGATAAAAAATATTCAGCTGTGTTTTTTCCTGATTTTTTAGAAACGATAATGCCTATGGCGAGGGTGAGGGTAAAAAAACCTATTAAAATGGCATAGTCTAATTCAGATAACGAAATCGTTGTGGAAATGGTATTAATCATCATAGTGCTGAGGGTTTTCATTGTGCTTTATATAGTTTTGGAAGCTTAGAATATCTGCTTTTGAACTTAAATCTGGAACATGCTCTTGAATAGAAACGCCAAAAACCGAAATGTTTTGTTTTTTGATCATATTCTTTAGGGCAGTGGGAAGTTCTTTTTCATCTCTCTGAAGATTTATAGGACAAGCTTTAAGATGTGGAAAAATCGATTTTCCCTCAAATTTAAAGAGATTCATGCTCACTCTAATTTTTCCAGAGGAGTCCTTAAAAGTTTCAAGCTGATCGACATTGGGTTTTTCTAAAATATCGATGAGTACTTGGTTTTGGTCTAAGGCGGCTATAGCAAATCCCGCTAATTTTTCTTGGGGATATAACAAATGATCTCGATCATAAGCAGCAAAAGCGTTGTTGTGTTGGCAATTTTTAAGTGCTTTAAGTGCAAAAATTGAATATAAATTGTCACTATTGCAGACTAAAAAACTCTGTTCTTTCAGCTCAGGAAACTGTTCCATCACCTGAAAAAGAGCATCGGCTGTTCCCAATGGCTTTGTTCGGCTTTTTGGAATGTGCTGAATGGCAAAAAAAGTTTTAAGCATCTTGAAATCGGGGTGATTTTCAAACTGTTTTTGAAACCGTTGACTTTGGTTACCCACCACGAAATAAACTTTTTTAAACCCAGCGACTCTAATATTTTGAAGCAAGAAGTAAACAAGGGATTTTCCTGGGCCTAAGACTTCAATCAAGCCTTTTTCGATTCGATTAGATTGCTTGGTCAATTGGGCGTTTAAGGTTGTTTGTGCATCGGGTTTTTTCATTCTCGATGAAGCACCTCCTGCTAATATAACGATGCTTTCTGTCATGCTTTATTTTCTATTTTAATTTGGGGGCCAGCTACAATTTCTGCCACAAAAGCATCTTGTGCACCTGACTTTCTAATTGCTGTTAATACATCTTCTTTGGTGTGCGGCTCTGCCAAGGCCATCAAACAACCTCCTCCACCCGATCCCACAATTTTGGCACCCAAAGCACCCGC
>CAYZFD010000062.1:0-7499 GCA_964477735.1 uncultured Flavobacteriaceae bacterium
CACAACCAGCTCCTGCTGAATCCCCCCAGGGCGGGAACGCAGCAAGGGTAGGCGGTCGTAGCGGTGTGATGTAGTTCGCTTGCCCATTTTTTTGTTTTCCATGCAAACTTCTTTAGTAGTCTTTATTACAGGTGCATCTTCAGGAATTGGAAAAGTAGTCGGTGAATTTTTGGTTGAAAAAGGGTTGAAGGTTTATGGTACCAGCCGCCAGCCAAGCCATTATCCCGACTCTAAATTCCCTTTGCTTCAGGTGGACGTACACAAGCAAGAAGATATTGTTAGCGCCATTAAATTCGTTATCGAAAAGGAAAAAACTTTAGACATATTCATCAACAATGCAGGTGTGGGGATCACGGGACCAATTGAAGAAACTACACTAAATGACATGAGTTTAGCGTTTAAAACCAATTTTTTCGGTCCAGTTTTGGCCATGCAGTCGGTCATGCCTTTGATGCGAAATCAAAACAAAGGCCTCATCATAAACATCACTTCGATAGCTGCCACTATGGGGCTTCCTTTTCGTGGTGTTTATTCTGCCACAAAAGCAGCACTAGAAAAAGTCACAGAAGCCATACGGTTAGAAACTTCACCTTGGCCAATCGACATTGTGACTTTAGCCCCTGGTGATTTTGCTACCAACATTGCCAACAATCGTTTTCATACGCCCCCAAACAAAACTTCGCCCTATGCTAAAAATTATCAGCAAGCTCTCGATTTAATGAATGAACATGTGCATCAAGCACCACCACCTGATGCTGTTGCCCATGCGGTGTGGAAGATTATCAATACAAAAAAACGAAAAGTGCATTACCAGGTGGGTTATTTTATACAAAAACTTTCGGTGCACCTCAAGGGCTGGCTGCCAGATCTTGTATTCGAAAAACTTTTAAAAAATCATTATAAACTTTAAAATAAACTTAAATGAAATTTTTTATTGACACGGCCAATTTAGATCAAATCAGAGAAGCTCAAGATTTGGGTGTTTTAGATGGTGTTACAACCAATCCTTCGCTCATGGCAAAGGAAGGCATCACGGGACATGAAAACATTCTAAAGCACTATGTCACCATTTGCGAAATTGTGGATGGAGACGTTTCAGCAGAAGTAATATCTACCGATTTTGATGGCATGGTTAAAGAAGGAGAGGCTTTGGCCAAACTTCACCCACAGATTGTTGTGAAAGTTCCCATGATTCCTGAAGGCATTAAGGCCATTAAATATTTTTCTGACAAAGGTATCCGAACCAATTGTACCTTGGTTTTCTCGGCTGGGCAAGCGCTGTTGGCTGCTAAAGCAGGCGCCACTTACGTTTCTCCATTTATAGGAAGGTTGGATGATATTTCAACAGATGGTTTGAACCTTATTGCTGAAATTAGAACCATTTATGACAATTATGGTTTTGAAACCGAAATTCTTGCCGCTTCTGTTCGTCACACCATGCACGTGATTGATTGCGCAAAAATTGGTGCCGATGTCATGACTGGTCCGTTAAGTTCTATTATTGGACTCGCTAAACATCCTTTGACGGATATTGGATTGGCAAAATTTCTTGATGATTACAAGAAGGGAAACTAAATCCATTGGGATTTGATATTTCATATAAAATAAGGCGCAAAATTTGCGCCTTATTTAAATCTTTAAAAGTCAACATTACTTGACTTCGAAAGTTATCTTAACATTCACACGAAACTCACTCACCTCGCCACCTTTTACAATAGCACTTTGGTTTTGTACGTTAACGGAACGAATGTTTTTGATGGTTTTTGCAGCTTGCGAAACTGCATTTTTCACAGCATCTTCCCAACTTTTAGGGGAATCAGCGAGCACTTCAATCACTTTAATGACTGCCATAATATATAGAGTTTAATAGGTTACAAGTTCAGATAACGAATATAAGAAATTTTCGTAAAATGAAAAGGCTTAACTCTTTTTTAAGAATTCATGAAGCTGTTGAATGTTTAGAAATCCATTAAGTATATGTCCGTCTTTGTCTAAAACCATAACCTTATTGAGATTCGAAATGATCATTTTACGACTAATGTTGTCAAAAGAAACGGATTGGTAATGAAGAAAGCTTTTGTGACTTTTTTGAAGTGCTTTGATTGAAGATTGCCAACGTTCTATATCATTATTTAAGTTAATTGAAACAAACTGAATGTTTTGAAATTCTTTGGAAAACTGAAGCATCTTTCCGAAAATCATTTCTTTATGATCGAGTTGTTCATAGGACCAGAAAAAGATGACCGTAGGATTTTTTATGGTTTTTGGAAGACTTTTCACAAGCTGATTTTCATCATAAACACCAATATCTGGACAGGGTTTCCCGACTTGTAAATTGGCAATGTTTATTTCTAAATCTAAAAGCTCGCTCATCAAGGGGCCGTTTGGGATTACGGATTTAATCTTTTCAACATATTTTTCAATCTTCTCAAATTTAACTTCCTGAAGCATATAGTCGTAGGCCAAATAGCGCGCAATACGCAGTCTAACATCATTGTTGTTGATTAATTTTTCTAATGCTTCAAGCCTTCTCATGTTAAATTGAAGCGTATTTTGGTTGTATTTTTCAGTTGAAGATTCGTTTTGCAAGCGAACTAAAGCATAATTCAAAAACACGTTAAGCCCTGAAAGGTTGGCGTCGTTGAGATCAATAGTAGAGCGAAACTCATAGAAAGAAGGGTCTAACGATAAAGAGTGCCTACATTGATCATTGAATGGATGAAACTGCGGGTAGAGTTCTGCCTTGTAATAGTAGGGGAGTTCTATAGAGGCTTTTAATATATTGTTAGATAGTTTCGATAATTTATGTTTTTTGACAAATAAATCTAGCTTTTCTAGTTTTTGAGCCCGTAGTTCTTCAATACTGCTCAAAAATTCTTCGGGTTCTTGTGAAAAGTAGCTGTTAATTTGATTGTTTTCGTTTTCGTTTTGCAAAAAAACATCCATTAAATAATTGTTTTTTTCAGCACCAATTCCTCCAAAAACAAGGGATTCGTCGAAGTCGATGGTGTTGAGACGAAGCATGAGACTGTCACCCTGTTCAATCATGACATATTGAAATTCAGGCGGATGTACAATTCTATAAAGTCCATTTTGGAGGCTGTCGAAGTGCTGAGAAAAAAAACCACCTCGGTCAACTTGAATGGAATCTACGAATGTTTCGTTATAATAGAGGTATAGTGCAGGATTTGTGGGGTTTATAATTTTTCCACCGAAGAAAACTCCTTGAGGTTCACGAGCGCATCCCCCCAAAAAAACTACGGCTAAAAAACATACAAACCATCTCATTCCACAAATGTAGAAAAGGAAACGTTAAAACCGTGTTAAAACGGCTTTTGGATCAATAAAAAAAAACAGCTTAATTTTCTTACTTTTGTCGCGCTAAAAAAAATAGTTATGCTAAGTGTTTCCAATCTCTCTGTTCAATTTGGTAAAAGAGTGTTGTTCGATGAGGTGAATGTTACTTTTACTCAGGGCAATTGCTACGGTATTATTGGTGCTAATGGCGCAGGAAAATCAACCTTTTTAAAGGTGTTATCGGGTGATCTCGAGCCCAACGCTGGTGTTGTGCATCTCGATAAAGACAAACGAATGTCTGTCCTTGAGCAAAACCACAACGCTTTTGACGAACATACCGTTTTAGAAACTGTCGTGATGGGAAATAAAAGCCTCTTCGAAGTAAAAAAAGAAATGGATGCCATTTACGCTAAGGAAGATTTTTCAGATGCAGATGGTGACCGGGTTGGGGAGCTTCAAATTAAGTTCGAAGAAATGAACGGCTGGAATGCCGATAGTGAAGCAGCTGCCATGCTTTCAAATTTAGATATTTCCGAAAGTTTGCACTACAGTCTAATGAAAGATTTAGATGGTAAGCAAAAAGTTAGAGTTTTGCTAGCTCAAGCACTTTTTGGAAACCCCGATGTGCTCATTATGGATGAGCCAACAAACGATCTCGATTATGAAACCATCAATTGGCTAGAGCACTTCTTGGCCAATTATGACAACACGGTCATTGTGGTTTCTCACGACCGACACTTTTTAGATGCAGTCTGCACCCATATTTCTGATATCGATTTTGGAAAAATTAGCCACTATTCGGGAAATTATACCTTTTGGTATGAATCAAGCCAGTTGGCAGCCAGACAACGAGCACAACAAAACAAAAAGGCAGAAGAAAAGAAAAAAGAACTTGAAGAATTTATTGCACGCTTCAGTGCCAATGTGGCCAAATCTAAACAAGCAACTTCACGAAAAAAGATGATCGATCGTCTCAATATTGCAGACATTAAACCATCCTCTAGAAGATACCCAGCCATCATTTTTGAACGTGAAAGAGAAGCAGGGGATCAGATATTGCAAACCGAAGGGCTTTCTGCTGAAATCGATGGAGAGATCATTTTTTCGAACGTTGACATCAATTTGGCTAAAGGTGATAAGGTTGTTTTGTTTTCTAAAGATTCGAGAGCAACAACAGCTTTTTATCAAATCATCAATGGTGAGCAAAAAGCCAAATCTGGTAGTTTTTCTTGGGGCGTTACCACCACTCAAGCCTATCTACCCTTAGACAATAGTGCATATTTTAACGAAGACCAAAGCTTGGTTGATTGGCTCCGTCAATGGGCCAAAACAGACGAGGAGAGAGAGGAAGTGCACATCCGAGGATTCTTAGGAAAAATGATTTTTAGTGGAGAAGAGGCTCTGAAATCTGCGCGCGTGTTGTCGGGTGGTGAAAAGGTGCGATGCATGCTTTCCAGAATGATGATGATGAGAGCCAATGTTTTAATGCTTGATGAACCCACCAACCATTTAGATCTAGAATCCATAACGGCTTTCAACAATTCACTCAAAAACTTTAAGGGCAACGTCATGGTTACCACCCACGATCACGCCTTTGCTCAAACCGTAGGAAATCGCATCATTGAACTCACACCAAAGGGCATTATTGATCGCTATATGACTTTTGATGATTATATGACTGATGCCAAAATCAAGAGCCTCCGCAACGAGCTATATAGCTAGTTTCTAAAAATTGTTTTTTAGGATTTTTAAGGCAAGTTCATACTCGTCGGCATGCACCAAAACTTCTTGAACAAGAGGCATGGTATTTCCAAATCCAGCTAATCTTGCTGATTCGGAACGGTCCTTTATGATGGGTTGAATTTTTACCTCGTTTAACAGCATCATAAGTTTAGTAACTTCAATTTGATTTCCAAAAAATAGTTTCTTGTAATTTGTGCTCATAGATGCTAAATTTAATTTATATCATCGCAACTGGGCGTTGAATTCTTTTTCGAAAGTTTGAACGAGTCGCCTCATAACCTTGTCAACTTCCTTGTCTGTTAGGGTTTTGTGTGCATCCTGAAGGGTAAACGTAAGGCCGTATGATTTGCTGTTTTCAGGTAAGTTTTTTCCTTGATAAACATCAAAAAGTTGTACACTAGTCAATAATTTACGCTCTACTTTAAAGGCCGCTTCATGCAGCTCTTGAAAAGAAACTTTTGAGTCAATCAGAAGTGCCAAATCTCTTTTTACATCTGGTATTTTAGGAATTTCTTTGACTTTCAGTTCATTTACTGTCGATAATTCGAGCAACTCTTTCCAATGTATTTGTGCAGCGACCACCGCCTTTTCAATATCGTGCTGATTTAGTTTCGAAGGTGCAACATGCCCCAAAATTCCTATGGTCTTATTTTGGACTGTTAAGGCTATAGCGTCTTCCCATTCCTGATCCTTGAAGGGAGTTTCAGTTACAGACACTCCAATTCTACTCAAAAGACTTCCTACAACGCCTTTGATGTAGAAGAAATCACTAGGAATTGCTGAACTGTTCCAACCTTCGGTTTGTTGAGCTCCACAGGCCACCAACATCAACACTTTAGATTGCTGATACTTCTTTTGTCTTTTTTCATAAACATGCCCAAACTCAAACAAGTGAATGTTGTTTTTTCTTCTGTTTAGGTTATAAGAAACGGCCTCTAAACCACCAGGAATCAATGAAGTTCGCATCACTGATAGATCTTTGCTTAAGGGGTTTAGGATCCCAACAGCCGATGCGCTATTGACATACTCTGGTGTTGATAGAGAATTGCTCATCATTTCACTGAAACCGATTGAGGTAAGAAAATCAGCCATTCGATTTTCGATTGTCGCATTGTTTTCAGCATGAAGATCGGGGAGGGACGACGTCATTTTTTCTGAAAAAACGATATTGTTGTATCCATAAACTCGAAGAATTTCCTCAATCACATCTACTTCACGCCGAACATCAACCCTATAATCTGGAACGAGAAGTCCAAGACCGGTTTCAGTTTCGCTGGCGACTTTAATGTCGAGTGAACGAATGATTTGTTTCACTTTGTCTTTAGGAATTTCTTCTCCAATCAAACGTTTCATGCGCTCGTAATTGAGCAACAACTTATGATCTTCGGTTTTCAAAGGAAATTCATCAACAATTTCACTTGTTATCTCGCCTTTGGCAAGCTCAACGATTAGGATGGCAGCCCGCTTGAGTGCGGTTTCAACCATATTGATGTCCACGCCTCGCTCAAAACGAAAAGAAGCGTCTGTGCTTAGACCATGACGTTTGGCTGTTTTTCGAACAGAAACGGGATTGAAATAGGCACTTTCTAAAAATACTTTTTGAGTATTTTCGGTCACACCCGATGATAATCCTCCAAAAACTCCAGCAATACATAGTGGGGTGTCTCCATCACAAATCATAAGGTCTTCTGCATGGAGTTTTCTTTCTTCTCCGTCGAGTGTAGTGAACGATGTGTTTGAAGCCAATGTTTTTACACTGATTTTATGGCTGCTTATGCTGTTGGCATCAAAAGCGTGTAGTGGCTGGCCGAGTTCGTGCATCACAAAATTTGTTACATCAACCACATTATTTTTTGGATTGAGTCCAATGGATCTTAACCTGTTTTGAAGCCAAGAAGGGGAGGGTTTCACTTCCACACCACTGATGGTTAATCCGCAATATCGAGGACACAGACTTGGATTGGCAACTTCAACCTTAATGGGGAAACTGTTTGAAGTGATTCTGAAATTTGACAGGGCAGGCAAGTTCAGTGCTAATTCATTTTTTTGCATGAGTAATGCAGCCCGCAAATCTCTAGCCACTCCATAGTGACTCATGGCATCTGCTCTGTTGGGCGTGAGCCCAATTTCAAAGATTTCATCTTTTTCAATGTCAAAGACCTTCGCACAGGGTGTTCCGGCTTTGAGTTTATTATCGAGAACCATTATGCCATCGTGATTGTCGCCCAAACCAAGCTCATCTTCGGCGCAAATCATACCTTGACTAATAGCATCTCGAATTTTACTTTTTTTAATGACCCACTCTTTTCCATCAGCATCATAAAGCTTGGTGCCTATGGTGGCCACTGCAACAGTTTGCCCAGCTGAAACATTGGGGGCACCACAAACAATTTGTAAGGGTGTTTCTTGCCCAACATCAACAGTAGTAATGCTTAGGCGATCAGCATTGGGGTGGGGTT
>CAYZFD010000063.1:0-7422 GCA_964477735.1 uncultured Flavobacteriaceae bacterium
TAAAAATTAGACTGGGCAAAAAAACAAAAATTTTTAGTAGAAAAAGATGAAATAAAAGTTAAATGTTTTTGGCGGGTTTTTCTCCTTGAGTAATGCTGAATTCCAATTTTTCTTTTGACTTATCTACATCAACCTTAACAGTAGCCCCTTCAGAGAGGTTTCCATTTATGATTTCTTCGGCCAGAGCATCTTCTATATATTTCTGAATAGCACGTCCAAGGGGTCTTGCACCAAACTGTTTGTCATAGCCTTTATCTGCTAAGAAGCTAACGGCTTTTTTGGAAAGTTCAATGTTGTAGTGAAGATCTTGTAGTCGTTTGCTTAGATCATTCAACTCAATTTTAATAATTTTTTGGATGTCTTCAACAGAAAGTGGGTTGAAAACCACTACATCATCGATGCGGTTTAAAAACTCAGGTGCAAAAGTTTTCTTGAGAGCGTTTTCGATTATACTTCTGGTTGCAGTGTCTTCTTGAGACTTTTTGGCAGAGGTTCCAAAACCAACACCCGTTCCGAAATCTTTCACTTGCCTCGCGCCAATATTAGAGGTCATGATGATGACAGTGTTTCTGAAATCAATTTTTCTCCCAAGACTGTCTGTAAGATAGCCGTCGTCTAGGACTTGAAGTAGCATGTTAAACACATCGGGATGTGCTTTTTCAATTTCGTCTAACAGAATAACAGAATAGGGTTTTCTTCTCACTTTTTCACTCAATTGCCCCCCTTCTTCATAGCCTACATATCCTGGAGGCGCGCCAATGAGTCGAGAAATGGCAAATTTTTCCATGTACTCACTCATATCGATTCGGATGAGCGCATCACTACCTTCAAAAAGCTCCAGTGAAAGCACTTTTGCAAGTTGGGTTTTGCCAACTCCTGTTTGTCCTAAAAAAATAAATGAACCAATGGGTTTGTTGGGGTTTTTTAAACCTACTCTGTTTCGTTGGATGGCTTTTACAACTTTAGAAACAGCTTCATCTTGACCAATAACTTTAGACTGGATAATGTTTTCAAGATTTTTTAATGTGTTGCTTTCTTGTTGCGCCACTCTATTTATTGGGATTCCAGTCATCATAGAAACGATGTCTGCGATATTGTCTTCGTTAACAAGGATTCGATGTAGTTTTTGCTCTTCTTCCCAGTCTTCTTGAGCTAGTAAAAGTTCTTTTTCTAAACGCTTTTCGTCATCTCTTAGCTTGGCGGCTTCCTCGTATTTTTGGTTTTTCACCACAGAAGTTTTTAAGGCTCTGACCTCATCGAGCTTTTGTTCAAGGCTTACGATTTCTTTGGGCACTTCCATATTGGTGATGTGTACTCTAGATCCGGCTTCGTCGAGGGCATCAATAGCCTTGTCAGGAAGAAAACGATCGGTCATGTAGCGATTCGTTAGCTTCACGCAGGCTTCAATGGCCTCTGGAGTGTAGGTCACATTGTGGTGACTTTCATATCTTTCTTTAATGTTGTTGAGAATTTCTATGGTTTCTTCAACTGTTGTGGGTTCTACCTGAATTTTTTGAAATCTTCTTTCGAGCGCTCCGTCTTTCTCAATGTATTGTCGATATTCGTCTAAAGTGGTGGCGCCAATACATTGGATTTCACCTCTTGCTAATGCAGGTTTAAACATGTTTGAAGCGTCGAGGCTACCTGTGGCACCACCTGCACCAACTATGGTGTGAATTTCGTCAATAAACAAAATGATGTCTGTGTTTTTTTCTAATTCATTCATCACTGCTTTCATTCGTTCCTCGAATTGCCCACGATATTTGGTTCCGGCCACTAAACTGGCCAAATCGAGTGTCACAACTCTTTTGTTGTAAAGCACTCGCGACACTTTTTTTTGTGTAATTCTCAAGGCCAACCCTTCAGCAATCGCTGATTTTCCAACCCCAGGTTCACCAATTAGCAATGGATTATTTTTTTTCCTTCGGCTTAAAATTTGTGAAACGCGTTCAATTTCTTTCTCACGACCAACTATTGGATCGAGTTTTCCTTCTTCGGCCAAAGCTGTGAGGTCACGTCCAAAATTGTCTAAAACTGGAGTTTTGGATTTTTTAGCCGTTTTCGATTCGGGTCTTGTGGTAAATGGATTTTGTTTTCGGGGCTCGTTTTCGGCATTTTGCTCGTCAGGGAAAGATTCTGCTGCGGGCATTTCTAAATATTCATCGACATGTTCACCATCGTCGTCAGATTCTAAATATTTAAATTGCTCCTTAACTGTTTCGTAGTCCACCTGAAGTTTGTGTAGTAATTTGGTTGTGGGGTCGTTTTCATTTCTTAAAATGCAAAGCAATAAATGCGCTGTGTTAATGGCATCACTTCTAAAAAGTTTGGCTTCTAAAAATGTAGTTTTTAATGCTCTTTCAGCTTGCCGGGTGAGGTGCAAGTTTTTTTTGTGATTGGGTTCCAATTCGTGAGTTGGGTTGGCTGGACTTAAGATTTCAACTTTTCTTCTGAGGTATTCGAGATCAATTTCTAACATGGTTAAAATGGATATGGCTTTGCCAGATCCGTCTCTTAATAACCCCAGCATAAGGTGTTCTGTTCCGATAAAATCATGGCCTAAGCGAAGCGCTTCTTCTTTGCTGTAGGTGATCACATCTTTAACTCTCGGCGAAAAATTATCATCCATCTGAAATTCGTTTTGGAAATGTTATGATTTGGCGAATACTGTTCAAAATCCGTACCGCAATACGTCATTATAAGGCTAATAGACAAAAAAAAATGACGATATGCAACATTTTTAAGTGCAAATTATAAAGAATAGCATATTAAAATTGTTGATAAATCATTTTAAAAAAACAGATATCTTACAGGTCTAACCTCAAGTTTATGCTTAAATTAGCAAGGTTTACTTGACAACAAATAATAAGCAAAATTACCTATGAGTTTAGGAGAGAAACTTATCCCCATCAATATTGAAGATGAGATGAAATCGGCCTACATTGATTATTCAATGTCTGTCATTGTGTCACGTGCACTTCCCGATGTTCGAGATGGTATGAAACCTGTTCACCGCCGTGTTCTGTATGGTATGCATGAATTGGGTGTGAAAGCCAGTAGTTCCTACAAAAAATCTGCCCGTATCGTTGGTGAGGTTTTAGGAAAGTATCACCCCCATGGTGATACTTCAGTATATGATACCATGGTGAGAATGGCGCAAGATTGGAGCTTACGTTATATGATGGTTGATGGGCAGGGAAACTTCGGATCTGTTGATGGAGATAGCCCTGCTGCCATGCGTTATACTGAGGCGCGTATGCAAAAGATTTCTGAGGATATGCTTGCCGATATTGAAAAAGATACAGTTGATCATCAGCTCAATTTCGATGACACCCTAAAAGAACCTAAAGTTCTACCCACAAGAGTGCCCAACCTCTTAATTAATGGTGCTTCGGGCATTGCTGTAGGGATGGCCACAAACATGCCACCACACAATCTAAGTGAAGTGGTTGATGGAATTGTAGCTTACATCGATGACAGGTCAATTGACATTGATGGCTTGATGCAACATGTTAAAGCTCCCGACTTTCCAACAGGCGGAACAATTTATGGATATGAAGGCGTAAGAGATGCTTTTCACACTGGAAGAGGTCGGGTAGTGCTTCGCGCTAAGGCAAACATCGAAGAAGTAAATGGCCGCGAATGCATTATCGTGACTGAAATCCCCTACCAAGTCAATAAAGCTGAAATGATTAAAAAAACAGCTGAGTTGATCAATGATAAAAAGATTGAGGGCATATCAACTATACGTGATGAGTCAGACCGAAAAGGAATGCGAGTGGTTTATGTGCTAAAAAGAGACGCCATTCCCAATATTGTCATGAATTTGTTATACAAATACACGGCTTTGCAATCCTCATTTAGTGTTAACAACATTGCCTTAGTGGCAGGACGTCCGCAAATGTTGAACCTAAAAGATTTGATTCATCACTTTGTTGAACACAGACATGATGTGGTGGTTCGACGCACCAAATTCGAACTAAAAAAAGCTGAAGAAAGAGCTCATATTTTAGAGGGTCTTATAATAGCTTCAGACAATATAGATGAAGTTATTGCCTTGATCCGAGCATCCTCTGATGCAGATGAAGCCAAAGCCAAGTTGATGGAAGTCTTTAAACTCACAGAACTTCAGGCAAAAGCAATCGTTGAAATGCGACTCCGACAGTTAACGGGTCTAGAGCAAGATAAGCTTCGTGCGGAGTATGAAGCCTTGATGAAAACCATTGAAGATCTTAAAGATATCCTATCTAGTGAGGATCGTAGAATGGATATTATTAAGGAGGAATTGCTAGAGATAAAAGCAAAATATGGCGACGAAAGACGCTCCAACATTGAATATGCAGGAGGTGATTTTAGCATAGAAGACATGATTCCTGACGAAAAAGTGGTCATTACCATTTCGCATGCAGGATATATCAAAAGAACTTCACTCTCTGAATATAAAACCCAAAACAGAGGTGGCGTGGGGCAAAAGGCCTCAACCACTCGAAACGAAGACTTTTTGGAGCATTTATTCATGGGAACTAACCATCAATATATGCTCTTCTTTACCCAAAAAGGAAAGTGTTTTTGGATGCGTGTTTTCGAAATTCCTGAAGGAAGCCGTACATCAAAAGGCCGTGCCATACAAAACCTTATCAACATAGAGCAAGACGACAAGGTGAAAGCTTTCATTTGCACCCAAGACTTGAAAGATGAGGAATATATCAACAGTCATTATGTGATTATGGCCACCAAAAAAGGGGTTGTCAAAAAGACTTCCTTGGAACAATATTCCAGACCTCGTGTTAATGGAATTAACGCCATCACTGTTCGGGAAGATGATGAGTTGCTAGAAGCCCGCCTCACCACAGGAAACTCTCAAGTTTTATTGGCAGTTCGATCAGGTAAAGCCATTCGTTTCGAAGAAAGTAAAACCCGACCCATGGGTAGAAGCGCCTCAGGTGTTCGTGGTATCAGCCTTGCTGATGCACATGATGAAGTTGTTGGCATGATTTCTGTAAATGATATGGACAGTGACATTTTAGTAGTTTCTGAAAACGGTTACGGAAAACGTTCTAGTCTTGAAGATTATCGCATCACCAATCGTGGCGGAAAAGGGGTTAAAACCATCTCCATTACTGATAAAACAGGCAAGTTGGTAGCCATTAAAAACGTGACAGATGCCGATGATTTAATGATTATCAATCGATCGGGAATTGCAATAAGATTAGAAGTTAGCAGCTTGCGCGTAATGGGTAGGGCAACACAAGGCGTAAAATTAATCAACCTAAAAGGAGATGATACTATTGCTGCCGTAGCCAAAGTGATGCACGAAGACCAAGAAGTACAAGATGTTGAAAATTTAGAAGTTAATGGCGAGGAGGTAAACCCTAACAGTCCAGACGAACAAGTCAATGACGAATAACTATTTTAAATCAATATAAAAATGAAAAGATTTTATTCTATCCTTCTTTTAATGGGTTTGGTTTTGAATTTACAAGCCCAAAAAAAAGAACTACGTAACGTAGAAAAACTTTTGAAAACTAACGCCTATGGCGAAGCACTTTCTAGTCTCGAAGCCATAGAAGGGCTGATTTTTACCGCAGAAAATAAATATCAAAACCAATACCATTTTTTGCTAGGCCAGACCCAACAAGGTCTTAAGAACTATAAGTTGGCATTAGAAGCTTACAGAGCCTCAGGTGACGCTTACAAAACTGAGCTAACAACTATTTATAATACACTGATCAATGATTTGGTGACTGCTGCCGTTGAGGATAACGGAAAACAAGATTTTGAATCTGCAGCTCAAAGGCTGTTTATGGCCTATGATATCGATAAATCTAACACAGATTATCTCTATTATGCTGCCTCGAGTGCTGTAAACGGACAACTTTATGACGTAGCCTTGGAGTATTATCTCCAGCTTAAAGCCATGAATTACACAGGAATTGTGCAAGAGTACTTTGTTACAGAGGTGAAAACCGGAGAAGAACAAAAGGTTTCTGAACAAGAATATAACCTGTATAAAAAATCAAAAGAATATACCAATCACCGTGTGCAGGATACTGAGTCTCGTTTTCCAGAAATTGTTAAAAATATCGCCTTGATTTATGTGCAACAAGGAAAAATTGATGAAGCAACAACAGCTATTAAGGATGCACGTGCTGCCAATCCTAAGGACATTGGCTTGATCTTAACCGAAGCAGATTTGTATATTAAATTAGATGACAAACCTAAGTTTGCTGAGCTTATGCAAGAAGCCATTGCTCAAGATCCAAACAATGATGTATTGTACTATAACCTTGGTGTGATCACTACCGATCAAGGTGAAATTGAAAAAGCGCGTGGCTATTACGAAAAGGCCATTGCTTTAAATCCTGACAATAAAAATGCCTATTTAAACTTGGTGTCCAATATTCTTTCTGGAGAATCAAAAATTGTTGATGAAATGAACAGCTTAGGAACCTCAAGAGCCGACAACATAAGATATGACAATTTAAAAGTGGAACGCGAAAACCTTTATAGAGAAGCCGTTCCCTTTTTAGAGTCACTGTTGAAGATTGATCCCAAAGATGTTGATGCTTTGTCAACTTTAAGAAATATTTATGGCACGCTTGGCGAAACAGCAAAATTTAAAGATTTAAAAGATCGTATTGAAGCCTTAAACCAATAAGACTTTCAATTTTCTAAATAAAAAAAACCACCTCAAGGGGTGGTTTTTTTATACGATTCTTTTAATCACTCTAAGCTTATGTGTGTGCCTGTTGAGTTCAGTGTTAAAAATCCCACTCTGATCTATTCTATCGATGCGCACTTTTCCGAAAGCATGAATGATGTGATTCTGAGGTAAGATCATACCCACGTGCGTGATAACCCCTTCGCTATTGTCGAAGAAGGCTAGGTCTCCGGGTTCGCTTTCTTCAATAAAACTCAACACCTCACCTTGAGTGGCTTGTTGTGCTGCATCGCGAAGAAGTTTGTAGCCATTAATTTTATAAACTGTTTGCACAAAGCCTGAACAATCGATACCAAAAGCTGTTTTCCCCCCCCAAAGGTAGGGCGTGTTTAGAAAGAGTGCTGCAGTTTCGGGGAGTTGTGTTTTAGACTGTTGACCCGATTGGAATTTACCTTCGTAGCGTTGATTTAATAATTTAGCTCCGCTCACATGGCTACCCATGTGAATTGGAAACATAAGTTGCTCGTTTTCCCAAATACATTCTACCAAATCTTGAGCGACTTCAATAGGCTTGGCATCTAAAGAAAAAAAGAGGTTTTCGTCTATTTCCTGGAATTGTTTGTTGTCTATCCAGCCTTCATATCCATCAAAAGCTAGCGAAATTCGACTCCATTTTTTCCTTCGTTCCAAAACCTTAAAATGCTCACCATAGAGCACTTGAGAAACCAATTCGCTAGGGTCACTGGGTTCGGCGCGCATAG
>CAYZFD010000064.1:0-1425 GCA_964477735.1 uncultured Flavobacteriaceae bacterium
TTAATTTTGCTGATGAAATTTCTTTTATCAAGTTTCTTGTCCAAAATGGCTTCATACAGGTTTTGTAGTTGTTTCATGGTAAATTTTTCAGGAAGTAGTTCAAAACCGATAGGGGACAATGAAGTTCTTCTTCGCAATCTTTTTATAGCTTTCTGAAGCATTTGTTCGTGGTCGAATATCAAAGTTGGTTTTGAATCAATCTTAAACCATTTAGCATGGTTGACGATTGAAAGGTTGTCGTTATGTTTTTCTTTGTTAATGATAGCATAATAGGCCGTAGAAACTGTTCTGTAAACAGGGTCTCTTTCTACAGCTGAAAACGCATAAAGTTGTTCCATGTAGATTTCGTTTACTCCTGTTAGGCTGTGTAAGATTCTTTCCGCAGCATCGTCTAAAGTTTCGTTTTGCTTCATAAAACCCCCAATCAATGACCATTTTCCTTGGCAAGGCTCAAAGTCTCGCTTAATAAGTAAGATTTTTAAGCCTTCATGGTCAAATCCAAAAATGATACAATCTACTGCTAAAAATACTTTGTCCTTTGAATTGTAACCTTTTATCATTATGCCATTTAATATTTTAAATCTCTTTTTAATTTTTATAAAAACTATCCATCATAATATTTTATGAAATATTTTTTGCAAAATGCAAAAAAAAGAAGTTAATTTACAAATGTTAAATTTACACTTATTTACGAAACAAACAATAAACATTTAATTTTTGTTTAAAAGTGTTGATGAAATAATATTTAAAATTTTTAAAGTTGAAAAAATTTGTAATTGGTTTGGATTATGGTTCGGATTCTGTTCGAGCTGTTTTAATAGATACAAATAATGGTGCAGAACTTGCCTCCGAAGTTTTTTGGTATCCAATATGGAAAAATCAACTGTATTGCAATCCAGGTATAAATCAATTCAGACAACACCCCAGCGATCATATCGAAGGTTTAGAGCATGTGATTAAGTCAGTGATTGCTCAAAGTGAGGTTGCTCCAGAGTCAATTAGCAGTATTTGTGTAGATACCACAGGATCGTCCCCAATTCCCTTAAATCAAGATGGCATTCCACTAGGTTTAACCCCTGATTTTGAAGAAAACCCCAATGCGTTGATGGTGCTGTGGAAAGATCACACCGCCATCAAGGAGGCCAACGAAATCAATCATTTGGCCAGAAATTGGGGTGGAGAAGATTATACCAAATACGAAGGCGGAATTTACTCCTCTGAATGGTTTTGGGCTAAAGTTTTACACATTATCCGTCAAGATGAGCAAGTTAAGAATGCAGCATTTACTTGGATGGAACATTGTGATTATATGACCTACATGCTCATTGAAAACAAAGATTTAGCCTCTTTCAAACGCAGTAGATGCGCTGCTGGACACAAAGCCATGTGGCATGAAAGCTGGAATGGACTTCCGCAAAAAACATT
>CAYZFD010000064.1:1525-7404 GCA_964477735.1 uncultured Flavobacteriaceae bacterium
AAAGCGCCTCATATTTTCAAAGCCTTGGTCAACGCCATTTGTTTTGGTTCCAAAATGATTGTGGAACGTTTTGAAAGTGAAGGCATTCAAATCAGTTCTGTTATAGGAATTGGCGGAGTAGCAAGAAAGTCTCCTTTTATTATGCAAACTCTAGCCAATGTGCTCAACATGCCCATTAAAGCTGCAGAATCCGATCAGGCCCCTGCACTTGGTGCTGCCATTTACGCAGCTGTTGCTGGTGGCGTTTATGAAGACGTAGTTTCGGCCAGTAAGGTTATGGGTAGTGATTTCGAAGCCGAATATTTTCCGCAATCTTCACAATTAGACAATTATAAAAATTACATGGACCAATATAAAACCCTTGCAAGTTTTATTGAATCAATAACAAAATCCAACTCATGAATCGTTCTAAATTCCAAGACCTAAAAGAAGAATGTTATCAAGCCAATATGCAGTTAAACGCACTAGATCTTGTGGTTTACACATTCGGAAACGTAAGTGCTGTTGATAGAGCACAAGGAGTTTTTGCCATCAAACCAAGTGGGGTAGCCTACGAAGTGCTAAAACCTTCTGACATCGTTATTGTAGATTATGATAATGAAATTGTCGAAGGAAAGCTTCGCCCCTCATCTGACACTAAAACACACGCTTATTTGTATAAAAATTGGGATGACATTGGAGGGATTGCCCACACACATGCCAAATATTCTTGCGCTTGGGCGCAGGCGCAAAAAGACATTCCTATTTTTGGCACTACTCATGCGGATCACCTCACCGCCGACATTCCTTGTGCGCCTCCCATGCGAGATGATTTGATTGAGGGCAATTATGAGCATAATACGGGGATTCAAATTGTAGAGTGTTTTGAGCAAAAAAAATTATCTCACTCTGAAGTTGAAATGATTCTCATTGGAAATCATGGCCCTTTTGCCTGGGGTAAAAATGCAGCTAAGGCTGTTTACAACAGTAAGGTTTTAGAAGTTGTGGCTGAAATGGCCTATTTCACTTTGCAAATCAACCCTGAAGCACCCCGTTTAAAAAATTCACTTATTCAAAAACACTACGAACGTAAGCATGGAAAAAATGCTTACTACGGACAATAATAATTTATATGATAGACATTGCTAAAAAAGAAGTTTGGTTTGTTACAGGCAGCCAGCATTTATATGGTCAGGAAACATTAGATCAGGTTGCCAAAAATGCGCAACAAATCGTGAGCGGATTGAATTCTTCAAATCATATTCCCGTAAAGATTGTTTGGAAACCCACAGTAAAAACTCCAAACGAAATCACATCTGTTTGTGAAGAAGCCAACGCCTCTAAGGCTTGTATTGGAATCGTTACTTGGATGCACACCTTTTCTCCTGCTAAAATGTGGATTTCAGGGTTGTCCATCCTCAATAAACCCATTTGCCATTTACACACACAGTTTAATGCAGAAATTCCTTGGCAAGAAATCGATATGGATTTTATGAACCTCAACCAATCCGCACACGGAGATAGAGAGTTTGGGTATATCATGACGAGAATGCGCATTAAGCGAAAAGTGGTTGTTGGACATTGGCAAGACGAAACAGTTCATAAAAAAATTGGAAATTGGACTCGCGTGGCCCTTGGATATGACGAAATGAAGCATCTCAAAGTTGCTCGTTTAGGAGATAATATGCGTGAAGTTGCTGTGACTGAAGGGGACAAGGTTGATGCCCAAATTCGTTTAGGGATCTCTGTGAATGGTTATGACTCTTCTGATGTAACTTCAAAAATAAATCAAGTCAATGATCAAGAAATAGAAGCCCTACTAAAAGTCTATGAAAACCAATACAAGCTTGCAGATTCTTTAAAACCAAACGGGGCTATGAGAGCATCTTTGGTTGAGGCCGCCCGCATTGAGCTGGGACTTCGAGCATTTTTAGAGGAGGGCGATTTTCATGCTTTCACAGATACCTTTGAGAATTTGGGAGAACTGAAACAACTTCCTGGTTTGGCGGTTCAGCGTCTAATGGCCGACGGCTACGGTTTTGGTGGAGAGGGCGACTGGAAAACAGCTGCTATGGTTCGCGTATTGAAGGTGATGGCACATGGTCTCGAAGGCGGAACTTCCTTTATGGAAGATTACACCTATCATTTTTCCCCAAAAAAGGCCTATGTGTTGGGTTCTCACATGCTTGAAATTTGCCCATCAATTGCCGATCAAAAACCAAACTGCGAAGTACACCCACTTGGAATTGGAGGAAAAGAAGATCCAGTGCGTTTAGTTTTTAATGCCCCTTCTGGCCCTGCGATCAACGTTTCTTTGGTTGACATGGGAAACAGGCTAAGACTCATTGTCAACGAAGTTGAAGCAGTTGCACCCATGCATGACTTGCCAAAACTTCCTGTTGCAAGAGTGCTTTGGGACGCCAAACCAAATTTAGAAATTGCAGCAACGGCTTGGATTTTAGCTGGAGGCGCACATCACACAGTATATTCTCAAGCCATTACAACCGAGTTTATTGAAGATTTTGCCGACATCCTAGGGATCGAACTTTTGGTCATCGACGAAGACACGCGAATTAGGTCTTTCAAAGACACCTTAAATGCCAATGAAGCCTATTTCAATATGTTTCAACATAAATTTTAACAACTTAAATAAAATGAAATCAAAAAATCAAATGATGAGAAGTGTTGCAATTGTGTTTTCAGCCTTAATGCTGATTCAATGCAATACCACTCCTAAACAAAAATCTCAAAATATAAACAACGCTGTTTCTATTGAAAAATCAACATTTGGGATCACTGAAAATGGGGCTACTGTGGACTTATATACACTAACAAATACCCAAGGAGTGAAGCTAGATGTGATCACCTATGGCGGCAGAATTGTTTCCTTGAAAGTTCCTGACAATCAAGGCAAATTCGAAAATATTGTTTTAGGATTTGATAACCTTCAAGATTATGAAAATTCCAATCCTTTTTTTGGAGCTTTAATTGGCAGATATGGCAACAGGATAGCCAATGGTTCTTTTGAAATCGACGGTGTTCAATACACACTCGCTAAGAATGATGGTCCCAATCATCTTCATGGTGGCAACAAGGGCTATGATAGTGTTTTGTGGAATGCCACACCCAGTCAATCAGAAGAGGAGGTTTCTTTAACCCTAACTTACTCGAGCAAAGATGGGGAAGAGGGTTATCCAGGAAACCTAGACATTTCTGTTGTATATACCTTAACAAACGATAATGAACTCCAAGTTTCATACCTTGCAAATACAGATAAAGCTACAGTTGTGAATCTAACACAACACGCCTATTTTAATCTTTCAGGAGATTTTTCGAATGACATTCTCAGTCACGAAGTAGTGATTGCTGCAGAGGCCTTTTTGCCTGTGGACGACACCCTAATTCCAACGGGCGAAATTCGTGCAGTTGCTGATACCCCTTTTGATTTTAACAATCCTAAAAAAATTGGAAAGCAAATCAATGATGAAAACCTTCAGTTGAAGCGTGGAAAAGGTTATGATCACTGTTGGGTTTTGGTTGGTGAAAAAGGAAATATGCGTTTTGCAGCCTCTGCCTATGATCAGAACAGCGGTAGGTTTATGGAAATTTATACCGAAGAACCTGCCATTCAATTCTACACTGGAAACTTTTTAGATGGAACACTCCCCATGCCAGGTGGTGGGCATTTTGCCCACAGGACAGGATTTTGTTTAGAAACCCAACACTATCCAAACACTCCAAACCAAGCCGAATTCCCTTCTACAACACTCCAACCTGGTGAAACCTACAGCACCAAAACAACTTTTAAATTTTCAACCAAATAATATTAAAACAATGCAAACATTAGATTTATATGATTGGATAGCAATTTCACTTTATTTTCTTGTTCTTGCTGCCATTGCTGTTTGGGTTATCCAAAAAAAGAACGACACCACTCAGGATTATTTTTTAGCGGGAAAAAATGTGGGATGGTTTGTAGTGGGCGCCTCCATATTTGCTTCTAACATTGGCTCAGAACACGTAGTGGGTTTGGCTGGTGCAGGTGCCGGAAACAAACTTCCTATGCTCATTTACGAAATTCAAGCATGGGTTGTACTCATGTTAGGTTGGATATTTCTGCCCTTTTATGCAAGAAGCGGCGTGTTCACCATGCCAGAATTTTTAGAAAAAAGATTCGATGAAAGATCAAGGTGGTTGCTTTCTGTTTTTTCAGTAATTGCCTATGTGTTAACGAAAATTTCGGTGACCATCTATGCTGGAGGCGTAGTGGTTTCTGCCTTGTTGGGAATAGATTTTTGGACAGGTGCTTTCGCAACCGTAATCCTTACAGGAGTATATACAGTTCTGGGTGGGATGAGAGCCGTAGTTTATACCGAAACACTTCAAGCGATCCTATTGGTATTGGGTGCTGCAGCACTCACCATGATTGGATTAGACAAAGTAGGGGGCTGGGAAAGTATGAAAGCAACAGTCACCCCTGAATACCTTAATATGTGGCGCTCAATGGACGATCCAGACTTTCCGTGGTTGCCCTTGTTTATTGCCAGCACCATTGTAGGTATTTGGTATTGGTGTACAGATCAATACATCGTGCAGCGAGTGCTCACAGCAAGGAACATTAAGGAAGGCAGAAGAGGAACTATTTTTGGAGCATTTCTTAAACTTTTACCGGTTTTCTTGTTTTTGGTACCCGGAATTATTGCCCTGACATTAAAAATGCGTGGCGAATTGCATTGGGATACTCCCGATCAAGCTTTTCCAGTGTTGATGAGCAATTTGTTGCCATCTGGATTGAGAGGTTTGGTTGCAGCAGGATTGTTGGCAGCCTTGATGAGTTCATTGGCCTCGGTATTCAATTCATGTTCCACATTGTTTACAATAGATATTTATAAAAAATTGAGACCCAACGCGCCAGAAAAAAAGCTGGTTCGTACAGGTCAGATTGCCACTTTCATCACTGTAATTATAGGAATGATCTGGATACCGGTTATGGCCAATATTTCTGGTGTTTTGTATGAATATTTACAAAGCGTTCAAGCCTATATCGCTCCACCAATTACGGCGGTATTTCTTTTAGGGATTTTCTCTAAACGAATAAACGGCACAGCTGCTTTTGTAACCTTAGTAACAGGAATTATTGCCGCCGCGATTAGAATTGTTTTAGAAATCGTAAAAGACTCTTTGTCTGTTGATGGTATTGGATATTACATCGGAAATATGAATTTCCTCACATTTGGTTCTTGGTTTTTCTTATTTTCGGTATTGCTCTTAATTTCGGTGAGTTACTTTACGCAAGCACCCGCCCTAGAGAAAGTCAAAAACTTGACCTTCGGTACCATTTCAAATGAAGAAAAAGCCGCCTCCAAAAACAGCTACAATTGGATTGATATTTTAATTTCCATTCTTGTAGTGTTGGTGGTTATTTGGGTGATGATTTCCTTTAATGGAAAATAGGATGATCTAGAAAATCAATTTTTTGTATGCATGTTGATTAAATTTCTTGGTTCCATTTAATTTTATGCCATGATGTATTCAATTGGTTATGACATAGGAAGTTCTTCGATTAAAGCTGCATTGGTTGAAGTCAAAACAGGAAAACAAGTTGCCGTCACTCAAGAACCCGAATCTGAGATGGAGATTCTTTCACCACAACCAAATTGGGCAGAACAAGATCCTGAGCAATGGTGGAAGTGGGTTTGTAAATGCACTCAAAAACTACTGCATCAAACAAGAATCGAGGCCAGCAAAATTCAGAGCATCGGAATTGCCTACCAAATGCATGGCCTTGTGGTGGTTGACAGTAGTGGTATGCCTTTGCGAAATGCCATTATTTGGTGCGACAGTAGGGCTGTTTCTATAGGACAAAAGGCTTTTGAAGAAATTGGTCAAGACAAATGTAT
>CAYZFD010000065.1:0-7333 GCA_964477735.1 uncultured Flavobacteriaceae bacterium
TTAGGTTATCCAATGGGTGGCCAAGCCCTTGGAGTGATCTCAAATAACCAGTGTTTGCTTCGATAATGATGCAAAATTTTGAATTTATTGAGAGGCCCCCAATAACCAGTCAAGAAAAACCTCCGTTGTTAGTGATGCTTCATGGTTATGGGAGCAACAAAGAAGATTTGTTTGGGTTTGCACCCATTTTACCCGATGCCTTTCACATCGTTTCAATTCAAGCGCCCCACAGGATGGCTGACTTTGGATATGCTTGGTATGCCATACATTTTGACAATCAAAATGGCAAATGGTCTGATGATGCACAAGCTGTGGCTAGCAGAGATGCTTTGGCTAATTTTATTTCAGGATACACAAAACAGGTAAAGGCTGACCCCGAAAAAGTTTTTATCCTTGGTTTTAGTCAAGGTGCTATTTTAGCCTACGCTCTCGCCTTCAGCTACCCCAATCTTTTTAAAGGAATCGTTGCGCTAAGCGGCTATCTAAACACCAATATTATTGATAAAAAAGATGGTTCTGGATTTCCAAAAATTTATGCCTCTCATGGCGAACAAGATGTTGTTGTCCCTTTTGATTGGGCTCTTAAAACAGCAAACACCTTAAACGAGTGGAATGTGAAACATATTTTTGAATCTTACCCCGTTGGACATACGGTTTCTCAGGCCAATTTTTTAGCCTTCAAACAATGGCTAGAAAGTGAGCTCGAAAATATTTAATGTTTGATTTTAGGATAAATCAGATGTGAAATAGGTTCAAATTTAATCTTGTCACCCCACTTATATTCAAGCAACATTTCTCCCCAATATTCGCCATCGCTAAAATCAACCAAAACCCATTTATGATTCAACACTTTAATGTTGTTTAACATCCATGGGGTATTTGACATGTTGGCATAAGGAACAAGAGGATGACCGTTTTTTGTCTGTAATTCCCTGAGAGATTCTTCCACTTTTTGAGCCACTACTGATGCCGACTCATTATGCAACACCTCTAAGGCTTCTGCATTTCGTTGAAGCGAAAAATAACTTTCATCCTCTAGTTTGTTTTGGAGTTTTAGAATTGAATCGCGAAACATTTCAATTTTGTTGGTCTTCAAAATCAAATTTTTTGAAAGTTGATCTGTTTGACGTGTATAGCTCATATATTGCACCAAAATCAGCAAAAAGGCAAAGAGGATTAGGTAAAGGTAAATTTTTGATTTCATGATGTACTTAAAATTAAATTTCAATACTTAGGTTGTCATAGGCCAAATGCACATTTTTGGGTAATTTTTTTTCAACATCTTCATGAAAACCCAATTGATGACTTATGTGGGTAAAATAAGCCCGTTTGGGCTTCAATTTTTCAACAATTTCCAAAGCCTCCTTCAGTGTAAAATGCGACTGGTGTGGCTCTTCTCTCAGCGCATTGATGACCAAAACGTCAAGGTTTTGCAATTTTTCAAGGGAAGTGTCTGGAATAAAATTCATATCTGTCAAATAAGCCATATTATGAAATCTGTAACCAAAAACTTGTAATTGATGATGCAGACCACTGATGGGCAAAACTGTGCAGCCTTTAAGATTAAAAGAATGATGGTCCATCACTTCAATTTGATCAACAGATGGGGTGCCTGGGTATTTGTTTTGAGGGTTGAAAATATAATCAAATCGCTGACTAAGGTTGTTCAACACACGTTTGTGTGCATATATAGGAATTGGGCCTTGTTTAAAAAAAAATGGACGGATATCATCTAATCCAGCCGTATGATCGGCGTGTTCGTGGGTGAACAAAATACCATCAATGTGACGGCATCCAACACGAAGCATTTGTTGTCGAAAATCTGGGCCACAATCAATCACATAGTTGGCATTTGGCCAGCTTACCAAAACAGAGACTCTGAGGCGTTTATCTTTTGGATCTTGACTTAAACAAACGGGGTGGTCACTCCCAATAATTGGAATACCTTGCGAAGTTCCAGTCCCTAAAAAGGTGAGTTTCATGAGCCAACCAAAAATAGGCAAGTTAATGTTTGCATCCAATAGATAAATGTTTATTTAGATTTGTAAGTTTGCGTTATTGATTTTGAAATGAAAACTAATTATTTTAATAATTTCGTAAAAAAAAAATTGATTTGCCTAAAAATTAAAATAATATCTAAAAACTTACTACTTTTGAATGAAAATTTTGCAATAAGTCATGACAGTTCATTTGCCCGGAGATCAACCCTTTGAAAACAAACCCTCCCTAGAAGCCAAAGCGCTTCGCGTTAACCTCAACCAATATATTTACGGAACTTTTGCAGAAATTGGCGCAGGCCAAGAAGTTGCCCGACATTTTTTTAGATGCGGTGGCGCTTCAGGAACCATCGCCAAAACCATTAGTGCTTATGACAAGCATTTTAGTGATGCTATTTACGGTGAAGAAAATGATAAGCGCTATGTGTCTGAGTCTAGATTAAGAAAAATGCTAGACCACGAGATGGAACTGCTAGAAAAAAGGATGGATCGCAACGAACATCCTAACAAAATGTTTTTCACATTTGCCAATACTGTCGCCACGATCGATTTCGCCAAAAAATATAAGGGACATGGCTGGATGGGCGTTCGATTTCAGGCTGCTCCCAACCAACCTTACAGCGAAGTGGTCATCCACATGCGTTTTCATGAAATGGATGCACTTTCACAACAAGAGTCGGTTGGCATAGTTGGCGTCAATTTGGTCTATGGCGCTTTCTATCATCATAACGAACCTAGAAAATTGTTGCGCTACCTCTACGACCACGTGGATCAAGACGCCATAGAGATTGATACCATTAATTTTTCGGGACCATTATTCGAAGAAGTCGATAACCGCTTAATGAGCTTGGATTTGGTGAAAAACGGCATGACCGAAGCTGTAATGTTCGGCCCCGATGGCAATAACGTTCTTCCGGCTAGAATACTCTATAAAAAAAATATATTGGCCCTAAGAGGAAGCTTTAGACCGGTCACCAAAGTGAATATGGACATGTATCAAAAATCCTATGATATCATGACCACAGTGGAGGGCGTTAATCCTGATAAGACGATTGTTGTTTTCGAAATCACCCTCTCTAACCTAATGTCCACTGGGCAAATTGACGAGCAAGACTTTATGGATCGAGCAAGGCTGTTGTGCTCCCTAGGGCAAACGGTTATGATATCAAATTTCAAAGAATATTACCGATTGGTAGAATATTTTTCTAATTACACCAATGAAAAAACAATTCTAAGCATGGGAGTAAACAATTTGGTTGAAATATTTGATGAAAAATATTATCGACACCTAAGCGGAGGCATTTTAGAGGCATTTGGAAAATTATTCTTCAAAAATATTCAGGTTTATTTATATCCGATGAAAGACCCAAAAACAGGAGCCATCATCGATAGCAACACCCTAAAAGTGAGCCCTAGAATGAAGGAACTTTATAAGTTTTTCAAATACAACAACAAGGTTATAGACATTATAGATTATGATGTCAAGAGTCTAGATATTTTTTCCAGAACCATACTATCTATGATTGCCAACCAAGAACATGGTTGGGAAGAAATGTTGCCAAAAGGAATTGCCGATGTGATTATCGATAAAAAGCTCTTTGGCTACACCCGCTAATTAGAGTCTAGAATTTGAGCTGCGTGATCTTTGGTTTTTACTTTATCAATCACTCGCTCTACAACTCCTTTCTCGTCGATGATAAAAGTCATACGATGAATGCCGTCATAAGTTTTTCCCATAAACTGTTTGGGACCCCATACGCCAAAAATGTCAATAACTTCTCTGTTTTCATCGGCTAACAACTGAAATGGGAACTCAAATTTGTTAGCAAAATTGGCTTGTTTAGCGACCGAATCAGCACTAACTCCCAGAAGTGAATATCCTGCATTTTGCAACTCTTTATAATGATCCCTTAGGTTGCAACCCTCTAATGTGCAGCCTGGAGTATTGGCTTTGGGATAGAAAAAGACTACGAGCTTTTTACCCTTAAAATCAGAAAGTGAGACGGGAGAACCCAAGTGATCTTGAACAGTGAATTGAGGAACTTTATCCCCTTTTTTAAGTGTTTTCATAGCATTCATTTATTTTTGTTAAAAATATAAAAAATTGAAAAAGAGAGAAAAAGCCGAATTTATCATGCAAACCCTTGATTTGCTTTATCCTGAAATTCCGATTCCTCTCGACCATAAAGATCCCTACACCTTGCTCATTGCCGTCTTGTTGTCTGCTCAAAGCACAGATGTTCGAGTTAACCAAATCACTCCGCTCCTTTTTGCAAAAGCCGACAATCCCTATGATATGATAAAGTTAACTGTCGAACAGATCCGCGAAATCATTAAACCAGTTGGACTTTCTCCGATGAAATCCAAGGGCATTCATGGGCTTTCTCAAATCCTCATTGAAAAACACCAGGGTCAGGTTCCGGCTAGCTTTGAAACTCTAGAAGAGTTGCCCGCAGTTGGCCATAAAACAGCCAGCGTGGTGATGTCACAAGCTTTTGGAATTCCTGCATTCCCTGTGGACACCCACATTCATCGATTGATGTATAGGTGGGGTTTATCGAACGGAAAAAATGTGGTGCAAACAGAAAAAGATGCGAAACGTTTGTTTCCAAAAAGCCATTGGAATCGACTACATCTTCAGATCATTTGGTATGGACGCGAGTATTCACCAGCAAGAGGGTGGGATATCAACAAAGATATCATTACCCAAAAAATTGGTCGCAAATCAATCCTAAAAAAACTGATTTAGTTTAAATTCATCAAGCTTTTTGGCCCTGTAGATGGTGCTAGGACAAACAATGAACGTGCATACATCTTCAAAAAATTGAGAGTTGCTTTTTTGGGTTTTAAACTTTGTTTATTGAGTGGGTTTGCGTAGAGTTTTGGCATACGTTATTGTGTTTAAATTTTTAACGTAAGCCTAAAAACATTATTGCACCAACTGAATATTTTTTTCTTTTATCAATTTGCGAAGATTGATCACAGCGTAGCGCATTCTTCCAAGTGCAGTATTGATGCTCACTCCAGTAGCTTCTGCAATTTCCTTAAAACTCATCTCTTTAAAAATTCGCATAAAAAGCACTTCATGCTGTTCTGCAGGTAACGTATCGATCATGCTTCTTAAATCAGCCTGAATCTGATCGTCAATCAAAATAGATTCAATGTCTTTTGAGGGTTCGCAAACTTGAGAAAAAATATCAAAGTCATCTCGGTTGTCATATTTAGGCATTCTTTTGTTTCGACGAAAGTGATCGATCACCAAATTGTGAGCAATGCGCATAATCCACGGCAGAAACTTACCTTCTTCATTATAATTTCCCAAGTTAAGGGTCTGAATCGCCTTAATAAAGGTGTCCTGAAAAATGTCATCAGCAATGTCTTTATCGTAAACTTTTGAATAAATAAAAGCAAACAAACGTTGTTGGTGTTTCTCTAATAAAACATCGAAAGAAGAAGAATTCCCTTTAAGATAGGAACGTATCAAATCCGCATCAGAATAAGTGTTATTCATAGTAAACAATTTTAGAGGCTACAAGTAGCTGTTGGTTTTGGTCTAAAAAAGTATAACTATGCTATAAGCGGTTGATTTAATAATTCAAATATATAAATTTCCATTTAAATCAAAAAAATTAAAACATTTTTTGGGGTTCGTGTAAAAAATAATCAGCGTTGAAGTATCTTTAAAGCTTAATTGAAATTAAGCAAGTGTCGAAGTCTTCTCAGACCATTGAAATTAAAGGGGCAGCGGTTCACAACCTAAAATCAGTAGAACTCAGTCTCCCTCACAAACAACTGATCGTATTTACTGGATTGTCGGGCTCTGGCAAGTCAAGCTTGGCTTTTGACACCCTTTTTGCCGAAGGTCAAAGAAGATATGTTGAGAGTTTGTCTTCCTATGCAAGGCAATTTTTAGGGCGCCTTAATAAGCCCAAGGTAGATGCCATTTCAGGTTTGGCGCCTGCAATTGCTATCGAACAAAAAGTAATAAGCACCAACCCCCGCTCCACAGTTGGCACGACTACTGAAATTTATGATTACCTCAAGTTGCTTTTTGCGAGAATTGGCAAAACCTACGCTCCTGAATCTGGCTTAGAAGTGGTGAAAGATTCGGTCAGTGACGTGGTGGATTCCATCAAAAAAATAGCAGTTGGCAGCAAAATATTGCTCTTGGCTCCATTCAACGTTTCAAAAGAGAAAGATCCTCATAAAATCATTGATTTACTCAAACAGCAGGGTTATGTGAGGTTATATTTTGAAGAAACTGTTTTCCTAATTGACGAACTTCCAAAAAAAATTCCTCATCAGTTCGATTTGGTAGTTGACCGTTTAGTAGTGCAAGAAAATGAAGATTTCTACAATCGACTTTCCGATTCTATTGAAACTGCATTTTTCGAAGGAAAAGGGCATTTAACTTTATTAAACCTCGATAATGGGAATAAAATGTCATTTAGCACGCTTTTTGAGCGAGATGGCAAAACTTTTATTGAACCAACGCCACACTTATTTAGTTTCAACAACCCCTTGGGAGCATGTCCATCTTGCGAAGGATATGGTGATTTAATTGGGATTGATCCTGAGCTGGTCATTCCTAACACCTCACTATCTGTGTTCGAAGGGGCCATTGCACCCTGGCGAAGTGAAAGCAAAAAGCGATACAAAGACAAACTTTACCTAAACGCACAACATTTCGATTTTCCTATTCACAAACCATATTATCAGCTTTCTGAGACACAAAAAGACATTTTGTGGAAAGGCAATAAACATTTTACTGGAATCGAAACTTTCTTCAATAAGCTTGAAGCCAAAAACTACAAAATTCAAAATCGTGTTTTGCTCTCACGATATCGCGGAAGAACCCTTTGTCCCGACTGCAAGGGGCGGAGATTACGACCAGAATCTGCCTACGTTCGGGTGGATGGAAATTCCCTCCCCGATTTGGTGAATTTGCCACTCTACGAATTAAAACCAAAAATTGATCAGCTAAATCTTTCAGATGCTGACCAAGCAGTAGCCAAACGATTGATTCAAGAAATTCAAAGTCGCTTAGACTTTCTTCTAAGGGTGGGTTTAGATTACTTAACCCTAAACCGAAAATCAAACAGTCTGTCGGGTGGCGAGTCTCAACGCATCAATTTGGCCACCTCATTGGGCAGTAGCCTAGTGGGTTCGCTCTACATTTTAGATGAGCCCAGCATTGGGCTCCATCCAAAAGACACCCAGCAGTTGATAGGCGTACTGAAAAGATTGAGAGATTTGGGCAATACCGTTATTGTGATAGAACACGATGAAGAAATGATGCAAGCGGCCGATCACCTTGTGGACATTGGACCTTTTGC
>CAYZFD010000066.1:0-6980 GCA_964477735.1 uncultured Flavobacteriaceae bacterium
CCATAGAGCACTTGAGAAACCAATTCGCTAGGGTCACTGGGTTCGGCGCGCATAGGAATGATACTCAAATGGCAAATTCCGTAAATCATAGTTTTTAACTGTTGTAAAAATAGGCAATTATGACCAATTGATTCTCCTTTGGGTTGTTGGAATATTTCCTATTTTTGAGGGATATGAAAAATAAGCTGTTGTTGAATCGCTTTTTAAGCTACCAGTCACTCATCTATAAAAGCCTACTCGTTCTTGTTTCAGCAGTCCTCATCGTGTATTTATTGCCCAAACTTGGGAAATTTAAGTATGAATTTCAAAAGGGGATGCCCTGGAACTATGAAACCCTAATTGCCCCCTTTGATTTTCCAATCTTGAAATCATCTGAGGATTTAGAAATTGAAAAAGTTGAATTACTTAAAAAATTACCAACCTATTATAAGCGTGATCCGCTTGTGGTTGAACAAGTGAAGACTGAAGTTGAAAAAGCGTTAAATAATTCAATAAACGACAGTATTCTTCATTATTTTCCAGGCTTATTGACACATGCTCTTGATGCGATAGATCTTTTTTATAAACAACCCATATTCCCTGAAGGTATATTGCCTCAATCGGTTAATTTTTCCGTTGTTGAAGGGGTTTTAGAAACTTTAATCTCTGCTGATTCCATCGTAAGAACTTCAAGCTTTACTCAAAACTTTCATTCCGAAGAACCCTTGAAAAGTGTGCTCCTGCCATTGATTGAGCCACACATATTGCCTAACGTTGCATTTGATCAAATACTGAATACACAAGCCCGAACTGCTGCACTACAGAACTTGTCTAACTCCAGAGGGATGGTAGTCAAAGGGGTACGAATAATTGCTAGAGGAGAGGTTGTTGAAGGAGAAAAATGGCAAATCCTGCAATCTCTTAAAACAGAATATGAATCACAACTATGGGATGAGTCGAATTATAATTGGATTTTATTAGGTTATTCGGTGCTCATCGGATTGGTTTTGGTGATGCTTTTACTTTTTTTACATACCTATCGTCCAAAAATTTATGAAAACAACAATAAGGTAAGTTTTATTGTCGCCAACATGGTCCTCATGGTTTTGCTTACCACACTTGTGGTAAAATATGACGCTTCCTATGTATATGTTGTCCCTTTGTGTAGCATGCCGCTCATATTAAAAGCTTTTTTTGACGCTCGACTTGGTCTTTTTGTACACGTACTCACGCTATTAATTCTCGGCTTTGTAGTTCCTAACAGTTTTGAATATATTTTTTTACAACTCATTGCCGGTGTAGTCACCATTCTCACTGTTTCTGAACTTCATAAGCGTGCCAACTTATTTATTTCGGTGGCTCAAATTACCGCCATATACATTGTGGGTTATTTAGCCTTTTCTGTTATCCACGAAGGCCACCCCGACGGCATTGAATGGATGGTGTTGGGTTATTTTGCGCTCAATGGTTTGGCCACCTTGTTTGTGCAACCTCTAATCTATCTTTATGAAAAAATATTTGGATTGGTGTCCGATGTTTCACTTCTAGAGCTATTAGACACCAACACATCATTGCTTCGAGAGCTTTCAGACAAAGCACCAGGCACCTTCCATCATTCGCTTCAGGTGGCAAATTTGGCCGAAGCTGCAGCCAACGAAATTGGCGCCAACGCCATGTTGGTAAGAGTGGGAGCATTATATCATGACATCGGTAAATTAGACAATCCCACCTATTTTACGGAAAATCAGAAAAGTTCTTATACCCCACACAACGACCTTGAGCCCTTGGAAAGCACCCAACTTATCATTAGGCACATTAAAAATGGAATTTTATTGGCTAGAAAACATAAAATCCCCGATCGAGTTATTGATTTCATTCGAACACACCATGGCACAACTACAGTTTATTACTTTTTTAAACAAGCACAAGAGGCCAGCGAATCCACTAACGAAAATGACTTTAGATATCCTGGTCCAAAACCTTTTTCTAAAGAAACTTCCATCCTGATGATGGCCGACGCTGTTGAAGCAGCATCAAGAAGTATTCAAGATCCTACAGCCTCACAACTCGACGAATTTGTTGAGCGAATTGTTGACAAACAAATGGAAGACGGACAGTTTTTAGAAGCGAACATTACACTCCTAGAAATTCAAATGGTCAAAAAAGTGCTCAAACAAAAAATTAAAACAAATTTTCACCTCAGAGTTAGCTATCCTGAATAAATTTAACAGATATGATTTTTCAACTTCAAGAAATTTTCGGAGGCGTTTTTCCAGACAAACTCATTCAGCGAATCAATCAAGTGGCCACGCAACGTGCTTTTCCAGCTGATACGATTATTGTCGATATTGGGCAAAAAATTGAACACATCCCCCTGCTGCTTGATGGAGCAATTAAAGTAATGAGAGAAGACGAAAACGGCCATGAAATGCTGCTTTATCATGTAGAAAAGGGAAGTACTTGCACCATGACGCTCCAATGTTGCATTGGGCAAGCCAAAAGTGAAATACGTGCACAAGCCGAAACTGACACCCTTCTGATGATGGTTCCTTCTCATCATATGGAAGAGTGGATGTCCCAATACCCTGCATGGCAACATTTTATTCTTAACAATTATCAACAGCGATTTAATGAGCTTTTACACACGATCGATAGCATTGCCTTTCATCAGCTAGATCAACGTTTAATTGAATTGCTTCAAAAAAAGGCTTTGCTTCAAAACAGCAATATCATACTAGTAACCCATCAAGATTTGGCTACTGAATTACACAGTTCAAGAGTGGTGATTTCCAGGTTGCTTAAGAAATTAGAAAACCAAAAAGTTTTGAAGTTGATGCGCAATAGCATCGAGATTTTAGACATGTAACTTGGGTTACATCTACTTGTTTTTTCTGCCCTTACATTTGTACCATAAAAATTAATAATGGATATCATTGGGTATGTTTTAGCGGCTATAATCGGAGTTGTTTTAGGGGTTGTAGGTGGTGGAGGTTCGATTTTAACCTTGCCTGTATTGGTCTATGTTCTAGGCTTTAGCCCCATAATGGGTACAGCATATTCGCTCTTCATTGTGGGTTTTACAGCGCTCACAGGTGCGATTCAGAGCAGTCGTCAAAAACTAGTTTCTTACAAAGTAGCTTTTGTCTTTTCGATTCCAGCCTTCATTAGCGTTTATGCAACACGACGCTATATTTTACCTTCCATTCCTGAGAAATTGCTCGAAATCAATGATTTTGTTTTAAGTAAAGACATGGGTATAATGATTTTTTTCGCACTCATTATGTTGCTAGCGGCTTATTCTATGATTAAACCCAAAACCATTGAAAACACTTCAGAAAGTGTTGAAATAAAATTTAATTATCCGATGATACTCATAGAGGGAAGTATTGTTGGTGTCCTAACCGGTTTAGTGGGTGCAGGAGGTGGGTTTTTAATCATCCCAGCCCTAGTTATGTTTGCAAAGATGCCCATGAAAATGGCTGTGGGCACATCGCTTCTCATCATTTCAATCAAATCCCTGATAGGGTTTTTAGGAGATATCGAAATGCTGCCCATTGACTGGAGATTTTTACTCACTTTCACAGGGTTTTCTGTGCTGGGAATATTTTTAGGGCTTTGGCTCGCTCGTTACATCCCAGGGCACCGACTTCGTGGAATTTTCGGATGGTTTATATTGCTGATGGCCATCGTTATTATATTCAAAGAATTATAAAATAGTTTTTAATTTAGCTGAAAAGCGCAACTCAAATAAAATTTAAAAAGATGAAAATTGAACAAATGTACACAGGGTGTTTAGCACAAGGTGCCTACTACATCGAAAGCCAAGGAGAAGTGGCCATAATCGATCCGCTTCGCGAAGTTAGTCCATACATCGAAAAGGCTAAAGCCAACAATGCGCAAATCAAGTATATTTTTGAAACCCACTTCCATGCCGACTTTGTGAGTGGCCATCTTAGTTTATCAAAAGCAACCGCTGCTCCAATTGTTTACGGCCCTTTAGCCAACCCTAGCTTCGAGGCCCATATCGCAAAAGATGGTGAGGTTTTTAAATTAGGCAACATTAGCCTTGTGGTTTTGCACACTCCTGGTCACACCATGGAAAGCACTACTTATTTGCTCAGAGATGAGCAAGGAAAAGATCATGCTCTTTTCACAGGAGACACCCTTTTCCTTGGTGATGTAGGAAGACCAGATTTGGCCCAGAAGGCTGCTCACATGACCCAAGAAGAATTGGCAGGGACCTTGTTTGAAAGCTTAAGAACCAAAATCATGCCTTTAAGCGATGATATCACGGTTTATCCTGCTCATGGTGCGGGATCTGCCTGCGGAAAAAATATGATGAAAGAAACTGTCGATACCTTAGGGAATCAGAAAAAGATGAATTATGCCCTACGAGCCGACATGACCAAAGAAGAATTCATCAAAGAAGTGACCGACGGCTTGCTACCCCCTCCACAATATTTTCCATTGAACGTGAAAATGAACAAAGAAGGCTACGATGACATCGGTGAGGTAATGGAAAGGGGAACGCGCGGACTTTCCCCCACCGAATTCGATGTGGCTGCCAATGAAACAGGTGCCATAGTGCTAGATGTTCGCAATCAGCAAGATTACGCAGCTGGACATATTCCACGTTCAATATTCATAGGTTTGAATGGTAGTTTTGCTCCTTGGGTTGGTGCACTCATTGGAGATGTTCAACACCCCATATTGCTGGTTACAGATGCTGGAAAAGAAGAAGAAGCAGTGACTCGTTTGGCTCGGGTGGGATTCGACAACACTCTTGGCTTTTTAGAGGGTGGGTTCGAGGCTTGGAAAGCTGCGTCTAAAGAGTTTGATACTGTATCTGGCATTACCGCAGATGAACTTCAGATAGAACTTCAAAAGCATGATCTAAAGATCTTTGATGTTCGTGCAAAAACAGAACATTATGCTGAGCACATCCCCAGTGCAGAAAACACTCCCCTTGATGAATTAAACAATCATCTAGCAGAATTTCCCGCTGAAGAAACTTTCTATTTGCACTGTGCAGGAGGTTACCGAAGTATGATTGCTGCCTCGATTCTTAAAAGTAGAGGGATTCATAACATCGTCGATATTCAGGGAGGTTTTAAAGCCATCAAAGAAGCTGGGGTCCAGGTGAGCGAATATGTTTGTCCATCCACAATGTCTAACCTATGAAAAAGTTAATTTGTTTCGTTTTTAGTGCCGTTTTTTCGGCTTGTGGACAAAAACAGGCTGCAGAAATCCTTTCAGTTGATACTTTTTTGAGTCAAGTTCAGCAACAACACACACAACTCATCGATGTAAGAACAGAAACAGAGTTTGCGCAAGGTCATATAGCGCATGCTCAGAACATGGATGTTTTGGAAGAGCAAAGCTTTCTTAAATATGCAGAGAAACTCAATAAAAATCAAGCCGTGTATGTCTATTGTAGGAGTGGTAATCGAAGCAAGCGTGCTTCGAGACTACTTCAGAGCTTAGGTTTTAAGGAGATTTTCGACCTTGAAGGAGGTTATCAAAATTACATTAAGTTTTCAAAAAATAAATAATGATGGAAATATTATTACAACCATGGCCCTGGTATGTTTCGGGACCACTCATCGCATTTGTGATGTTGTTGCTCTTGATGAGCGGAAAAAACTTTGGAATGTCTTCAAACCTAAGGACTTTTTGTACCATGTGTGGCGCACACAAAGCTTCGGATTTTTTTAAATTTAACTGGAAAGAAAACCGTTGGAATCTTTGGGTGGTGTTGGGCACCATTGTCGGGGGTTATTTAGGGTCAAATTTCTTGCCCGAAGTGTCCATAAATCCTGAAGTGGTTACGCAACTTCAAAACTACGGTTTTGACCAAACAGGCGGGAAATACTTACCAGAATCTTTGTTTTCTAATCAGGTCTTTTCAGACATTAAATCTCTCAGCCTTCTTGTTATAGGGGGTTTTTTGGTGGGCTTTGGAGCTCGCTATGCGGGGGGGTGTACCTCTGGGCATGCCATTTCTGGACTCAGTAATTTACAATTACCATCGCTTATAGCCGTTGTTGGATTTTTTATTGGAGGACTTACGATGGTGCACTTCATTTTTCCATTAATTTTTTAACTTTTAGAATGAGACAGCTTTTATTTTTATTTATTGGGATATTTTTTGGATTTGTCATGTTGAAGTCTGAAGCTTCGTCGTGGTTTAGAATTTTTGAAATGTTTCAATTCGGTTCTTTTCACATGTATGGAATCATTGGCTCTGCACTTGCCGTTGGTGTGATTTTCGTTCAGCTGATTAAGCGAAACATCATCAAGAGCTTTAATGGTGAAACTATTGTAATTCCTAACAAAGAAATGCAACCCAAACGCTATTTGGTTGGCGGTATTTTGTTTGGATTAGGCTGGGGCTTAGCAGGTGCTTGCCCAGGCCCTATGTTTACACTTTTGGGTGCAGGCTTTTTACCGATTTTGGTTGTGATTGTTTCAGCTATTATTGGCACTTTTATATATGGGGTATTTCAAAATAAACTCCCTCATTAGTGGAAATTTCATCTAAGCTATTGCCCGATTGCATTTGATACATTACATTTGCACTCCTCAAGTTTGAGAAAACGATCAGGAGAGGTGCCAGAGTGGTAATGGAGCAGATTGCTAATCTGTCAACGCGAAAGTGTTGCCAGGGTTCGAATCCCTGTCTCTCCGCAAAGGCCCTTGCACAAAAGGGCTTTTTTTATTTGTTGGGCGTTCAATGGTTTGTAAATTTGATCTCGATCTGTCCTTCAACAGTCACATGCTTGTCTCTCAAAAGGCAAGACTCAATAGAATTGGTGCATTCCGATTTTTTCAAACGGAGTGTTTAAGTTTTTTTGAGCAGATGACTAAAAAATATCGGTCGCGTAGCTCAGCTGGATAGAGCATCTGCCTTCTAAGCAGACGGTCATAGGTTCGAATCCTATCGCGATCACGAATAAATCACGCAAAAAGAAAAAACGCCAAGCTTGCTTGAGCGTTTTTTT
>CAYZFD010000067.1:0-6503 GCA_964477735.1 uncultured Flavobacteriaceae bacterium
ACCAATTTTGGAATTTGGTTATATCCTGGACCGGATGTTAAGTAATATTAGGGATGTTATCCCTGGCGAGGACATGATACGGATCATCGCTCTCATTTCCTTTAAATAGATAGACATGCAAACACTTCATCTGAGTTGCCAAACTGCCCATTGAAAAGGCGCCAATGCCATGTCATTTTGAAACGGCAGATTATTGTCTGATACGATTTTAGATACCTTCACTCTATCGGCCAAAGTCACATATTGAGTTTCATTTGATAAATTTATCATAATTAGCATTTTTTGTTTGCCCAACTTGCGATAAAAGCTGAAAACTTGGTTGTTGTTATTGGGCGCATTTTCATAGGCACCAATGGCAAGGGCGCTGTATCGCTGCTTCAATGCGATAGTATTTTTATAAAAATTGAAAAGTGATTGCGGGTTGTTCACCTGTTCTTCCAATGAAATACCATCGTTGGGTTTTAGGAAGGCGTTCGTCCACCAGGCCCCTGAATTTTGATACCAAAAAGCCATGCCCTCGCCCTCCCCACTTTGATACCAATCAAATGCTTCCCTTCTTCCAATGTCATTGCCGTCGGTATTTCCAAAAGCATACGCAGTTCCTTTCATCCCAATTTCTTGACCATAATAAATAGAAGGTATTCCGCCTATCAGCAGCATAAGTGAAGCCGCCAACTTTTGTTGTTCAGGCGCAAACCCCAACGAAGCGAAACGATCAATGTCGTGATTTTCGATAAAAACAATCTGTTCCTTTCCTGCAGGGGTTGAACGCAATATCACTTCCGCATTTTCAACAATCTTCTGTTTATCCATGGCCAAAATAGCCTTCTGAAGTTCAAACCCAAACACCCTATCAACGGCTGCTTTTTCAAAATACTCAAACCCGTCATCCTCCCAATTTGCCTGCTCAGCAATAATTTTTATGTTCGGATTGATCTCTTTCAACGACAAAATCAACGGTTTCCAGAAGTCGTCAAAGAGATTGGTGAGTGTTGGTTTATTGTCTAGATGATCCATGGCATGATCCAACCGAAATCCATCAACCCCATCATCAAATTTGCCATCCAGATTTGGATCCAAAAAATACGAGAACAATTGAACATTGTAATCCAATACTTTGGGACTCTTCAAATTCACGGTGGTCACGTTTACCACTTTCCCATCGAACCCATTCAGTATCCTTAAATCAAAAATCATGGTCGCCGGCACAACATGGGCTGAATCATCGAACAAAATGAAGTCACTGTACGGCGACGACAAGTTGGATACTGCATCCTTCCACCATAAATGCTTGGATGTAACATACTGCGTTTCCATGTCGATGTAGATTTTCATACCCCTCGCATGCACTTCCTTCACCAACGCTAAATAATCCTGCATCGTACCAAATTCTGGATCAATTTTCTCAAAATCATTAGCGAAATAGTTGTGATAACAATCAGATTCATAGAGGGGAAACAACAGAATTGAGGTAATCCCCAACTCCTGCAAATAGGGAAGTTTTTTGCGCAGTCCGTTCAAATCTCCATGCAAATCACCATCGCTATCGTAGAAACTACGCTGACAAACATGATAGATAACTTCACTTTTGTAATTCGTTAGTTTGGGCTTTTGCGCAACTAAAATCGTTGTCGAAAACAAACCCAATAGGCTCGTAAATACGGTTCTCATTTTCTATAAATTTTGGTTTATTGATTTATCATCTGAAATTCCAAACGACCGCCCTGCATGATCTCATCGTAGTGTATGAAGTTTCTTTGGAGTAATTGATGGTTCAACCTAGGATTCTCTTGATAGATATTTTTTTTGGACTTGTGATTGGCCCTGATCACAAACCGCCGATTTTTAGCCAAATGCAATACTGCTTTTTTTACTTGCGGGCTCCCAAAAACGAAGGTCCCGCTGGCTGGATTCACCGGATAGAACCCTAGGGAAGACAGGATATACCAAGCACTCATCTGACCGCAATCATCGTTACCAATCATACCATCTGGCGTATTGTTATGAAAATCATTGATAACCTGATGGATATATTGTTGCGCTTTTTTTGGCTGCTGTGTGTAAGCATACAAATAAATGATGTGATGACTGGGCTCGTTGCCATGCGCATATTGTCCGATCATTGCTTCTTGACCCAAAAACTTATTGGGATTTTGAGATTTCGTGGTAAAAAACTCATCCAGCTTCTGTGTAAATTGTGACTGTCCACCCAACAATTCAATTAAACCATTCACATCGTATTGAGCAGGCGTGAAGAAATACTGCCAGGCATTGGCTTCTGTGTAATCGCCGGGATTGTTCAAGGGCGATGTTGCTGTAAGTGGGTTAAACGGACTTCGCCATTGGCCATTTGCGTCTTTTCCTCTAAAAAAAGTGGATTCACAGTCATACAAATTCTTGTAAAAAAACATTCTACGTTGAAACGCATTTTCAACCTCATGTTGCCCCATTTTTAGAGCCATTTCGTATACGCACCAATCATCGAACCCACTTTCCAGAGTTCTTGAAACCGATTCGTTATCCAATAGATCAAAGGGGTAATACCCAAATTTGTTGAACATTTCCCAATCGGAGTTGATGTGGCTTTTTGTACTTGTTTCCACTATTGCGTTGAGTGCTTCTACATCATCAAAACCCTTAAAACCATTGTGATAGGCCGATAAAATCATGGGGATCGCATGGTTCCCGATCATGCAATAATTGTCTTGTCCCCAAACCGTCCAAATGGGTAAAAAACCCGCGGCTTTGTGATGAAGCAAACACGTTTGTATGATGCCATCAATTTTCTCTGGCGCGATGATTTGCAGCAAAGGAAAGGCGGCGCGATAAATGTCCCAATTAGACAGGGTTGAGTAATAAGCTTTGTTGGGTGCAATTTGCACTATTCCGTCTGCACCGCGGTATTTCCCATCTACATCGGCAATGTTCGATGGTTGTAAAAGTAAATGATACAATGAAGTGTAGAAGATTTCCTTCTGCTTATTATTTGCTTTGAGGCTGATTCTATTAAGATATCCTTTCCATGTTTCGCGATTGTTGCAATAAACTTTGTTAAAGTCCCAGTGGTTAATTTCTGTTTGTAGATTTTGCTTGGCACCGTTGACATCCACAGTGGATAGGGCGATTTTTACGTTCAGGATTTTAGCATTGCCGAGTTGAAAATCCATGAGATATTGTGGCGCTTGATGGCCCTCTTTTCTTGGCAGAAGCGTTGACTTCGCAATGGGTTGATCAAACTGAACGATGAAAAAGTACTTTCGATTCACCCAATTGCTAGTAGAACAATAACCGGTTATGGTCACACTATCTACGATTTGCACATCGCTGGCGAGCACCAAGGGTTTGGCGCTGTTTTCATCGAATATAAATCGAAGTCCATGCTGAAAATCGATCAACAATTGGGCCTCTTTTTCGGGATAGGTATACTTATGAAATACCACTCTCTCGGAGCATGTGAGCTCAACCTTGACATCGTCTTTTTTAGTTAAGGCGTAATACCCAGGGCGAGCTATTTCGGAGGATTTAAAATAGGCATTTTTGGCTTGTGACTTTTTTGGATTGATGGGTAGCAGCAGCACGTCGCCCAATTCGTTGATGCCGGTTCCACTTAAATGGGTTTGCGAGAATCCCATCAGGAACGTATCTTGAAATTGGTAGCCGCTGGTGTGATTCCAACCAAAATTGCGGTTATCGGGTCCCGGTTGCACCATACCAAATGGCATTGAGGGTCCAGGAAAAGTGTGACCCGTGCCGTCAGTACCAATGAATGTATTCACATACTTCGATTTGTCTTGCGATTTAAGCGCTTGGAGGTTGATTGACATCAGCAAAAAAAGCCCTATAGATTTCTGTATTAACTTCATTTACTCTCTAAATTTTGATGTAAATACTTTTTCATTTGTACGTTGATTTGCCATTGATCGGCAACAGGATTTCTGGTGAAAGGCGCCTGGGGCATATAGGGAAATGGGCCACATTCAGGCGTAATTGTGAAGTGCGGTTTGTGGCCTTTTTTGTGGTGTTCAATAATTTCACGCCACCAATGTTGATATCGCGCCAGGTGATCGCCCCATTCAGGTGCGAAAGGGTTATTGACTTGGGGAGACTGCTCAAATCCCACACGGGCATGAATATGGGCAATATTTGGATAAATTTGGGTCAATAAACCCTGCTGATCGTGCAAATCGCTTTCAGAAACCACACAAAAATGGGACAAATCTGCCACCAACTGTAGCTGCGGAAAAATGTTTAAATACTTTAAAAGCGTTTTCAGGTGAAAGGAGAAACGTCCTCGATGTATTTCGTGCCAAATGGGGAGGTTCGCTGAGATAGCTACCTGCTCTGCTTTCGCAATAATGTCTACGTTATCGCGCCAATCATAGTAATCTTTACCGGTATGTGAATTAATAGCATCGGGCGACAAAGTGGTTAAATAATCCAAGCGATTGATCATTCTGCGGGTATAATCCGAGACTGATTCATCTTTGAGGGTTAATACTTGCTGAGCTATAAATAAGAAATCCGGGGCAATGGTATTTCGGATGTTCTCCAATTCAGAGACAAACTCTTGAACAAATGCCTCATTTTCCGGAAAATCAATCTCCACGCCATCATATCCTTGAGAAACAGCTCGATGTAAAAAAGATTTTGCTGAGACGTTTTCCAAACCCCAATATGTGCAGATGAATTTGAGCTTCATTATTTAATATGAAAACAAAATCGGATTCAGTGGAGTATTGATGACCTTCCCTACTTCAGCTCCTGGACACCAGGTTTGCCAATCCATAATCTGATTTTTATTCTCTGGACTTTTAAGTAGCATATCCTTGTCCATGTAAATGATCGTCATCACCTTCCTCATGTCGTTCGAGCTATTTGCACCCGCTCGATGAAATACCCAACCGGAATGGAAGCTAATCTCACCTACATCATAGGGCCCAATGACATGTTGAAAGTCTGTTATACGCAGCTTTTTATGGAGCACTTCTTCACTTGTATCGCCAATCTCCAATTCTCTACCCTCCACAATTGCGTGGCTCCCGGCGCTAAACTCCAATGGTCCCATTTCTAGAGGGGTTGCTTGAAGCGGTATCCAAGCAGTCACGGTTTTGTCGCTAGCCAATGGCCAATAATACTGATCTGCATGCCATGGTGTAATTCCCCCACCAGCCTCTTTGAACAGCGCTTGATCATGGTAAAGCCTCACACCATCTACTTGCATCAAGTCAGCGGCGATCTTGGCAATGCGTTGGCTAAAAATCAGTTCTTTTACCACTGCATTTTCGGACCACAAATTAAAAAGTTGCAAAAATGCTTTACCGTAAGTGTTGCGATCCTCAAGGGGTGTCGTTACTTGATTCATTTTGGCAACTTGAGCCGATATGTGTTCGTTATAAAATTGAATAGTAGCTTCATCAAACACATGTTTTAATTTGATGTACTGGTATTTAACGTAGAAATCAATTTGATCCTGAAACAAGGTATAAGGAGCTTCGAGGGTTTCCTTCATGGTTTGGCTGAGCATGATTTTTTGTCTCTTTATGTTACGGATAATCAAGAATCAATATTGAAGACTAAAAGGTGCCTTTTTTAGTATAAAATGATAAAATTGTAATACTATATTGAATTTATTTCTTTCAAAAACCGTAAAAAGGGTTGATAACATGCAATGAAAGCCATTTTAGAAGACATACCAGCCGTTAAAGGAGCTTCCAGTTTCTACGCGAGGCAGATTGTAGTACCCGCTTTTGAGTTCAAATGGCACTTTCACCCAGAGTTTGAATTAACCTATATTCTTAAAGGAAGGGGCTATCGCATTGTCGGAAATTCTCACGAAGACTTTTCAGCGGGTGACTTTGTGTTATTAGGGAGCAATCTTCCTCACACGTGGTGGGGCAAGTCGGACGATGATGAGCCATCAGAGGCCATAGTGATACAATTTTCAACAGAATTCATACAACCATTTTTGGCACTTCATGAATGCAGACATATCAAAACCCTATTGGAAAATTCATCGAAAGGATTGAGAGTAAAGTCCAGCGATAAATTAATTAAAAAAATCAGAGAATTGAGCCAAATACGAGGTTTAGACAGCGTATTAATATTGCTAGCCATTTTACAAGAGATATCGCAACAAAAGGTCTCCCAAATCGCTTCCAAGACCTTTCAAAACGTACATTCAAAGAAATTTGAATCCCGCATTAACAAAGTCTGTACTTACTTACAAGATCATTATTGCGAGCCCATTCGCCTGAAGGAAGTGGCAGATTTAGTCTGTATGTCGGAAAGCAACTTTTGCAAATTTTTCAAAAAAGCTACGAGCACTACATTTTCAGATTACATTAATGATTTACGCATCAATGAGGCCTGTAATTTGCTGTTATTTTCAGATTACAATATCAGCAAAATTGCTCATGCCTCTGGGTTTGAATCGCTTAGTTACTTCAATAAGGTGTTTCTGAAGAAAAAGCATACAACTCCTTCATTATTTCGAAAAAATTAAT
>CAYZFD010000068.1:0-6338 GCA_964477735.1 uncultured Flavobacteriaceae bacterium
AATTATGACCGAAACTGACACAAAAAAGTGGTATGTTGTTCGAGCAGTAAGCGGCCAAGAGAACAAAATCAAAAATTATATTGAATCCGAAATTCAACGTTTGGGATATGGTGACTATGTAGAACAAGTTTTAGTTCCTACAGAAAAAGTTATCCAAATTCGAAACGGAAAGAAAATGAACAAAGAACGCGTATATTTTCCTGGATATATCATGGTTTTGGCCAATCTTTCAGGTGAAATTCCACACGTGATTCGTTCCATTACCAACGTCATTGGTTTTCTTGGTGAAACCAAAGGCGGAGAACCTGTTCCATTGCGTCCATCCGAAGTAAACCGTATGCTTGGAAAAGTTGATGAGTTGGCTATTCAGTCCGAAAACGTAGCCATCCCATTCACGATGGGCGAAACTGTTAAAGTTATTGATGGTCCCTTCAATGGTTTTAATGGAACCATTGAGAAAATTAATGAAGAAAAGAGAAAACTCGAGGTTATGGTCAAAATTTTTGGCCGAAAAACACCACTCGAGCTTTCTTATATGCAAGTAGAAAAAATTTAAGTGTTACATAAAACCGATTTTCTTTTAAGCTTCCAACTAAAAAGAGAATCACAAACATGAATTAATGGCAAAAGAAGTAGGAAAAGTAGTTAAGCTACAAGTTAGGGGAGGCGCCGCGAATCCATCGCCGCCGGTTGGACCCGCTTTAGGTGCCGCTGGTGTTAACATCATGGAGTTTTGCAAGCAATTTAATGCAAGAACTCAAGACAAACCAGGCAAAGTATTGCCTGTAGTGATCACCGTTTACAAAGACAAGTCTTTCGACTTTGTTGTAAAAACGCCACCTGCAGCCGTTCAATTAATGGAAGCCGCCAAAGTCAAAAAAGGATCAGGCGAACCAAATCGCGCAAAAGTTGCCAGTGTCACTTGGGATCAAGTCAAGCAAATCGCTGAAGACAAAATGCAAGATTTAAATGCTTTTACCATAGAATCTGCCATGAAAATGGTAGCCGGTACAGCACGTTCGATGGGTTTAACCGTAAAAGGGCAAGCTCCTTTCTAATCTCTAAATTGACTAATAATGGCAAAACTTTCTAAGAAGCGCAAAGAAGCGCTTGCGAAAATCGACAAAAGCAGATTGTATTCAATTGGAGAGGCTTCGGCATTGGTGAAGGAAATTACTTCATCCAAATTCGACGCCTCAGTTGACATTGCTGTACGTTTAGGAGTAGATCCACGAAAAGCCAATCAAATGGTTCGTGGAGTTGTGACCCTTCCTCATGGAACTGGTAAGGACGTTCGCGTTCTTGCTTTGGTTACACCCGACAAAGAAGCCGAAGCCAAAGAAGCTGGAGCTGATCATGTGGGTCTTGACGACTATCTTGCAAAAATTAAAGATGGTTGGACTGATGTGGATGTTATCGTTACCATGCCTAGTGTAATGGGTAAATTAGGTCCTCTGGGCCGTGTGTTAGGGCCACGAGGTCTGATGCCAAACCCCAAAACAGGTACAGTAACAATGGACATTGCAAAAGCTGTGACAGACATTAAATCTGGAAAAATTGACTTTAAAGTGGACAAGACAGGGATTGTTCATGCCTCAGTTGGTAAAGTTTCTTTCGATGCCAATAAAATCGAAGGAAATGCCAATGAGCTTGTGCAAACCTTGATTAAAATGAAGCCCTCAACGGCTAAAGGCGTTTACATCAAAAGTATTTCCATGTCTAGCACTATGAGTCCTAGCATTCCAATTGACACAAAACAATCCTAATCACTCGTTAACATTAGCAAATGACTAGAGAACAAAAAACACAAGTGATTGAACAACTGAAGACTGCATTGGCAGAAAATGCCAATATTTATTTGACAGACACTTCTGGTTTGAACGCAGAAATGACTTCAAACTTGCGTCGTGCCTGTTTCAAAGCCAACATTCGTCTTGCAGTTGTTAAAAACACCTTGCTTTCAAAAGCGATGGAAGCTTCCGAAAAAGACTTTGGCGAATTGTCAAGCGTCTTAAAAGGGAACACCTCACTGATGTTTGCAGAGGTTGGAAATGCACCCGCCAAAGTCATCAAAGAATTCCGTAAAAAATCGGATCGTCCCGTATTAAAAGGCGCCTTCATTGAAGAAGCCATTTATTTGGGTGATGACATGGTAGAGGCCTTAGTGAACATTAAATCTAAGGAAGAATTGCTTGGTGATATCATCACCTTGCTACAGTCGCCTGCCAAAAATGTTGTTTCTGCCCTTCAATCGGGTGGTGGCAAATTGGCTGGTATCATTAAAACCCTTTCAGAAAAGGAAGGATAATTTATTAATTCAAGTATAATACAATAAAAACTATAGAAATGGCAGATTTGAAAGATTTTGCAGAACAACTCGTTAACTTAACCGTAAAGGAAGTCAACGAACTAGCCACTATCCTAAAAGAGGAGTATGGAATTGAGCCCGCTGCTGCAGCGGTAGCCGTTGCAGGTCCCGCCGCTGGTGGTGATGCTGGTGCTGGTGCTGAAGAAAAATCAGAATTTGACGTGATCCTTAAGTCAGCAGGAGCCTCTAAATTGGCTGTTGTTAAACTTGTTAAAGAACTAACAGGTTTGGGCCTTAAAGAAGCAAAAGATTTGGTTGACAACGCACCTGGAGCCATCAAAGAAGGTGTTTCTAAAGATGAAGCTGAAGGATTAAAAGCCTCATTGGAAGAAGCTGGTGCCGAGGTTGAACTTAAGTAGTTCACCCCACGCCTAACCGATTTGGTTTAGACTTTTGGAGTTGTCCAAAGGTCTAAACCCTTTCGTGTTTATGAACACTTTTGTTCTAAAACCCACTTTTTGTAATTAAAAAATTGTTCGTTGATGTCGAGTAAACAAGAAAGATTGAGTTTTGCTTCAGCAACTCACACACCCGAATATCCAGATTTTTTGGACATTCAAATTAAGTCCTTTCAAGATTTTTTCCAATTAGAAACAAAATCTGATGAACGCTCCAATGAAGGCCTATACAACACCTTCATGGAAAATTTCCCTATTACTGATACACGCAACCAGTTTGTGTTAGAATTCTTGGATTATTTTGTAGATCCTCCTAGATATTCTATTCAAGAATGTATCGAAAGAGGTCTTACCTATAGTGTGCCCCTTAAAGCACGCCTAAAACTTTTTTGTACAGACCCAGAACACGAAGATTTTGAAACTATTGTCCAGGATGTTTATCTTGGAGTAATTCCCTACATGACACCAAGTGGAACTTTTGTCATCAATGGTGCTGAAAGGATTATTGTTTCCCAACTTCATCGTTCACCTGGTGTGTTTTTCGGTCAATCTTTTCACGCCAACGGCACCAAACTCTATTCCGCACGTGTAATTCCTTTTAAAGGATCATGGATAGAATTTGCCACAGACATCAACAGCGTCATGTATGCCTACATAGACCGTAAGAAAAAGTTGCCAGTTACCACCCTTTTCCGCGCCATTGGCTTTGAAAGGGATAAAGATATTTTAGAAATTTTTGACCTTGCTGAAGAAGTAAAAGTCACCAAAACTGGTCTCAAAAAAGTTTTAGGACGCAAGCTAGCGGCTCGTGTGTTAAACACTTGGTTTGAAGACTTTGTGGACGAAGACACAGGAGAGGTTGTTTCTATTGAACGAAATGAGATCATCCTCGATCGCGACACCATTTTGTCTAAAGAAAATATTGAAGAAATTATAGAAGCTGATGTAAAAACCATCTTGCTTCACAAAGAAGAAGGGAATTCTGCTGACTATGCCATCATTCACAACACCCTTCAAAAAGATCCTACAAACTCTGAAAAGGAAGCTGTAGAACACATATATCGACAGTTGAGAAACGCCGAACCACCTGATGAAGAAACTGCTCGTGGTATTATCGACAAATTGTTTTTCTCAGACCAACGCTACAATTTGGGTGAAGTTGGACGATATAGAATGAACAAAAAGTTGGGCTTAGATATCGAAATGGACAAACAAGTGTTGACCAAAGAGGATATCATTACCATCATAAAATATCTTATTGAGCTGATCAATTCCAAGGCTGAAATCGATGACATTGACCACCTTTCTAACCGTCGTGTTAGAACAGTTGGCGAGCAGCTTTCGTCTCAGTTCAGCGTTGGACTTTCAAGAATGGCACGCACCATTAGGGAGCGAATGAATGTTCGCGACAATGAAGTGTTTACGCCAATCGATCTTATCAATGCTAAAACTTTGTCCTCGGTCATCAATACTTTCTTTGGGACCAACCAGCTGTCTCAGTTTATGGATCAAACCAATCCTTTGGCTGAAATCACGCACAAGCGTCGTCTTTCAGCGCTAGGACCTGGAGGACTTTCTAGAGAACGCGCTGGCTTTGAAGTGCGCGACGTTCACTACACCCACTATGGTCGAATGTGTCCAATCGAAACACCCGAAGGGCCAAACATCGGTTTGATTTCTTCTTTAAGTGTTTTTGCCAAAGTGAACAACCTCGGGTTTATTGAGACACCCTATCGCAAAGTGGAGGGTGGTAAAGTGAATTTAAACGAAATCACCTATTTATCGGCCGAGGAGGAAGAAGACATGCTCATTGCGCAAGCCAACACTCCTAAAGATGAATCGGGCAATTTGACTTCAGAGAAAGTAATTGCTCGTCTAGAAGCAGACTATCCTGTAGTTGACCCCTCACAAGTAAACTACACCGATGTAGCACCTAACCAAATCGCTTCAATTTCAGCATCGCTGATTCCTTTTCTTGAGCATGACGATGCCAACCGTGCATTGATGGGTTCAAACATGATGCGTCAGGCTGTTCCATTAATGAGACCCGAATCTCCTATTGTGGGTACTGGCTTGGAAAGACAGGTAGCCAGAGACTCTAGGGTACTCATAAATGCAGATGGTGATGGCGTGGTAGAGTATGTTGATGCAGATCGAATCACCATTAAATATGATCGAACAGAAAATGAAAGTTTGGTCAGCTTTGAGTCAGATTTAAAGACTTATGAGTTGGTTAAATTCCGAAAAACCAACCAAGGCTCATGTATCAACCTAAAGCCTATTGTTCAGAAAGGGGATCGTGTTTCGAAAGGTCAGGTGTTGTGTCAAGGATATGCCACTGAAAAAGGTGAATTGGCACTCGGTAGAAACTTGAAAGTGGCATTCATGCCCTGGAAAGGATATAACTTCGAAGATGCCATTGTGATTTCAGAAAAAGTGGTAAGAGAAGATATTTTCACTTCCATTCATATCGACGAATATTCGTTAGAAGTTCGAGACACCAAACTTGGTAAAGAAGAATTAACCAATGACATCCCCAACGTCAGCGAGGAAGCTACCAGTGACCTCGATGAAAACGGAATGATTCGAATTGGTACAGAAGTTAAGCCTGGCGATATTCTCATTGGGAAAATCACTCCAAAAGGAGAGTCAGATCCTACTCCTGAAGAAAAATTACTCCGTGCCATTTTTGGTGACAAAGCAGGTGATGTAAAAGATGCTTCCTTAAAGGCTTCTCCTTCTTTAAGCGGAGTTGTTATTGACAAAAAACTGTTTACGCGTGTCATTAAAGACAAACGTAAACGCTCTCAAGACAAGGAAGAAATTTCAGATCTTGAATTGAAATATGAAACTAAATTCCAAGATTTGAAAACCGTTTTGGTTGACAAACTTTTCGTGATACTTAGCGGAAAAACTTGTCAGGGTGTGTACAATGATCTTGGAGAGGAAGTGTTGCCAAAAGGCAAAAAATACACCCTCAAAATGCTCAACAGTGTTGACGACTATGCCCATTTAGTTGGTGGAAGTTGGACGGTTGACAAAGAGGTAAATGGTTTGGTAGCCGATTTGATGCACAACTACAAAATCAAAGAAAATGACTTGCAAGGTGCACTGAGACGTGACAAGTTTACCATTTCTGTGGGCGACGAGCTTCCTGCTGGTATCCTTAAACTGGCCAAAGTTTATATTGCCAAAAAGCGTAAGCTGAAAGTTGGAGACAAGATGGCCGGTCGTCACGGAAACAAAGGTATCGTGGCGCGTATTGTACGCCATGAAGACATGCCTTTCCTTGAAGACGGCACCCCTGTTGATATCGTACTCAACCCACTTGGGGTACCCTCAAGGATGAACATCGGTCAGATTTACGAAACCGTACTAGGTTGGGCTGGTCAAAAACTTGGTCAGAAATTTGCAACGCCAATTTTCGACGGTGCAACACTCGATCAAATCAATCAACTCACAACTGAAGCCAACATTCCACAATTTGGACATACCTATTTGTATGATGGTGGCACAGGCGAACGTTTTGATCAACCCGCTACAGTGGGTGTCATTTACATGCTCAAACTTGG
>CAYZFD010000069.1:0-6334 GCA_964477735.1 uncultured Flavobacteriaceae bacterium
GATTATTTTAGGCATAAAGGATATTCTACTGTATTTCGAGCTGAGGATTTACTTGTTCTCTAGTTTTGAAATCGGTTGGAATTTTCAAGTTGACCTGAGTTCCTTTTGCAACACCATGTTCATCATATAAATCGATGATATGAAAAGAAAACTGGGCTTTGTTGTAGTAATTAAAAATGTCTATTCTTTCTTTCATGATTTGTGTGGCAAAAGATTGATGGTTTTTTTTGTAGGTTTTTTTACTTTTCTCGGCAGCTTTCCGCCCAATGCCATTGTCAATCACAGAATAGATCATATAGACATCTTCGAGTCGAATGTTGAGAGAAATCGTTGGGTGGTCTTTGATGGGAATAAGCCCATGAACAATGGCGTTTTCAACGATGGGTTGTAACAGCATGCAGGGAATGAATTTTTTTTATGGATCGACAGCGGGATCAACATCAACATGAAAATTGATACCTCTTTCTAGCCTAAGTCCCTGCAATTCCACATAATTAGACAGGTATTTAATTTCTTGATCTAGCAAGATTTTATCAGTTTTGCTCATTTCAATTGTATCTCGCAAGAGTTTTGAAAAAGAGGTCACATAGCGGTTGAATTCTTTTTCTCCTCTTAAAATCATGGCCGTTTGCATGCCATTTAGTGTATTAAAAATAAAATGCGGATTCATTTGAGCGCGATAGGCATTAAGTTCTAGGTTGGCTATGGTTAAATCCCGATCTTTTTTGACTTTTACCAAACCACTTTCGATACGCATCCAGCCATAGAGCAAGGCAACTATAAGGAAGATGCTGAGGGTTAAAAACCACCATTCTAAATAAAAAGGTCGTGGCAAAGAAATTAAATAACGTAGGGTGTTCAGGGTGTGGTTTCCTGAGTGTGTAACGCCTTTTATTTCAAGAATATAATCCCCATATTGCTGCCCATAAAAATCAAATCGATTGCCGTCCATTAACTGCCATGAATTCGAGATCTGTGGCATTCGGTAGTAGTAACGATTAAAATTTGGAGCGAGCATGTCATTCATAGCAAAATAAAATGACAGTGAACTGTATTGGCTAGACAAAGCGATTGTTTGGTTGTATTTAAAACCTTTGGTTTGCACACTGAGTTGATTGTTGTTGCTATCAAAGTATTCTAAACGAACAGGAAAAATTCTATTTTTTCTGAGTGAGGTAGGAATCTTTTTGGGGTTAAAAGAGATTAGCCCCTCACTTGTTCCAGAAACAATTAAGGTGTCGGACAATTTAAACAATGTGTTTTTAAAAAACATTTCTGAGGGAATTCCATCTTGGGTGTGAAAGTTTTGAATGCCGCCATATTGCTTTGAAATTCTACTCATCCCGCTCTTGGTTGTAACCCACCAGTCTTTGTTGTCGGCCACAATCCCAACCACCTCATTATGACTCAAACCTTCATAATCCCTTACCTTTTTAATAATCTTATTGATTTTATGGTTCAGCCAAAACAACCCCTCATTGGTTCCAACCATCATAATGTCGTTGCTGTTCTCATAGAGTGTATTAAACTTCACAACTGGTTTTTTATGGCCTCTAAAAAGGGATTGAAATGACGATTTTTCTCTCGTTTTTTTATCCACTTTCACCAAATCATTGATGGTGCAAAACCAGTAATTCGATGAAGTTTCAATCGCTGAAATCACTTTTTGATCAAAATAGCCCGCTTCACCAGAACGCTCAAAGGATTTTATCTCGCTTGTTTCGAAATCGAAATAAAAAAGGGTGTTTGTGGAAGTCCCTATAAATAACTTAGATTTATTTTGTTTGGAAAGCATTTCGAAACGAACATTTTGGGGCAAGAAAAACACACGAACGACATCAAGTGTGGTTGGATGTAGTTGATATAATTTATTAGACTCATCGACAGCCCACAAAAAATCTTGGAAATACGCCAGATCAGTATAATAAGAACCCTTTTTTCGTGAATTTATCTTATAATCTTGTATTTTCGACTGAAACCCAAGCTGATCATCGGATTGGTTTATGTTAAAGGGCGTGACTGCCATCACCCCATAATCGGGATGATAATCAACGTTTGCCACAGATTGAACCACCTCATCAGGGCCCAAACGTAGATGAGACTCAAAATAATTGGGTTTAATGAGATATTTAAACAAATGCGTATAGCCCATAAACCAAGTGAGCCCTAAGCGATCCACCACAACATCGGTTAAATGCTCAGACAATGAAAGCGATTGACGAACAACTAGCTCTGGATTTCTTGATTTTCCCAAAACAGAAAACACATAGCCTTGGTTGGGATATTGAATGCCTACCCATTTTTTCTGCCTGCTCGAAGCATTCAATGCCTCAACCTTAAAAAAGGGCCATTCAACAAACTGAATGTCTAACTCTGGAAAGTAATAAAATGGGAATTCATTAGATTTATAGCGTAAAAAACCCGATTGATTTTCATTAAAAAATTGACCATTTTCAAGGGGGTAAAAACTGGTATAACTATAACGAGAGTCGGGAAGTGTGTGTAAAATTTCTATGGGCTTGTCTGTTGCTTTATAGAACAATTGATTACCGCGCTTGAGCAACAAAATGTTTTGGTGAGTTTTCCACAATTGAATGGGCTCATCATCCTTAGCCTGCAAAGTATTAGGAAGTATAAGCTTTGTGACTTCATGAGTTTGGGTGTTAAACTCAAGAACATAGTTGGCTGAAGTGCCCACATAAATGGTGCTTTTGTTTAGCTGAACAATGTCGGTTGGGTAAACTTCTCCGTTTTCATGATCCATTTTATATTGCACACGAACCTTTTCTTCAATTGGATCGAGTAAGCGGATGTCGGAAGACGTAGAAATCCAAATTCGCCCTGCATAATCTTCAAGTAGTGCATTTATTTTACTGATATTCACAGGTTCTTCAGGGCTAACTTTAAGCGAAAACTCCTTGCTGTCCTTGTCAAATTTCTGAATCAGCTTGTTGTAATTAGAATACCATAAAAATCCTTTCTGATCAATTAAAATCTTTTTTTGAAGCATCGTAGCATCTTCATTGCTAAAAGATTCATAATCTTCGATATAGGGCGTTTGAGCATAAACAACAGATATACAGCTATTTATAAAAATAATTAAAAATGTAATCAATATTTTTTTGAACTTTTTCCTCTCCATTATAGGTTTGGCACGATTTATGTTTTAATTAAATTGATTTCATAATATTTTTGGTTAGTTATTGTTTGACGCCTGCATTTACTCCTTTAAAATGCAGGCGTTTTTTTTGCAAATTAATAAATAGTTTTGGAATTTGTTTGTAAACAAAAAAGCTCCCCGTTTTCAGGAAAGCTTCTCATTGGTTCTCTTACGAACCTCTTGTAAATCTAAATTTACAAGCAACACAACTAAGATATCATTTTCTAGTGTTGAAAATGAAAGCGGTCTGGACGGGACTCGAACCCGCGACCCCATGCGTGACAGGCATGTATTCTAACCAACTGAACTACCAGACCGTTTGCAAAGAATGCGTGCAAATATACACTCGATTTTTAATTCCACAAACATTTTTTCATGTCTGCGAACACAAGTGTTGATTAGAGTAACGAATCAATCGCCTCGGCATAGACGTTTTTAGGAGAAACCCCCACTTGACGACCCACCAATTCTCCATCTTTAAAAATGAGAACCGTAGGAATGTTTCGCACGCCATATTTGGCTGCAAAAGTCTGATTGGTGTCCACATCTACCTTGCCCACGACTGCTTTCCCTTCATAGTCGTGGCTAATTTCATCAATGATTGGGCCAACCATTCGACATGGCCCACACCAAGCAGCCCAAAAGTCAACCAATACGGGTTTGTCAGATTTTAAAACAACCTCTTCAAAGGTTGCATCGGTAATTTCTAATGCCATTTTTATTTATTTTATATTGCAAAAGTATGCATTCTTAGGGGGGCTAAAAAATTTTATAAATTGCTTTTTAGAATCCCATCATAATTCTTTTTGATACTTACTGAAGCTTATAATTCAGCTCATGGGCTTCTAAATCATTCAGCAAGGCTTCTGTGATACGCACTTTGTGGCTACGACTGTGCATGGTGAGTTTAACAGATTCTTCCATTTCATAAAAAGAAAAATCCAACATCTGATCGCCTTTGTGAGGTTTTAGCACATCCTTGAGAAGATCAGCGGTTGTGGCGTTGATATCAGGAATGGAAAGCTGTAAAGTAATTTTTTTGGCTTGAGATTCAACGATTTCATGCAACAATTGAAAGTGGTTAAATTGCAAGCGTGGCTCACCACTTTTTCCTGTATCTCGATTCACCCAACCAGGACGAACAGATAGGCGAATATGCACAAAATTGTTGGTAACCAAATGATGCTTAAACTTGAGATATTCCTCTCCGAAGATTCGAAATTCATGAGCATCATTATAATCTTCGAGAGTAAACACTGCCCAACCTTTTCCGTTTTTGGACACGCGGTGTTGCACCTCTCCAACTATTCCACCCACTTTCAACTCTCTGTTTATGAGTGGCTCCAAGTTTTTAAAATCCGATACATTGGCGTTGCAAAAATGGGTTAATGCGCGCTTAAAATCATCGAGAGGATGCCCAGAAATATAGATCCCTACCACTTCTTTTTCTTGCTTCAGGGTGTGTAAAGTGCCCCAAGGCGTGCATTCAGGCACCTGAGGTTCGGGGATTTGAACTTCTGAAGCAGCACCAAACAAACTCACCTGCGATGAATTTTCATTTTCTTGAAAACGCGTACCAAAACGAATGGCTTTCTCTAAGAAGGTAATTCCATCTCCACTTTCCTGAAAATATTGAGCACGATGGATATTCCCCAAAGAATCAAAACCTCCTGCAAGCGCTAAACTTTCAAAAGATTTTTTGTTGGCAGCTCTTAAATCTATGCGTTTTGTAACATCAAAAATAGATTGGAATCGACCTTTTTCACGCGCTTCAACTATAGAAGCAACAGCATTGCCACCCAAGCCTTTAACCGCACCCATACCAAATCGAATGGCCCCTTGAGTGTTTACGCTAAATTTATAGCTCGACTCATTTACATCCGGGCCCAAAACAGGAATCCCCATGCGCTTACATTCTTCCATAAAAAAGCTCACTTGCTTGATGTCACTCATGTTGTTCGACAAAACGGCAGCCATGTATTCGGCGGGATAATGCGCCTTTAAATAGGCCGTTTGGTAAGCAATGTAGGCATAGCAAGTGGAATGGGATTTATTAAAAGCATAAGAAGCAAAGGCTTCCCAATCCTTCCATATTTTTTCTAATACTTCAATATCATGACCGTTAGATTTTCCACCCTCTAAAAACTTAGGTTTTAGTTTTTGCAGTGTGGCCATAATCTTCTTACCCATCGCCTTACGAAGTTGGTCGGCATCTCCTTTACTGAAGTTGGCCAGCTTTTGGCTCAACAACATCACTTGCTCTTGATAGACGGTGATGCCATAGGTTTCTTGAAGGTATTCTTCCATGGCTGGGAGATCGTAAGTGATAGGCTCCGTTCCGTTTTTCCGAGCAACAAATTGAGGAATGTATTCCAAAGGCCCTGGGCGATAGAGCGCATTCATGGCAATCAAGTCTTCAAAAACATTGGGTTTTAATTCTTTAAGATATTTCTGCATCCCCAAACTTTCATACTGAAAAATTCCAACAGTTTCTCCCTGCTGAAAAAGTGCATAAGTTTTGGGGTCGTCTAAAGGAAATTCATCTGGATTGAGCATAACTTGATGACGCTGTGCTACCAATGAGACGGTGTCTTTGATTAAGGTAAGGGTTTTGAGGCCTAAGAAATCCATCTTTAACAATCCTGCTTGCTCCACCACAGCATTGTCAAACTGTGTCACTACCATTTCGGAGTCTTTGGCGGTGGCAATGGGCACAAAATTAGATATCGCATCGGGAGTAATGATGACCCCGCAGGCATGGGTTCCTGTGTTTCTTAAAGAGCCTTCGAGCACTCGAGCTTGATTGATGGTTTCTGCTTCTAAATCTTCGCCTTCGGCCAAGTTTTTGAGTTCATGAACTCTGAGCATTTCTTCAGCACGCAATTTCTCTTTGAGGACGGCCTCTTCTTTCCCAAAAATGTCTTTAAGTTTAATGTTTGGAATGAGTTTGGCAATCCGATCAGCATCAGACAATGACAAATCGAGTACCCTAGCTGTATCTCTGATTGAGGATTTGGCAGCCATAGTTCCATAGGTAATGATTTGCGCCACTTGATCTGCACCATATTTTTCTATCACATAATCGATTACTTTTCCACGGCCTTCATCATCGAAATCAATATCAATGTCGGGCATGCTAACACGGTCAGGATTTAAAAAACGCTCAAAAAGCAA
>CAYZFD010000070.1:0-6263 GCA_964477735.1 uncultured Flavobacteriaceae bacterium
GTGGAGCCGCCGAGAATCGAACTCGGGTCCAAACAAGTGACAAAAGCGCTTTCTACAGGTTTAGTTTTTGCTTAATTTTCATCAAAGTGCTGGCCAAAAACTGCCCACACTTTGCCTAGTTTCTAAATTGAAAAAAACAGCTGAAACACACTATTTTCCGATGTTGACTTTAATGGTACCTCAAAACTGAACGCCGTCAACAAGGGCTTTCATGAGGTATCTCGCTTTCCCGCCTTGCGGGACTCGGCCATGACTTACTATGATTCGGTCAATTAGGCAGCAAGAGCGTAGTTATTCTCGCCATTTAAAAAAGTCGATACTATGAGTTTTACGAGCTGTAGTTCAGCGCTCGACCTGCTTACGATTCTATCGGCCTTGCTGTCAAAACCAGTCGGCCCCAGAAATTTCAAAGATCAATCTCAAGATTGGGGGTGCAAATATAAGACATTATTGAAGGTCGTATAAAAGACCACTCCAAATTTAAATTTTTAAAACTTTTTAATGGCACTTCTAATGGCACTAAGTCGTTCAAGCAGCCTTTCGAGGTGTTCTAAAGCCAGCATATTAGCGCCGTCACTTTTGGCTATGCTTGGGTCGTGATGCGTTTCCAAAAACAAACCGTCCACACCACAGGCAATTCCTGCTCTGGCCATGGTTTCAATCTTGTGGGGAAGACCTCCAGTGACTCCACTCGCTTGGTTGGGTTGTTGCAAAGAATGCGTCACATCTAGAATGGTGGGCGCATATTGTTGCATGGTTGGAATTCCTCTGAAATCGACAATCATATCCTGATAGCCAAACATCGTGCCACGATCTGTTATCCAGGCATTCTTGTTGCCCGAATCATGAACTTTCTGCACGGCGTGTTGCATGCTTTCTGGACTCATAAATTGTCCTTTTTTTAGATTGATAACTTTACCAGTTTTGGCCGCGGCAACCACCAAATCGGTTTGTCGAACCAAAAAAGCAGGAATTTGAAGCACATCTACATAGGCTGCGGCCTTTTCGGCATCTGCTTCTTCATGAATGTCTGTAACGGTCGGAATTCCAAAGGTTTGTCCAACTTTTTCGAGAATTTTTAGTGCCTTTTCGTCGCCAATTCCTGTGAAACTATCGATGCGACTACGATTGGCTTTTTTAAAACTTCCTTTAAAGATGTAGGGAATTTTTAAACGATCGGTGACGCTCAGCACATGTTCAGCGATTCGAAGCGCCATGTCTTCACCCTCGATAGCACAGGGTCCGGCCAATAGGAAAAACTGTTCTGAATTCGGATGTGATATTTTTGAGAGCGCTGAAATCATGATTAAATTTTTTACAAAAATATAAATTAACTGGTTAATGGAGTCTAAATATCAATAGTTAAGATACTGCAGATCGAATGATAAGAACTGATGAAAAAAGAATACATTTGCACGAAATTTTAAACGACCCTATGCCTAATATTCGAAACATAGCCATTATTGCCCACGTTGATCATGGAAAGACAACCTTGGTGGACAAAATTCTTCACCACTGCCAACTTTTCAGGGACAATCAGGAAACTGGCGATTTGATTTTGGACAATAACGAATTGGAACGAGAAAGAGGGATAACGATCTTATCGAAAAACGTTTCGGTAACTTATAAAAATACTAAAATCAACATCATCGACACGCCTGGTCACGCTGATTTTGGTGGAGAAGTGGAAAGGGTTTTGAATATGGCAGACGGCGTTTTGTTACTTGTGGATGCTTTCGAAGGACCAATGCCTCAAACACGATTTGTGCTTCAAAAGGCCTTAAGCTTAAAGCTTAAACCTATTGTGGTCGTCAATAAAGTTGATAAAGAAAACTGCACTCCTGAAATTGTTTATGAATCTGTTTTTGATCTCATGTTTGAATTGGGTGCAGAAGAGTGGCAGCTTGATTTCCCTGTGGTTTATGGCTCAGCCAAAAACAACTGGATGTCAACCGATTGGAAAAGTCCTTCAAACAATATCGAGCCTTTGTTGGATTTGGTTATTTCTGAAATTCCTGAACCTAAAGTGGTCGAAGGTAATACACAAATGTTAATTACTTCACTAGACTTTTCGTCATTCACGGGTCGTATTGCCATTGGACGCTTGCAGAGAGGTGTTTTGGCCGCAGGCCAACAAGTGAGTTTGGTGAAACGCGATGGGAGTGCCGTGAAATCGCGTATCAAAGAATTGCATGCTTTTGACGGTTTGGGACGAAAAAAAACTGAGCAGGTTCATGCAGGAGACTTGTGTGCAGTAGTGGGTTTAGAGGGTTTTGAGATTGGCGATACTATAGCTGATTTTGAAAATCCAGAGGCGTTGCCGACCATTGCCATAGATGAGCCCACGATGAGCATGTTGTTTACCATCAATGATTCTCCCTTTTTTGGAAAAGAAGGAAAGTTTGTAACCTCAAGGCACATTCGTGAGCGTTTGGAGCGTGAACTCGAAAAAAACTTAGCCATGCGTTTGGGAGAAACGGGATCTGCAGATAAGTTTATGGTATTTGGCCGTGGTGTTTTGCACTTGTCAGTGCTCATTGAAACCATGCGTAGAGAAGGTTATGAACTTCAAATCGGTCAACCTCAAGTGATTATCAAAGAAATTGATGGAAAAAAATGCGAACCCATTGAAGCGCTAACAATTGATTTACCCGAAGAAGTCTCGGGGCGCGCCATTGAAATGGTGACTCAAAGAAAAGGGGAGATGTTAAGTATGGAGCCCAAAGGGCAGCGGATGATTTGTGAGTTTAGAATTCCATCTAGAGGCATTATCGGATTGCGAAATCAGTTGCTAACAGCCACAGCGGGAGAAGCCATCATGAATCACCGCTTTGAGGCCTACGAACCTCATAAGGGCGATATTCCTGGTAGAAACAACGGTTCGCTTATCTCTATGGAAAAAGGCACGGCGATTCCTTATTCTTTAGATAAACTTCAGGATCGAGGACGTTTTTTTATTTTCCCTGGAGAAGACATTTATACAGGCCAGGTGATTGGTGAAAATTCACGTAGTGATGACATGGTTGTCAATGTCACCAAAACCAAAAAACTTTCGAATGTTCGGGCGTCAGGATCTGATGAAAAAGTGAAACTGGCACCCCCCATTAAATTTAGCTTGGAGGAAGCGTTGGAATACATTCAAAAAGATGAATATGTGGAAGTAACTCCATCGTCATTGCGATTGCGAAAAATCTTTTTAGATGAAAATGAGCGGAAACGTCACGAGAAAAAATAGGTGTCGTCACTATTTTTAGTATCTTAGAAAAAACTTTTCAAATTGTTTAAAGTTATCTCTTTCACAACTATTGTCGTCGTTGTGAAAGTATTCATTGGATTTCTACTCACCAAATTATTAGCTGTTTTCTTGGGGCCTTCAGGAATTGCAGTATATGGAAATTTAAAAAACTTCCTTAATGGCTCGAGTGGGGTGGTGAGTTTGGGCATGTATAAGGGTGTTGTGCGATATGCCTCTGAATGGAGACAACGGAGTCAAAAACTTCTGGGATTGACATCTACCCTAAATGTAATCGGAGTCTTGTCCTCAATTTTGTTCGGAGCTGCAGTGTTGCTCTTTGCCGAAAGTATCTCAAATTGGGTGCTTTTCGACACAAACCACACCTGGGTAATTCGAATGTTGGCGATAACCATTCCCTGTTTTACGTTTCAAGCATTTTATTTTTCGCTTTTGAATGGTTTGGGAAACTACAAAAAAGTCTTGTGGGTTGAACTTTCATTAAATCTTTCAAACCTGCTCATCACCAGCTTGCTGGTTTATTTTTTTGGATTAGTAGGAGGACTATTGGCTTTAGTATCTACACCAGTATTTTATTTTTTTTTAACAATTAGAGCATTAAAATCAGAAACTCAAGGTTCTGTTTCATTCAAGCACTTTCAGTACAATAAGGTCATTGGAAAAGATTTGTGGAAATACAGTGCCATGACCCTGTTTTCTACCCTAGCTTTCCCTTTTGTTTTTGTGAGCATTAGAAGTCAAATTACCGAAGTTATGAGTATTACTGCGGCAGGTTATTGGGAGGTTGTGAATCAAATTTCATATTTTTATTTTTTGATCCTCAACTCTTTTGTTTTGATGTATGTGTTGCCCAAAATTTCAGCGACTTCAAACTTATATGTTTTTAGAAACACAGTCCGGTCTTATTTCTTACAACTCATGCCCTTGTTTTTAATCTTTCTGGTTTTGCTATACTATTTTCGTAATCTCACAATTTCTATAGTATTCACCGATCAGTTTCACGCTGCCGAAAGTTTGTTTCTGTGGCAACTTGGTGGTGATTTTTTTAAGGCCGCATCTTTGGTCGTTGTGAGCCTTTTTCATGCCCGAAGAATGGCTTGGGAATATATTGCAACAGATGTTTTTTTGGCTTTTTCACTCTATTTAATCTCAGTTAAATTACTTGATATGATTGGTCTTGAAGGTGTCGTTTTGGGTCACTTCATCTCCTATGTGTGTTATTTTTTAATTGTTATTTTTGTTTTGCGCAAAGAACTATTTTATCATCTCAACGCTTCGAAACATGCTTCTTAGACTCTATCAAAGCTTTATTCGACCCTATTTGTTTTTGGTAGCCTTTTGCGTGCTAACCTACATTACAGAGCTCTCCTTAACCCATTTTGAAAAATTCAGATTCTATAACTTATTAGAAAACATAGCTGCATCTTGCCTTTCCTACTTTTTGTTTGTGTTTCTGTTTAAAGTCATTTTCAATAAATCTATCAAACTTTTGATTTATGGACTCATTGTCTTGGTTTTGATGCTTGAGGGCTTGTATTATTTGGTTTTTGATGCCGAATTTTCAGCCTCGGCGATCTACATCACTCTAGACACCAACCCTTCAGAAGTTAGAGAGTTCTTTTCCTACAACCATTCATGGGAGATGCTGATTTATTTTCTAACACTTCTTCTAGGTTCGTTTGTGTGTTGGAAATGGTTGCGTTTTCCTATTTTAAACAAGATCGGATCAGTTTCTATTTTTTGGGGGGTAAAAGCATTGATGGTGATGGTCTTATTCCTTTTTTTATCACACCCTCTAATCAGAATTCAGAACTTCCCATACATATTTTTCTCTGGAATTTACGAATATTGGACACAGTCTAAATTGCTCAACGATCAAAAAAATAACAAATTTGGAGACTTTGAAGCGGTTTCATTTCATGGAACTGACGATCCTTCAACATTGGTTGTGGTAATAGGTGAATCGACAAGTCGAGCGCACTTCGGTCTATATGGCTATCGCCCCAACACAACCCCCATGTTATCCGACATTCGTAACGAACTTGTCTTGTATGACGACGTAATCAGCGGACACACTTACACCATCGAATCCATCAAAAGTGCGCTCTCTGTAGCTGATGAAAATGAATATCACGGCAATATTTTGCAACTTCTAAATGCCGCAGGCTATAAAACTTTTTGGTTGTCGAATCAACCCCCAATAGGTTTGTTTGAAACCCTAATCACCAAAATAGCTTTGACTGCACAAGAATCGATGTTTTTAACCACAGAAAACTTTCTCTACCATAGTCCTTATGACGAGGTTTTATTAAAACCTTTTCATAAAGTGTTGCTAGATCCAGCACCTAAAAAAGCCATTTTTGTTCACCTTATGGGGGCACACGGAAATTATGGTCACAGATATCCTAAAACATTTAGAAAAATTCCTGTCGAAACAAAATCCGAAATTGATCGTATGAGAGCCCATTATGACAATGCCATTTTTTATAATGACAGCATCGTAAGCCAACTCATAGGCCTCACCAAACAGTCGGCTCCAAACAGTGCTTTGATCTATTTTTCTGATCATGGTGAAGAAGTTTATGATCACATAGATTTTGCTGGCCACACTCCAGATCAAATTCTGACACCCAATATGGTGGAAATTCCCTTTATTTTATGGCAATCTGAACGCATGAAATCAACAAGTACAAAAATTATTGATCCTCACAGAAAATTTATCCTTAATGACTTGTTACATAGCCTTGCGGATTGGTTCGATGTGTCGGCTGCTCAAATAGATACCACAAAGAGTTTGTTTCATAAATCCTATAGACCTAAACCAAGAATTATCCTTGATTCGATAGATTTTGATATTTTCCAGCAAAGCGGACAAAAGGTTTTGAAATTAAAGTGAAAACAGTTCGGCCGACTCATATTCTTTACATTTTCATTGATGCACATGGTAGTGGTGGCGCAGAAAGAATGGTGCATCAAAAAATCGGTTTTTGGCTTCAAAACACCCCACATC
>CAYZFD010000071.1:0-6143 GCA_964477735.1 uncultured Flavobacteriaceae bacterium
ACCTTAGGAAACTTCAATACGTTTTTGGGTTATGAAGTCATATCGCCAGCAGGAAATTTCAACTATTCCACATCCTATATGTTTTCCTATGGACCCTTTTCACACGCTGGAATAAAGGCCGATATTTCTTTGAGTGATGACCTTAGTCTTATGCTTGGGCTTCTAAATCCAACCGATTTAACTGAGTCTAACCCTACAGACCAATATATGTTTGGAGCACAATTGGGATACAAAGGACAGTACCTCAATTACCTTTCAGGAATAGGCTATAGCCAAATCGACTACACTGGTGGTTTCGATCTTTCAGACAATTTCTACTTAGGCATCAACGCCACAAGCGCCTCTTTAGAGGAAGATGCCGGTGGATTCTCAGGAGTGGCCCTCTATCCACAGCTGGCCACTTCAGACAGTTTTAGTTTTGGATTGCGTGCTGAGTGGTTTTCTGAAGACAAAGACTTTACTGGCGTGTTTGGAGCAGCCGAAGCTGACAACTTCTCACTCACCCTTACTGGAAGTGCAACCGTTGACAAACTCACCATTAAACCTGAATTACGTTTAGATACGGCCTCAGAGGAAATTTTCACATCCTCTAGCAACGAAGCTTCTAAAAAACTAGCTTCTTTCCTCATTGCTGCCATCTACTCCTTTTAATGAATGAACCATAAGTAAGTTTAGTTGTTAGTTGTTTTGAAAGACGGGGTGTCAATTCATGATACCTCGTTTTTTTATTTCATCAAAATAACTGTTTTAATTTTATCACCCCTATTTTTTTTAGGGGTTATTTTTATTAAAACTATATATTTAATGAAATATACCTCATAATATATGGGGTATAATTAAAATAATTATAATATTTGTCCAAATTCTAACATTATGAAAAAAGTAGAGGCCATTATTAGAAAATCAAAATTTTCGGAAGTCAGAGACGCCCTTCACAAAGTCGAAGTGAATTTCTTCAGTTACTGGGATGTTACAGGTGTCGGAAACGAAAAACAAGGACATGTTTATAGAGGTGTTAGCTATAGCACCTCTGATATTCAAAGGCGTTTCTTATCCATTGTTGTTTCTGATGAGTTTGTAGAACGCACTGTAGAGGCCATCCTAAAATCAGCTGCAACAGGACAGGTTGGAGACGGCAAAATTTTCGTCCAAGAAATGGAAGAAGCCTTTCGAATTAGAACTGGAGAAAAAGGAACAATCACTTTAAAATAAGCACAAAATGGAAAATGCATTATTCACCACAAACAATGTATGGATGATGATCTGTACGGCACTCGTTTTTTTTATGCATCTCGGGTTCTCGTTTCTCGAAATCGGACTTACGCGTCAAAAAAACACCATCAACATACTATTTAAAAACTTTTTTGTAATCACTATAGGACTACTCCTCTACTGCCTTGTTGGCTTTAATCTCATGTATCCTGGGTTTTCTGAGGGATCTTGGGGGATTTTAGAATTTGCAGGCTTTGGAATTAGCCCACCAGAAAACGGAATGACAGCTGCCTATGCCGATGGAGGCTATACATGGTGGACAGACTTTTTGTTTCAGGGCATGTTTGCTGCTACTGCAGCTACGATAGTCTCAGGTGCAGTCGCAGAACGTATAAAATTAGAAAGTTTTATGCTTTTTGCCATACTCTACGTTGGACTCATCTACCCCATTACAGGCTCATGGCAGTGGGGTGGCGGATTTCTAAGCAACTGGGGATTTTATGATTTTGCAGGCTCAACACTTGTACATGCCGTTGGGGGATGGGCAGCACTCATTGTGGTGTATTTTTTAGGACCAAGAATTGGAAAATTCAATGCTCAAGGCGAGGCACAAGCCTTACCCGGTCACAACATTCCACTGGCTGCAGCTGGCGTCATGATTCTTTGGTTAGGCTGGTTTGGCTTTAATGGAGGTTCTGTACTTTCTGCCGACCCAGAAGCCACTTCACTCACCCTAGTCACCACCTCTTTAGCTGCTGCTGCAGGCGGAATCGGGGCATCCTTATTTAATTTTATTCGATATAAAAATTACGACCTCACCATGTTTATGAATGGCGTCCTAGGAGGCTTGGTTGGCATCACAGCCGGTGCAGACCTCATGAGCCCCACCAATGCCATTGTAATAGGGTTTATTGCAGGAATTATCGTGGTTCTAGCCGTTAGCCTTCTCGACAAATGCAAGTTAGACGACCCTGTTGGAGCTATTGCGGTTCATTTGTTTTGTGGTATTTGGGGCACTTTAGCCGTTGGTATATTTGGCGCCAAAGCAGGTTTTGATCAATTTATGACTCAACTTGCAGGCGTAGGAATCGTCGGAGCATTTTGTGTAATTTCATCTATTGGACTCGTCTTTTTAGTGAAAAAAATTGCAGGCCTAAGAGTCAATCGTGAAGAAGAAATCACAGGCTTAGACTTGGCTGAACACGGCATGGATGCCTATCCAGACTTTAGACTTAACCAACATTAGAAACAGCATCCTTTGAACTTAAAAAGCCGAATTAAATTCGGCTTTTTTTATAACATAAACTTAATAAACTGTGAAATCACGTACACACAAATCCAAAAAAATGATTTTAACTTACTTTTGAAAAAAAATATCATGAGCACTTTAACAATTCTCATTCACTGTAGCGATCAGCAAGGAATCATAGCCACAACAACCGACTGCATTCACCAACACAGTGGCAACGTTGTTTATATCGACCAACATGTTGATCGATTACAGTCTGTATTTTTTATGCGTTTAGAATGTGAATTTGATAAAGAAAATAACATTAAAGATTTTGAAAAAGCGTTTCGCTTAGGCCCTGCCAAACAATTCAACATGTCTGCTCAAATTCATTCAAGCCTATACAAGCCCAAAATGGCTGTTTTTGTTTCAAAATACGACCATTGTTTGTATGACATTCTGAGTAGATATCACTCTGGAGAATGGGCGGTTGAAATCCCTTTTATTGTGAGCAACCACATCGATCTAGCGCACATTGCAAAGGCTTTTGATGTTCCATTTATACACATTCCTGTTACAAAAGAGACTAAAAAACAGGCTTCTGAAGAACAACTTAAATTGCTGAAAAATAACCAAATCGACTTTATGGTTTTGGCACGATACATGCAAATTATCGACCCCGCAATCATCGAAGCCTATCCAAACGCCATTATCAATATTCACCATTCATTTCTTCCTGCTTTTCCTGGTGCCAAACCCTATCACTCTGCCTATGAAAGAGGTGTTAAGATTATCGGTGCTACAAGCCATTATGTTACCGACGAGCTCGATGGTGGTCCCATTATAGAGCAGGCCGTTTCAAGAGTTTCTCACAGCCATTCGATCGATGATTTGATTGCCGAAGGTAGAGACTTAGAGAAAATAGTCTTTGCCAAAGCAATAAAAAACCACCTCAACCGAAAAGTGATGGTTTATAACAACAAAACGGTTATATTTTCTTAAAATCCTTGTCGGTTTAGAAAAGAAATTGTGCTTTCGTTAAAATGTTCTGGCTTTTCAACATTGACAACATGCCCACAATTTGGCACAATCACCAATTCTGACAATTGGTGTTTCTCAACAACCAATTTCACTGCTGGTAAAAACATATAGTCTTCCTCCCCCATCACATATAGCGTGGGTACATTGACTTCGACCTGTCTAAAAAACTTCAGTAGTGGATTGATTTCTGCCGTAAGCTTAAACCATCTTACAAATTCTTTTTGGTATAATTTTTTTGCTTCTCTTGCAAAAAGCGTTCGAGCCTCACGATGGTTTTTGTAAGGCATAATGATAAAAGCAAAGAATTTATAGAGCCAAATGTAGGGCACCACAGATTTAAAAATATTTCCAAAACGCATCAACAATTGCGACCTGAAATTCAATTTTAGGATAGCACCTCCCATGATCATACTCTCCACTCTTTTGGGCGCCATTTCGGCCAATTGCCTGATTAGAATAGTGCCTAAGGATATTCCTATAAAATGGGATTTATTGATTTTTTCATGATCTAATACTTCCAAAATATCTTTGGCAATTGAAGAAAAAGTATAGCGCTTTGCAAAGGGGTTTTTTGGATTGTTTTTTGAATTTCCATGCCCTCTCAAATCAAGCAATAAAACGTTGAAATGTTTCGTATAAGCGCGAATTTGTTTAAACCATATTGAAGAACTTCCTCCAGCACCATGAACAAAAGTTACCCATGGCGAAGAAGGGGAAATACGATAAACATCGTAATGGATCATTGGAGTAGTGATTTCATTTCATTTTGAAGCTTGCTGGCTTCGAAAAAAGCGGCGTCGAGAAAATCCTCTCCAGAACTCGCATATATAATTGAACGCGATGCATTGACCAATAAACCAACCTCATGGTTTGCCCCATAGCGATAAACCTCCTCTAAACTCCCTCCCTGAGCACCAACACCAGGCACCAACAAAAAGGCCTCGGGTACGAGGTTGCGAATGTTTGACAAATGGGTAGCTTTGGTAGCTCCCACAACATACATGAGACGATCGGCATTTTTCCAGCTAGTAGAAGTGCTTAGCACCTGCTCATAAAGCGGTTTACCCTCAACTTCTAAGGTTTGAAAATCAAAAGCACCTGGGTTAGAGGTTAAAGCCAACAATATGGCATGTTTATTTTCGACTGACAAAAAAGGTTCAACAGAGTCCTTACCCATGTAGGGTGCTACTGTGATGGCATCAAATGGAAGGGCCTCATAGAAAGCCTCGGCATATCGAAGTGAGGTATTGCCGATATCACCACGTTTGGCATCGGCAATGGTGAAGAGCTCTGGATAATGAGATTTGATGTAGCGAATGGTTTTTTCGAGAGAGATCCACCCCTCTACCCCTCTAGCTTCATAGAATGCCGTATTGATTTTGATGGCAACAGTGAGATGCTGAAGATGATCCACCAATAATTTGTTAAAACTGAAAACTGGGTCGTCTTCTACCAACAAATGAGTGGGAATTTTTGATATATCAGTATCTAATCCTAAGCATAAAAAGGATTTACGAAGTTTAATTTGTTGCGTGATCTTTGCTTTTTCCATGAAATATATTAGAAAACTTCTCCAGCTTCTTTTAATTTTTCTGTGTTTTGAACAAGTTGCAACTCATCTACCAACTTCTGAATATCACCATTCACTATGTTTTGAAGATCATAGAGGGTTAGTCCAATGCGATGATCCGTAACACGTCCTTGAGGATAATTATAGGTGCGTATTTTAGCCGATCGATCGCCAGAGGAAACCATAGAGTTTCTTTTGGCTGCGTCGGCTTCAAGTTTTTTGGAAAGTTCTAATTCATATAAACGAGATCTCAATACTTTCAAGGCTTTTTCTTTGTTTTTGTGTTGAGATTTTTGATCCTGACATTGGGCTACAATTCCGGTAGGTTCATGGGTTAATCGGACGGCAGAATAGGTGGTATTTACCGATTGTCCACCAGGTCCCGAGGAACAGAAAAAATCGACACGAACCTCATTCATGTTGACCTCTACATCAAACTCTTCAGCTTCAGGAAGCACCATCACGGTGGCAGCAGATGTGTGCACTCGACCTTGAGTTTCGGTTTGTGGCACGCGTTGAACCCTGTGCACACCTGATTCAAATTTTAAGGTACCATATACATCTTCCCCCGAGACTTCGAAAATCACTTCTTTGAAACCACCCGAAGTCCCTTCGTTCATGTCCACCAAACTTACATTCCAACCTTTGCTCTCGCAATATTTTGTGTACATTCTGTAGAGATCACCTGCGAAGATACTGGCTTCATCTCCCCCAGTTCCGGCACGGAGCTCCATCACAACATTTTTACTGTCTTCTGGATCTTTAGGAATGAGCATGAAGCGTATTTCGTCTTCAAGATTTGGAAGAGCTTGGGTGACTTCTTCGAGTTCCATTTTGGCCATTTCGACCATTTCAGGATCCGACCCATCTTTAATGATTTCGTTGGCTTCTTGTTGGGTATTATACAACTGCTCGTATTTGGTTTTGAGATCCATTAACTTGTTTAAGTCCTTGAATTCTTTGTTGAGCTGCACATACCTTTTTTGATCCGCAATGATATCGGGTTGTATGATGAGATCAGAAACCTCATCGAAACGTTGTTTTACAAAAGCGAGTTTATCGAGCATAGGGCTACAAATTTACGATAAATCT
>CAYZFD010000072.1:0-3881 GCA_964477735.1 uncultured Flavobacteriaceae bacterium
CCAAAATGATAAAAACCCCAACATATCATGTGCTAAATATGTATAAAATTCACCAGGATGCTCAACAAGTTCCGATTGTTTTTGAATCGCCTTCGTATTATTTTAATGATCATTCTTTACCAGCCTTATCTATTTCAGCAACAAAAAATGACCTAAGTAGTTTAAATATTTCAGTTGTCAATATTGATGCCGATAAAAATCATGAAGTCAGAATTCATTTAGGAGGGCTAGCGACCGATGATTTCAACGCAATCATTCTAACATCAAATCAATTACAGGATTTTAACTCATTTGAGGTTGAAGATAAAATTTTCCCCAAAACTTTTGAAGATTTTAAAGTTAGGGACGAGGTGTTAACATTCAAAATACCCCCTTTTAGTGTAATTACCTTTCAAGCCAAATCAAGGATTCCTTTGTGCTCCGACTAAGCTTCGTTTTGAAAAGAGTCCAAACAAAAAAACGCTCAAGCAAGCTTGGCGTTTTTCCTAATTGAACTATTGATTCGTGACCTCGGCAGGATTCAAACCTGCAACCTTCTGAGCCGTAATCAGATGCGCTATTCAGTTGCGCCACGAGGCCGTTTTGAGCGGGCAAATATATTTCTTTTTTATTGAACCCCAAAGCATAATGTTTGCTTAAAGGGCATTTTTTGTAACATGCCAGCGCCAAGCCAACAACACAAGTTCCCATTTTTTCAAATGTTGCAACTCAACTCTTTTTTGAGTGAGGCTTGGGAGCAATCGTTTGTTGACTTTTGCCAAAACCTTATAAAAATTTTTTTTCATCCTCCAAAATTACAGAATTAAACTTTGCCTATCTTAGCAACCCAACTTAATGCATGAATTTTTTTCTCATTTTTATTGGTTTGGTGGCGCTCATTCTTGGTGGAGATTTTCTTCTAAGGGCAGCAGTGTCTATTTCATTGAAACTTAATGTTCCCAAAATCATAATTGGAATGACTGTGGTGTCCTTTGCTACCTCAGCTCCTGAACTAATTGTAAGTGTTCAGTCTGCTTTGCAAGGCGCTCCCGACTTGGCTTTAGGTAATGTGGTCGGCTCTAATATTGCCAACTTAGGTTTAGTGCTTGGGATCACGGTTACATTATCTCCTATTTTGGTTACCAAGAATTTTTATCGCTTCGATTGGCCCGTGCTGATGGCCGCTTCACTTCTCCTTCTTTGGTTTGCTTACGATATTGTTTTGGTGTTTTGGGAAGGAGCCGTTATGTTTTTATGTCTGATCATGATGTTGATCTACTTGATCTATTTTCAGAAAAAGGCTGTGCTTGAAGAGGATCATGCGACGAGCAGTTCTTATGGAATTCCAACTACATTCTCATACTTAATTTTAGGTTCATTAGGTTTAGCATTTGGTTCGGATTGGCTCATTGATGGGGCAGTAGCGCTTTCAACCCAATGGGGAATAAGTGAACGTGTTATTGGGGTTACTTTAGTTTCCGTCGGCACGAGTGTTCCTGAGCTTGTGGCCTCTGTAATGGCTGTTTTAAGAAAAGAAAAAGCCATTTCAATAGGCAACTTGATTGGTTCAAATATCTTTAATATCCTCGCTGTTTTAGGGATAACCGCTATGATCACTCCTGTTCAGCTTTTGGACACCGCCTTATTGGATTTTGATATCTATGCCATGTTGTTTTTTGCATTTATTATGCTTCCCCTTGTTTTTTTACCCAGTGGTTTACGCCTCGGATGGCGTGATGGTTTGGTTTTAATTTCTTGTTACGTCATTTATATTTACAACACCATCTAAAACAAAAAAACCCAGACAAAGCTGGGTTTTTATTATTTATTAAAACTAAAAGTTAAATTTTAGCGGATTTTACAGTTTTAATAATGCGACCAGCAATTTTATAGGGGTCACCGTTTGAAGCAGGACGACGGTCTTCTAGCCAACCTTTCCATCCTTTTTCTACAGTCATAATTGGAATACGAATTGAGGCGCCACGATCCGAAACACCATAACTAAACTGATTGATAGATTGTGTTTCATGTGCACCAGTCAAACGTTGGTCATTGTCGGCACCATAGACGTCTATGTGTTCTTTGACTACAGGACGGAAAGCCTCACAGATTTTCTCATAAGTTTCCTTAGAGCCACATTCTCTAAGAACTGAGTTAGAGAAATTGGCATGCATCCCCGAACCGTTCCAATCTGTAGCTCCCAGAGGTTTTGGATGCCAGTTAATAGACAAACCATATTCTTCACCAAGTCTTTCGAGTAAATAACGAGCTACCCAGATTTCATCTCCTGCTTGTTTGGCTCCTTTAGCAAAACATTGAAATTCCCACTGACCTGCGGCAACTTCGGCATTGATTCCTTCAATGTTGATGCCTGCATCAATACACAAATCAATGTGGCGTTCAACCATTTCACGTCCAAATGCATTTTTGGCTCCAGCAGAACAATAGAATTGACCTTGAGGGGTTTGATCTCTAGGGAACCCTAATGGGAGATTGGTTTCAGGATCCCACAAGAAATATTCTTGTTCAAATCCAAACCAGAAATCATTGTCATCATCATCGATAGTGGCACGGCCATTCGACTCATGTGCGGTTCCATCAGCGTTTAAAACTTCTGTCATTACCAAGTAACCATTTCTGCGAACAGGGTCAGGGTAAATGGCAACAGGCTTCAATAAACAGTCCGAAGAACCTCCTTCAGCTTGTCTTGTAGAACTTCCATCAAATGACCACATTGGACAGTCCTCCAATTTTCCACTAAAATTATTTTCAATTTTAGTTTTGCTTCTTAAGTTGGCCGTGGGCTTATAACCATCTAACCAAATGTACTCTAGCTTTGCTTTACTCATTGTTGAATTTTTTTTCTTAAAATAACACTTCAAAAGTAGAGTATTCAACAACAATACCCTATATTTTATGGGGTTTAATTTATAATATACATTAATTTTTATCAACACCCCCTAAAAACCACATAGCTTTTAATTTTTTGATAAAAAATGATATTTAAATTGAAAAATTAATAATTTTTTGGAAGCAGTTGTCTAAATTTGTGCATTAACCTCAATCAATATGTCCACACTTAGATTTGAAGCTGTTCAATTAGCTACCACCCGAAAAGCCATAGAAGTTACGCACAATGGCAAAAGATCTGAACTTTTTGCAAGCCATGTTTTTGATCTTCCCAAAATGAAAAGTCTGCTGTCTAAAGATGCCTACGAGGCTGTCAAAGATGCCACAGTTAAGGGATCAAAAATAAATCGAGCCATTGCTGATCAAATTGCCAATTCCATGCGAGACTGGGCTTTGAGTAAAAATGTTACCCATTACACACATTGGTTTCAACCCTTAACAGGGGCTACTGCCGAAAAACACGATGCCTTTTTTGAAGTAGTTCCAGGAGGCGTTCCTCTCGAAAAATTCGATGGTGGCCAGTTGGTTCAACAAGAGCCCGATGCCTCCAGTTTTCCTAATGGTGGGATTCGAAATACTTTTGAAGCCCGAGGCTATACAGCTTGGGACCCCACTTCTCCTGCATTTATTTACGGAACTACGCTTTGTATTCCTACAGTTTTCGTTTCCTATACTGGTGAAGCTCTAGATTATAAAACCCCGCTTTTAAGAGCCCTTCAAACCGTTGACAATGCAGCTACTGCTGTTGCCAAATTGTTTGATAAAAATGTGACCAAAGTCATATCAACCTTAGGTTGGGAACAAGAATATTTTTTAATTGATAGTGCCCTAGCCAGTTCACGCCCCGACTTGGTGCTTTCGGGCAGAACGCTTCTGGGTCATGCACCCGCAAAAGGTCAACAATTAGACGATCATTATTTTGGTTCTATTCCAAATAGAGCGCTTGCCTTTATGAGAGATCTTGAAGAAGAATCCTTAGCTTTAGGTATTCC
>CAYZFD010000072.1:3981-5983 GCA_964477735.1 uncultured Flavobacteriaceae bacterium
AACACAGATAGAAATCGCACATCACCTTTTGCTTTCACAGGCAATAAGTTTGAGTTTAGAGCAGTAGGATCATTGGCCAATTGCGCGAACCCTATGACGGTGCTCAATACCATAGTAGCAGAGCAACTAATGCAATTTAAAAAAGAAGTGGATGGGTTGGTTAAAAACAAAAAACTTAAAAAAGACGATGCTGTTTTCAATATTTTAAGAGAGTATATAAAAGCCTCTCGAAGAATTCTATTTGAGGGAGATGGCTATAGTGAGGCTTGGGAAAAAGAGGCTGTTAAAAGAGGTTTGAGCAATAACAAAAAAACACCCGAAGCACTTAAGGCAAAAGTATCGAAAAAGAACCTAGAACTTTTTGAGCGTATGGGCGTTATGAACCCAGTTGAGTCAAAGGCGCGTTATGAAATTGAACTTGAGGAATATACCATGCGCATTCAAATTGAAAGTCGAGTGCTTGGTGATATTGCAAGAAATCATGTCATTCCAACTGCAATTAAATATCAAAACACTTTAATTGATAACGTTAAAGGTTTAAAAGATATTTATGAAAAAGATTTTAAAAAGTATGCTAGTGAGCAAATGGAGCTTATTGAGCAGATTTCAGATCATGTGGCCATTATCAATCGAAATGTAACCGACATGATTAATGCACGTAAAAAAGCTAATGTAATTTCAAGTGCTGAACAAAAGGCAGAAGCTTATTGTAACCAGGTTCGACCCTTCTTAGACAAAATCAGATATCATTGTGATAAATTAGAATTAATGGTCGATGATGAGCTTTGGCCACTCACAAAATACAGAGAGTTGTTGTTCTGTCGCTAGTCTTTTTTGTTTTCTAATCATCAGCAGAAACGGTATCTTTGTGGGCAATCAATAATTCCAAATGAGTTCAGCATCAAGCAAACGCTACCATTTAAGAGGAGTCTCAGCAGCTAAGGAAGATGTTCACCAAGCTATTCGCCACGTTGATAAAGGGCTTTTTCCTAAAGCTTTTTGTAAAATAGTACCCGATTTTTTAACCAATGACCCCAATTACGGTGTTGTGATGCATGCCGATGGGGCTGGAACAAAATCTTCATTGGCCTATGCCTATTGGAAAGAAACTGGGGATTTGTCGGTTTGGAAAGGAATTGCTCAAGATGCACTCATCATGAATGTTGATGATCTGCTTTGTGTTGGGGTGACCAGCAACATTTTACTTTCTTCAACCATAGGTCGAAACAAAAACAAAATTCCTGGAGAGGTTATTACAGCCATCATTGAGGGAACCCAATCGCTGATTGAAGAGCTTTCAAAACATGGTATTCAAATTCATAGTACGGGTGGAGAAACTGCAGATGTAGGGGATCTGGTTCGCACCATAATCGTTGATTCTACCGTAACGGCACGCATTAAACGATCTGAAGTCATTGATAATGCCAACATTCGTCCTGGAGCAGTTGTTGTGGGCTTGGCTTCATTTGGGCAATCCACTTACGAAAACGAATACAACGGTGGCATGGGCAGTAACGGCTTAACATCTGCTCGTCACGATGTTTTTTCTAAAGCGCTTGCGCAAAAATATCCAGAAACTTTTGATCATGAATTGCCCAACGAATTGGTTTATTCTGGCTCAAAGAATTTGATTGACCCCATTGAAAACAGTTCTCTAAATGCTGGAAAACTGGTATTGTCTCCCACTAGAACCTATGCGCCTGTCATTCAGCAAGTCTTGCAAATTGTTGAAAGATCATCTATTTATGGCATGGTGCATTGCAGTGGTGGTGCCCAAACCAAAATCCTTCATTTTGTTGATAATTTACACATTGTAAAAGACAATTTATTTGAAATTCCACCGCTATTCAAACTCATCCAAATTGAATCACAAACAGATTGGCGTGAAATGTATCAGGTGTTTAATATGGGCCACAGAATGGAACTTTATGTTAGCCCTGATGTGGCCGATGACATTATTTCAATTTCAAAATCATTCAATATTGATGCACAAGTCGTGGGC
>CAYZFD010000073.1:0-5879 GCA_964477735.1 uncultured Flavobacteriaceae bacterium
GCTATTTTCGGCGTTTCTTTTTTCTGCTATTGCCCTGGGGTTTCATCCATTTATCGAAACCACTGCCGTCGAAATGACTTCTACGCTTTTTTGGATTTCGTTTTCCAGACTTAGGGGTAACGGCCTTATTCGTAGCTTCACAAAAAAGCGGTACACCCTCAAACTCAAATCTTGAAACTTTTTTGCTGAACTGAGCAGCCAAACTTCCTTCAATTTCAATAAAAGTTTCATGGCTGTTGATTTCGATATTCCCAATTTGAGCTTTGTTGTGCTGGAGCACTTCGTTTACTAAGCCAATGATTCGGGCAGGGTTGACATGTTGTTTGCGACCCACATTAATTTTTAGGCTAGTGTATTGAACATCCTTGTGGGCACGTGTCGCTTTTCGATCGTTAGATTTTTCAGATTTTAGATCGTGATTTTTTCTGTAATAGGACAAAAACCTGTTAAATTCTGCCGAAACAAAATGTTTAATCAATGATTCTCTGTCTAGCCAGGCCAACTTGTCGAAAATGGCAGGCAAGTAGGGGGCGATCAATTTTTCATCAACTACCACTTTCTCGATTTTATCGATGAGTGACATCAGTTGAATATGACAAACCTCCTCTCCTGTGGGGGGTTCTTTATGTTCGAATTGTATATTGGCTTTTCGGGCTGTGTCGTCTAATTTTTTTCGTTCTCTAGTGTGGGCTATTGCGATAGAAATACCACTGTTTCCAGCCCGCCCAGTTCTTCCACTTCGGTGTACATAGACTTCGGGGTCGTCGGGCAAGCCCACATTGATGACGTGCGAGAGGTTGTCCACATCAAGCCCGCGTGCAGCCACATCGGTGGCCACCAACAACTGCAATTGCTTGGCTCGAAAACGATCCATGACGTCGTCGCGTTGGGCTTGTGAGAGATCACCATGTAAGGCGTCGGCATTGTAACCGTCGGTCATGAGTTTGTTGGCGAACTCCTTAGTTTCCCTTCTTGTTCTACAAAAAATGATGGCGTAAATATTGGGATGCATGTCAGCGATGCGCTTGAGTAGGGCATAGCGGTCTTTGCTTTGCACCACATATTGCCAATGGCTTACATTTTTGGCGGCTTCGTTTTCGCGTGCCACCTGAATTTCTTCAGGGTTATGCATGTAATTTTTGGCAATGTTTCGGATTTCTTTAGACATGGTGGCCGAAAACAAAAGGGTTTGCTTTTCGGCTGGGGTAGTGTCTAAAATAGCGTTGAGCTCTTCCTTAAACCCCATTGAAAGCATTTCGTCGGCTTCGTCTAAAATGACACGTGAAATGCTAGAGATGTCGAGTTTGTTTCGCCGGATTAAATCATGCGTACGCCCAGGGGTGCCCACAATAATTTGAGGTCCTTTTTTGAGGTCTTTAATTTGATTTTCGATGCTTGTTCCACCATATACCGCCAATATGCGAATGTCTTTTTCGTATTGCGCAAAAGCTTCAAGGTCGCGTGCAATTTGAATGCAAAGTTCTCGAGTGGGGCAAAGGACTAGGGTTTGTGGAAGTCGATCTTTGGGGTCGGTGAGGTGTAGGCTTGGCAATCCAAAGGCTGCCGTTTTTCCAGTGCCTGTTTGTGCCAATGCCATCAAATCTTTATGAGAATTGAGCAACTGTGGGATGGCTTGTGCTTGAATGGGTGTGGGCGTTTTGTAGCCCAGTGTTTGAATGGCTTTGAGGAGAGAATCCTTAAGCCCTAATTGTTGAAACATGTGGATTTTAACTTGCTGCAAAGAACGGTTATTTAATTGGGTTTCTGTCGTTCTGTTGATTTTATTTTTGCTACAGCTCTAGAAATGCACAAGTTCAGCGGTTTGTTTGGTTTCAATTTTTTGTATATTTGGGCTGAAACCTAATCTTATTGTTATGAAACCTACTCACTTTCTCCTATTGTTTGGCCTGTTTACCCTTTCAGCACAAGAAAATTATTAGGCCAAAGACGATTCCGATCAAACTTTTGTGGATCTTATAAACTCTAGTGCTACTGTCGAGGCAGTGGCTCAAAACAGAGATAACCCCTACAGGCAATATTTAGAGTTTGAGGTTTTGCAAGACACCTTGTGGGTTGCAGACAACAATACGGCTAGCATTGTTTTAAAAAATCAAATTGAAAACATGGCTAGAGTGGTGGTATATGTCAAACTCTATGACCGATTACAAAGAAAATTTGTCGATTCGGGGGATCAAAAACTTGGTCTTGTTCATGTTCAAACCTATAGAGATGGAGCAGTGCAATTGCGTAAAGAATATCCGTTTCCAAATCATTACAATCAAATCGTTAGGCAGGGGGTTGAAAGCATTGGGATTGATCGGATTGAGATAGGCTTTAGTGTTGATCAGCCTTCGAATTATTGTTTTGTGTTAAGCAAACTTAGGGTGCGAGGATTGAGTGATGAAGGTTATCAGTTTTTTAAAGAAAAAGAAGAAAACCATAAACTTATTCAATCCCTCAAGGCCAAGAAGGGCAATATTGTAAAGAACTACAAAAACATTCTCAAAGACGTTTCGGGAAAATGGTCGCATATGCAACAATTGGTTGGCCTTGAAAAAATGAGTACTTTGATGCAGACACATCAAAAGGCCTTTAATTTTTTCGAAGACAATTCCCAGTTTAAAAAAGCATATTTAGACTTTCTAGACGGCTTAATTGATGAGAATTCTAAAAATCGTATAGAAACTGCTTTCCACCAACTCCAAAACGAGATTGTTCCGGTTGAGAGCGGGACTCAAGGCAATACATTTTGGTCCTATGCATCGGTTTTAGATCATTTTTTCACTGGTGGCAAAATTAGTCGCTTGGTGAGCATGATCGAGAATGTTTTTGGGAACGGCATGCAAGTGGGGCAGATTCCTGTGTTGTGTATTGATCAAAATTGTTATCAACCCAAGAAACTCAACAAGTATTTGGAAGGAACAAATGCGGTGTGTTAATTTTTTTTATAAAAACCGTAATATTTTTAATTTTTTTTATAAATTTACTTCAAATTAAATCCTACTTATGATGTTAAAAACACTACAAGAATCTCGTCTTATCATTGATTCACTTCCAAAAAAGATTAAAAATTCATCTCTCAAAACAAGAGCTATTGTTAAGTTGCTTGATATGAATCAGGTTACTTTCTACAACAGAATGAAAAGAAATGATTTTTCTTTAAACGAAGCCATTAAAATCTGTGAAATTTTAGAGTTCGAAAAAAAATTGGACAAAATAAATGTCCAAAACAACTGAGTTTTACTTTATTTCTTTTAAAACTTTGATTTCAGGTTTTACCATTATAAATCAATAATTTATTGACCTATAATGTATATTATGTAAAATAGATTTTGTCAAATAAATAAAATCACTTATCCTAGCTCTTGCTTATCACAAAAATTGTTATTAATGTTGTTCAAAAATTAAAGATACAGCAAAATGAGGATTGGTGTCCCTAAAGAAATTAAAAACAACGAATATCGCGTTGGACTCACGCCTGCTGGTGTACAAGCCTTTATTTTAGAAGGTCATCCTGTTTTCCTACAAAAAGGTGCTGGACTAGGCAGTGGCCACACTGATGAAGCCTACCAAAAAGTTGGTGCGCAGCTCCTGCCAACCATTGAGGCCGTATACGAATCGGCAGAGATGATTGTAAAGGTTAAGGAGCCCCTCGAAATCGAATATCCACTAATACGCCCCGACCAGATTATTTACACATTTTTTCATTTTGCAGCTTCAGTTTCACTTACTCAGGCCATGATGGCGCGCAAAGCGATTTGCGTGGCCTACGAAACTGTTGAAGCTCCCGACGGCAGTTTACCTTTGCTCACGCCCATGTCTGAAGTGGCTGGTCGAATGGCCACGCAACAAGGTGCAAAATACCTCGAAAAACCCCAACAAGGTGCAGGAATACTGTTGGGAGGCGTTCCTGGGGTCGCTCCGGCGCAGGTTTTGGTTTTGGGTGGGGGCGTTGTGGGCACTCAAGCAGCCAAAATGGCTGCAGGTTTGGGGGCGCAAGTCACCATTTTCGATATCAATCTCAACCGATTAAGGGTGTTAGACGATCTCATGCCAGCCAATGTGCAAACCCGATTTGCCAATGCCTACAACTTAGAACAAGCCCTACCAAAGGCCCATTTGATTATTGGTGCGGTTTTGGTGCCCGGTGCCAAAGCGCCTAAACTCATCACCAAGAGCATGTTGTCTTCTCTACAAAAAGGTACTGTTTTGGTCGATGTTGCGGTTGATCAAGGGGGGTGTTTTGAAACCACCCATCCCACCACCCACAAAGACCCTACCTATATGATCGAAGGCATTCTCCACTACAGCGTTGCCAATATGCCTGGTGCTGTTCCACAAACTTCTACTGCTGCGCTCACCAACGCCACGCTTAAACACGGGTTGGATTTGGCCAATTTAGGCTGGAAAAAAGCTGGACAACTCCACGCTGGCCTGCAAAAAGGATTTAACATCGTTCAGGGTAAGGTGGTCAACAAAGCTGTAGCTGAAGCCTTCGACCTCCCCTACACTCCAATTCAATCGGTTTTTTAGTATATTCGTGCAACGATATCATATAAATGAACCAAAGAATTCCGAGTGTAGATTTAAGAGATTTTTTAAGTGAAAATCCAACTCAAAGACAAGCTTTTATTGATGCCCTTGGCGCAGCCTATCAAGACATAGGTTTTGTGGCGCTTAAAGGTCATTTTTTAGATCAAAACCTGGTCGATCGTCTCTATGCACAAGTACGACAGTTTTTCGACCTGCCTGATACCCAAAAAAGAAAATATGAAATCGAAGGTCTTGGGGGTCAAAGAGGTTATACCGCCTTCGGAAAAGAACATGCCAAAGGGAAAAAAGAAGGGGATTTGAAAGAGTTTTGGCATTTTGGTCAATATCCTGAGCAGCCCGAAAAACTCGACGAAGTTTATCCAGATAATGTTGTGGTTGAAGAATTGCCCGAATTTAATGCCGTAGGTAAAGAAACCTATAAGGCGCTCGAAAAAACGGGTGTTTATGTGCTACGTGCCTTGGCTTTACACTTAGGGTTAACCGAACAATATTTTGACCCTTTTGTGAAAGATGGCAACAGTATCCTAAGAGCCATCCACTACCCGCCCATTACTGAAGAACCTAAAAATGCAGTGCGCGCTGCGGCCCACGGCGACATCAACCTCATTACTCTACTCATGGGAGCCCAAGGGCGTGGCTTGCAAGTGCAAAACCATCAAGGGGATTGGATTGACGCCATTGCTGAACCAGACGAGTTGGTGATCAATGTTGGTGATATGCTTTCGAGACATACCAATAACAAACTCAAATCCACCATACACAGAGTGGTGAACCCTCCCAAAGAACTTTGGGGCACTTCGCGCTATTCCATTCCCTTTTTCATGCACCCCGTAAGTGCCATGAAACTTGATGTATTAGACACCTGCACCGATGCCAACCACCCTGCTCAATTCGAAAATATCACCGCAGGAGCCTTTCTAAAACAAAGGTTGTATGAACTGGGGTTGTTAAAAAAATAAGCATGGCTAAACTCAACAGCTTAGAAGATCTAAAAAACCTTTTTCCAGAGGCTATAGACACCTACCAACCCGACTCAAAAGACTCTTTTGTGCCTCAAGACTTAGAAGCACATTTTAGCAATAAAGGGCGCGCCGGAAAAACCCTCACCCTCATCAAAGGTTTTAGCGGAACGGAAGAGGAATTACAAGCTTTAGGAAAAGCTTTAAAAAAACATTGTGGTGTGGGCGGAACCATCAAAGATGGAGAAATCTTGATACAAGGAAATTATCGTGACAAAATCATGACTTATTTACAAGAGTTAGGGCATCGCGTTAAACGTGTTGGAGGATAAAGATGAAAGCATCGGAACGCATCCTCAATCCCGA
>CAYZFD010000074.1:0-5701 GCA_964477735.1 uncultured Flavobacteriaceae bacterium
CGACCTCCTGCTCCCAAAGCAGGCGCGATGACCGGGCTACGCTACACCCCGAAAACGGTCTTTAAAAAACAAAGAACTTCATTAGGCTATCCAAAAGGCCTCAACCATTAAAAATCCTAAGGTGGAGGTCCTTAAAAACGGCCTGCAAATATAGAATATATTCATTTTAACAACAAAACTTATCTTTGTATTTATTCACAGTTTCTTTATTACTTTTAATAAATTTATGTTTTAGCCTGCCTTTAAATCTGCTAATTTTGCACCCTAAATCATTTCAAATGAGTTCCACTCCCGAAAAAATTAAAACCTTAATCATAGGTTCAGGGCCTGCAGGCTATACTGCGGCCATATATGCTTCTCGCGCTGATCTCAAACCCATTCTTTATACAGGGATGGAGCCAGGGGGTCAGCTCACCACCACCACAGAAGTGGATAACTTTCCAGGGTATCCCGAAGGGGTAGATGGCCCCACCATGATGGTGCAGCTTCAAAAACAAGCAGAGCGTTTTGGAACAGAAGTGCGCATCGGAATGGTTACAGCTGTTCAGTTAAGTGATAAAGTTGGGGGGATTCATCATGTCACAGTGGACAACCAACACCAAATTGAAGCTCAAACGGTGATCATATCCACAGGAGCTACCGCTAAATATTTAGGTTTGCCTAGCGAACAACGACTGCGAGGTGGAGGCGTTTCGGCTTGTGCCGTATGTGATGGTTTTTTTTATAAAGGTCAAGAAGTTGCTATTGTTGGTGCTGGAGATACTGCCGCTGAAGAAGCGACCTACCTGGCCAACATTTGCACCAAAGTCACTATGCTGGTACGTAGGGGAGAGATGCGGGCTTCTAAAGCAATGCAACACCGTGTGAACAATACCCCCAACATCGATGTGCGCTATTTTACCGAAGTCGATGAAGTGCTGGGTGACATGGTGGTTGAGGGCCTTCGAATGGTCAACAATCAAACAGGCGAAAAAGAAGAAATTCAGATTTCGGGACTTTTTATCGCTATTGGTCATAAACCTAACACAGATATTTTTAAAGGTCAATTGGATATGGATGAGGCAGGGTACTTGATCACAAAAGGAAAATCTACCAAAACAAACAAGCCTGGTGTTTTTGCTTCTGGTGATGTCCAAGACAAAGAATATCGCCAAGCTGTAACCGCTGCCGGAACAGGCTGTATGGCAGCCTTAGATGCTGAGCGCTATTTGGCCACAATATCCTAAACTATCGACTTCGAAGTTCTATTCCTTCTTTGTCTATTTTTAATTTAAAGTGGTTGTCTTTTTCTAACTGAACAGAGAGTTTTTTTTCATCTGGACAGTCTAAACAGTTTAGAACCCCATCTGCACTCATCTGCCAAATGTATTTCCACATCAGGTCGCGGTCTATTTTCGGATTGCGTTTCAAATACCAACCCAACACTCGTTGTAGATTGTCATCAAACCTAATGGGCTTTTCAATGGGTAAATAAAGGACTAATTTAACCTCAAGGTCGTGAAGGGGGTTAAACGAATCGGCCAAAAAATGATTGGGCAATGTAAGGGAATTGTTGATGAATTCGATCGGATAAACCAAAGTTGCAGCATTTTCTTTGGCATGCTTAAAACTACTCCCTCTGGCACTTTTTTCCACTTTTAGAATTGGAATGCTGTCTGAAGTAGATTTTAACTTTAGCTTAATGTCTTCGCTATACAACCATTTTTTTCCATGCTCATCTTCTACCCATTCAAAAGGGTGTTCGTCACTATAGCGGTAGGTAAAATTGTTGTCTTCCAATAGGTTGATTCGCAAAGTGTCTGTAGGGAACACTTTCCACTCATGACGTTTCACCACTGCACCTTCGTAGGCATATTGCTTGGCTTCAGCTAAACCAAATCCTATGATCCCCACTATGGACAATAGCCATAGACCAACCAAGCTATATTTAAGTGTGCGGTTTCTAAAGGTGGCATGGCCGCTAAGCACACGAATGCCTAGCATCACTAAAAACAGCAAGGGAATGCCTGCTGCCAAAAAAGCTAACAGAGACATGATCCAAAAAGGTACGTGGGTATAGTTAGAAAATTCAAAAAAAGGAAAGTCAAGAACGTCAAATATGCTGGCCGAAAAAAGCCCTAAAAATAGGCCAACCAAACCAATTCCACCTACAATTATAAACAATAGGCCAATAAACTTTCCTATTGCTTTAACCAAGATAAGAAGTAAATTTGAAATGCCATGAATAAGTTGTTTGATAAAAGAAGCAATCCCATTTCCGGCTTTTTCATAATCGACCGAACGCACACGTTCAGACACATCATCCAATTCTTCTTTTATCCTTTTTTCGATGTTGGAGATGTTAACAGGCTTTCCCCGCATAGAAAGTTTTTCAGCAGTTGTTTTGGCCACAGGAATCACGGCCCACAACACAATATAAAATATGAAAAAACCACCCCAGCTAAAGACCGCTAATGCAAGCCATAATAGACGTACGAGTTTAGTGTCTAAACCCAAATAATGTGCCACGCCAGCGGCTACACCGCTAATAAATTGGTCGTCGGGATCTCTAAAAAACTTACGTGCCTTGTTAGGTTCTGATTTTTGATTTTCTTCACCCTCAATCACAAAATCTTCGGGTTGTCCCATGATGGCAATCACTTCTTCAACTTCCTGAAGACCAATAACTTGACGTTCGTGTGTTGTCTTTTCTACAAACAATTCCGAAATACGAGACTCTATATCACTCATGATTTCTTCTTTTCCGATGTCGCCGGAAAGAGAGTCTTCAATGATTTTTAAATATTTTTTTAATGTTTGATAGGCGGCTTCATCGATATGAAAAAAAGTGCCAGCCAAATTGATGTTTAGGGTCGTATTCATTTTTTATTGGTTTTTGATGTGATAGATGAAACAGCTTTCGACAGCGCGTCCCAAGATGCGTCGAGTTCAGCAAGTATATTGCTGCCTTTTTCGGTAAGTGTGTAATATTTTCTTGGAGGACCCGATGCTGATTCTTCCCAGTTGTAGGACAATAATGCTGCATTTTTGAGGCGAGTCAATAGGGGATAAATGGTCCCTTCTACCACCAACATTTTAGCCTCCTTTAGTCTCGAAAGAATTTCTGAAGTGTATTGCTTTTCCTCCTTTAGAATAGACAGAATACAATACTCCAAAACGCCTTTCCGCATTTGAGCTTTGGTGTTTTCTAGGTTCATGTTATAATAAATTTTTTTCAAAACTAAGCAAAAAAAGGTAATATGCAATACATAGTACTAAAAATTTTAAAATATTTCAGTTATATTTACAAAAATGACTGCAAAACAATTCAATTGGTTTACTTTAATGAGACTTCCGTCGGCCTGGTTGTGTGGAGTTCGTGTGAAGGAAATTGACGACCATAAATGTACAACATCAGCGAAATTAAGTTGGATAAACCAAAACCCTTTTCGATCCATGTTTTGGGCAGTTCAGGGAATGGCAGCAGAGCTGGCAACGGGTGCCTTGTTGGCAAAATATATCGAGCTGTCTGGAAAAAAAGTGTCGATGTTGGTAGTGAAAAACGAAGCTACATTTACCAAAAAAGCAGTGGGACGTTTGCATTTTCGCTGTAAGGATGGAAAATCTGTGCTGCGGGCAGTTCAAAATGCTATCAACACCAATGGCACTCAAACACTTTGGCTCGAAGCCGAGGGTGTTAATGAACAAGGTGAACAGGTTTCTGTTTTTCGTTTTCAATGGAGTTTGAAAGTGAAGAATTAAACGCCAAATTCATTGGTGACCTCATTTACCCTAAAACAATAGATTTCTAAATAAGCCATGTTTTTTATGTGGCTGTTTTGGGACTTATGATTTGCACATCTTGAAACACTATGGCACCACGAACCACTCCAAGAATCACTGATCGAATGGCTTCAATAATATGGAGTTTAAGTTCGCTTTTAGGATAGACCACACTAATTTCTCGCGCAGGTTCAGGTTTGTCGAAAAATCGAATATTTCCTTGCTTTTGGGCATCTAAATCTCGACTGTGTAAATAGGGGATTAGGGTCATTCCCAAACCTTCATCCACCAACTTAATCATGGTTTCAAAACTGCCGCTTTCTAGTTCAAATGCTTTGGTTTTAGACCTCTTTTTCACAGCACATAAGTTTAGCACGCCTTCTCTGAAACAATGTCCATCTCGGAGCAACAACAAATCTTCAATGTTTAGGTCGTCAAGAGCTAGGGTTTTCTTTTGGAACAATGGATGGTTTGGTGTTAGGTAAACCGTAAATGGCTCATAATACAAAGGTCTTTCCACCAAATTGGGATCGTCGAGAGGAGTGGCTACGATGCCCATATCGATGTGACCATCTTTAAGGTTTTCGATAATTTGCTGTGTGTTTTGTTCTTCAATTTCTAGTTTAAGTAGTGGATATTTCTTTGTTAATGTACTCAAAAACATAGGCAATAGGGTGGGCATCACAGTGGGGAGGATGGCCATTTTAAAAACACCTCCAATGACGCCTTTTTCTTGCTCCACCACATCCTGCATTCGATTCGACTCATCGACTATATTTTTAGCTTGAGCCACTATTTTTCTACCGATAGCTGTGAGTTGTATGGGTTTTTTGCTTCGATCAAAGATCTGAATATCCAATTCTTCCTCTAAACGCTGAATTTGCATACTGAGCGTGGGTTGGGTTACAAAGCTTTTTTCAGCTGCCAATGTAAAGTTGCTGTATTCGGCAACGGCAAGTACATATTTCAACTGGGTTATGGTCAAAAGAATAGAATTTGACTATAAAAATATGAAATATTATTAGAATTAATTATTTTAATACTTCAGCCTTGATGTAAACATTTTCGATGGGCCATTCTCTTTTGTCTGTGGGCAGGTTGGCAATTTTATCGACCACTTCCATGCCACGAATAACCTTACCGAAGGCGGTGTAATTTCCATTGAGGTGGTGGGCACCTCCTTTTTTTTGCACGATGAAAAATTCATAGGGCGATGCTAGTTTGTGGGGGTTTTCGATTTCGCTGCTCGGCATAGACACTATGCCACGATCGTGGCGAAAACCACTATCGGTATCGGGAGGGAGTAGATATTTTCCAATTTTCCTTCGTTTTTGACCCGTTTCGGGATTGTCGGAATTGCCTCCCTGGATGATAAAATCTTTCACCACCCTATGAAAATAAGTTCCATCGAAATATTTTTTTCTAGTTAAGTATATGAAATTGGCTCTGTGATAGGGTGTTTGGCTAAACAATAATATATCAAAGCTGCCCAATCGGGTGTGGATGCGCACCTTGTTTTCGAGGTTTTTTTGGGCATATTCATAGAAGAATGGAATAGCGTTTTCGTCGTTGAGCACAAAAGGCTTGTTTTTTTTAGGGCTAGCTTTGGGCACAACGGTTTTCACAAGCGCCTGTTTTTTAGTATTTTCGGGGGCAGGCTCGGGATTGCGTTGGCAAGACAATACCCCTAAGCAGCAAATCAATAAACAGAATCTAAAACAATGCATTTCGATAATTTTATGGCTATGGCTTCAAAAATAGGTTTTTTTGAACTGCCTGGCTTAGCTGTTCAGCTTAAGATGGCTCCTCCCTTCTTAGATGGTGCCTTGTATAATTATGTGACCCGTGCTGCTACAGCAAAAAAAGCCGCCGTCATGCTGCTCTGCTACCCTGTTGATCAACAAACACACATTGTGATGATTCACCGCAATGCCTACCC
>CAYZFD010000075.1:0-5697 GCA_964477735.1 uncultured Flavobacteriaceae bacterium
ACAGCTGGACTCACAAAGAGTTCTAAATCTAAAAAAGAGACTTTTTCCAACAGATGTTGAATGGGGCAATGGGCCTCTAGTTGTTGAAGATCAGCAAGCAATTGATCTATTTGATTAGTCTGCAGTTCTTCTTGTTTTTTGAGCACACAGTCGGCTTTGCTATAGCCCAATCGATCTTCCATTAACCAATAAAAAATGGTTTTAAGGGAGTTGGGCTCATAGTTTTTTGAAAGCCTATTTTTAAATTTTATTTCGAAAGCAGCGAGGTTCATTTAGAGGTCTTTAAGCATCCAAACAGGGCACGAATAATGTCCTGTATTTCCCATGGGATGTTCAATGTATTTAAATCCGTTGCGTTGATAAAGTTTTTGAGCAGCCAGCATATTGGGCATGGTTTCGATGTAGCACCGAGTGTAACCTAGAGCTCTAGCTTGAGTTAAACAGGTATCAATCATTTTTTGCCCCCATCCTTTCGATCGGGCCTCAGGAAGAAAATACATTTTTTGAAGTTCACAAACTGATACTGCCTCATTGGGTAAGGGTCCAACACCTGCACCACCCAATAACCTATCGCCATCGGTTAACACAAAGTAGGTTGCCGACTTCATTTGATAGGCTTCAAAAAGGGTGTCTAACTCGGGATCAGCATAGGCCGTTCCTACTTTTGGCACCCCCATTTCAATTAAAACTGTTCGAATAACTTTGGCCAATTCAGCATTATCTGTAGAAGCTACAGGTCTTATTCTCCACGAGCTTTGCTCGATCATATTTTAGTTATTTTTGCATGGTGAAGATACAGTTTTTCAATTTTCAAATCATGCATGAGCACAATTCTTATCAACATGGAGAAAGGTTTAGATGAACGTTTCATGAGTCGTTGCATTGAATTGGCAGCGCGAGGCTCTGGGCAGACTTCCCCAAACCCCATGGTGGGCAGTGTTGTGGTGGTAGATGGTCAAATTATTGGGGAAGGATGGCACCATAAAGCTGGTCAGGCTCATGCCGAAGTCAACGCACTCCAAAACCTTACGCCACAGAAACTCAAGAAAGCCACATTATATGTAAATCTCGAGCCTTGTTGTCACACCGGAAAAACACCGCCATGCACAAATTTAATCTTGGATAAGAAAATTCAAAAGGTGGTGGTCGGTTGTGCAGATCCAAATAAAAAAGTAGCTGGCCAGGGCATTGCACAATTGAAGGCAGCAGGAGTCGAGGTTAAGGTAGGAGTTTTAGAATCGGATTGTAGAGCCTTAAACAAAAAATTCATCACCTATCATGAGAAACAACGACCCCACATTACATTGAAATGGGCACAATCGTTAGATGGATTTTTAGCGCCTGAAAAACAAAATTTGGGGCATCCACATTGGATCACTTCAAAGGTCAGTCGGCAATTGGTGCATCAATGGCGCGCCGAAAACCAGGCCATTTTGGTGGGTAGCCAAACAGTGATTCAAGACAATCCAAGACTGACAGTTAGAGATTGGAACGGCCAAAACCCGCTGCGAATTGTGATAGACAAAAGTGCAGCCTTGTCCGCTTCCTTTCATGTGTTTAATCAAGAGGCAACGACTTTAGTTTTTGGTTTAAAAAAAAATGATAACCTTCCAAGCTCCATCCAACAAGTGGTGTTACAAGAAAAAAACAACATCAATACCCAAATTTGCCAGTACCTCTTCAACCTAAACATACAATCCTTACTTGTAGAAGGTGGAAAAAAAACCTTTGATTATTTTCTGAAGCAAAATCTTTGGGACAGTTGCTGTGTATTTACCGGGCCAGGACTATTGGAAGCAGGACTTCGAGCGCCCCACAAACCTTCAATGCCCTCTGAAATTACAGAAATTGGAGGAGACGTTTTGGAAATCTTTGAAAACCCTAATGCTTTTTAATGGCGGTCATTAAATCTGCCGGACATCGGGTGGGTTTTTTGGAATGCGCATCTAAGAAAACAAGTTTGGTTTGGGCCACCACCAAAACACTTCCAGAAAGATCTTCTATTTGATAGTCGAAAACAATCGTGTAGGAAGGCCAATCGTGTAAACTTGTTTTTAAAACAAAGGTTTGATCAAAGCTGAGTGACTTTTTATAATGTATATCTAAATGAACCACAGGGAGCCACACCCCTTCCTCTTCCATTTTTTTGTAAGAAAATCCCAATTTTTTAAGCCAGTCGATACGACCCAACTCAAAATAATGGGTATAATTTCCGTGATGAACAAAGCCCATTTGGTCAGTTTCGGCATATCTTGTTGTAATCTCCAGGGAAGATGAAAAGAAATCCATTGTAGGGTTTTTCTTAATTAAAAAGAATGTTCGTAATATCAGTAAAAAAAAATTAAAATTCAATAGCCAAAAGGTTTTTTTTTACAATAATTTGTTTACATATTTGTAGTCGAATTCTGGCTCACTTATGCCCCTTCGAAAAGCCAATAGAAATCGATAACTAACAAAAATATTAAGCGTTAAAATGCAAATTACTGCGGAATCGGTATGGGGAAATTGTCTGTCTTTTGTTAAAGACAATATTCAACCTCAAGCCTTCAAAACTTGGTTTGAACCCATAGTCCCAGTAAAGCTTTCTGATAAGGTTTTGAGCATCCAAGTTCCGAGCAAATTTTTTTACGAATGGCTCGAAGAACACTATGTAAAATTGCTCAGGCTTTCACTCACAAAAGAGCTGGGAGAAGAGGCACGGTTGGTGTATATCATAAAAATGGAAAACACCTACGGCAACAAAAAACCCTTCACCGAAAAAATTCCTAGTGAAAAACGCACTTCAATTGGAACACAAGATGTAGATGCTCCCCTACGCTCAAGCAGGGAACTCACCAATCCTTTTATTATTCCTGGGATTCGTAATCTTAAAATTGAGTCGCAACTCAATCCAAACTATAACTTTGATAATTTTCTTGAAGGAGACTCCAATCGTTTGGCCAGGTCGGCAGGGATTGCGGTAGCCAACAAACCTGGAGGCACCTCTTTCAATCCATTGCTCATTTTTGGAGGAGTTGGGCTGGGCAAAACCCACCTCGCTCATGCTATAGGTGTTCATATTAAAGACCAAAGTCCCGAAAAAACAGTCCTCTATATTTCTGCTGAAAAATTCACACAGCAATATATAGAAGCCATTAAAAAGAACACAAGAAATGATTTTATCCATTTCTATCAGTTGATCGATATTCTTATCATTGATGATGTTCAGTTTTTCTCTGGGAAAAGTGGCACTCAAGATGTTTTCTTTCACATTTTCAATCACCTTCACCAAAACGGCAAACAGGTGATCCTAACCTCAGACAAAGCGCCTGTTGATATGCAAGACATTGAACAACGTTTGCTTTCGCGTTTCAAGTGGGGCTTGTCTGCAGAATTGCAAAAACCTGACTTCGAAACTCGTATTTCTATCCTCAAAAATAAACTATACCGAGATGGGGTGGAGATCGACGAGGAAGTTGTGGAGTATGTGGCCAAAAACATCAAAACAAACATTCGAGAATTGGAAGGTGCCATCATATCATTGATTGCTCAGTCCTCCTTTAACAAAAGAGACATCACCTTGGAATTGGCCAAACAAGTGGTCGATAAGTTTGTAAAAAACACCAAAAAAGAAATATCCATCGACTATATTCAAAAGATTGTTTCCTCATATTTTCAGATGGATGTAAATACGCTACAATCGAAAACTCGAAAAAGACACATTGTTCAGGCGAGACAGTTGGCAATGTTTTTTGCCAAAAAATATACCAAAGCTTCTTTGGCCAGCATTGGTTCGCAAATTGGTCACCGCGATCACGCCACTGTATTGCACGCCTGCAAAACCGTTGACAATCTTGCTTTTACTGATAAGCAATTTAGAAAATACGTGGACGACCTCAATAAAAAACTAGCCCACTAGTTATTGATTTCTTTTTTTACACCCAAGCACATGCCCAAAAAACGCGTTTTAATGGTTTGTTTAGGCAATATTTGTCGTTCACCTTTGGCACATGGCATCATGGCCAAGCTTCTTGATCACAACCTATATAAAGTAGATTCGGCCGGCACTGCTGGCTATCACATAGGCGCCAAACCCGATGCGCGATCTATCGATGTTGCCCAAAAAAACGGGGTCGATATTTCAAAGCAACAAGCCAGAAAATTCTCGGAAAAAGATTTTGAGCGTTTTGATTATATTTTTGTCATGGACACCAACAATGAAGCAGACGTGTTGCGGTTGGCCAAATCGGAAAACGACCGTAAAAAAGTATTTCGACTGACCCAATATGCCCAACTCGACCAAAAAAACGTTCCTGACCCCTATTATGGAACAACTCAAGATTTCGAAGTTGTTTTCGAGCTCATTGAAGAAGCCTGCAAAAGAATTGCCCTAAAAATTTAACCTATGAAAAACACTGGAAAACTATTTCTGATCCCCAATTTACTGGGAGAGACACCTCCACTCGAATCCATTCCACTTTCTGTAAAGCAAACCGTGGAGCACATTCATCATTTTGTGTTTGAAACAGAAAAAGCAGGACGTGCCTTTATCAAAAAAATGGCCCCCTCCAAAAACCAAGGAGATCTAAACGTACAACTCTGCAACAAATTCACTCCCGACGAATCCTTAAAGACGTTGCTAACCCCTTGCCTAAATGGTGATGACCTAGGGCTCATCTCAGATGCAGGCTGCCCTGCTGTGGCCGATCCTGGTGCGGCTCTGGTGCGTTGCGCCCACCAAAACGGCATTCAAGTTGTGCCCCTTGTGGGCCCCTCCTCTATCCTTTTGGCACTGATGGCGTCTGGTCTAAACGGACAAAGTTTCGCTTTTCATGGCTATTTAAGCATTGATCCTCAAAGCAAAAAAAAGGACATACAGCAACTTGAAAAAAATTCGAAAGAAAAACAGCAAACTCAAATCTTTATGGAAACCCCCTATAGAAACAGTAAGATGCTTGAAGATTTGCTGAAATGGCTTAAACCCGAAACCCAACTCTGTGTGGCGGCTGCACTCACCACAGCCCAAGAATATGTGAAAACACAACCTGTTTACGCTTGGAAAAAAACAAGAATTGATCTACACAAAAAACCTGTAATCTTTGCACTTCTGGCCACTTAGAGGCGTGGTTTTTGTTTGGCAACAACCACTGAAAGGTCATATCCAGAAAAACGTTCGAGATAGGTCTCTAAATCTGTCCCAAAAGCATCAGACACATTCAAAGCTCCCCAACTTCGAAGATATTGCTTCACATTTCCTGGTCCTGCCAAATGTGCTGCGGCCAAAATGCCCGACTCTGTGATCTCAATGCCACTAATTTTTAGCCCCACAAAACGCCTAATATCCCGCCGAAGCACCCATTTGTTGCGCTGAAGATTTCTTAAAAACACCCGCTCTTGCAATTCAGGGGTGCGCAAAAAATAAGGCAAATTGGTAACGCGATATAAACGAAGGGTTTCAGCCCCAAATTGATACCTACCCAAATGGTCATAGGCATTGATTTTGTGATAACGATTCCCCGACTCTTGAAAACCTAAAGCCGACGAAAAGGCCAAAAATCCATTTTCTAAAAACAATGAAAAGGATGGATAATCCGAATCTTGGATGGCCGGAAATCGGCACATTTGGGGGGTCAGATGCCCTGTCCCCTCTGCTTCAAATGTTGATGTTGAAGGGTTGAATAGATTGCTGCTCGTTAGTAAGGCAGACAATCCCAAACA
>CAYZFD010000076.1:0-5668 GCA_964477735.1 uncultured Flavobacteriaceae bacterium
CCATCAAACAACCTCCTCCACCCGATCCCACAATTTTGGCACCCAAAGCACCCGCTATTAAAGCGGCTTCTATCATGGTATCTATCCGAGGAATTGAAACTTTCAACAAATCACGCAAACAACTTTGATGCGCATTAAGAAGGTCACCCACTTGTTTCCAATCGGGTGTTGGGGACTCAAGAAGCGTTTTAGCTTTTAATGTGATGGAATGGTTTAAAACTGCGGCTTTGTAATAGGCACGCAGATCTGCAGGCATCGCATCCAACAAAGGTTGGAGTTCAGCTGGTTGAAGTTTTGTGTAATCTACATTAGTGATGTGATCGCTCACATAATGAATAGACTCCCAAGTTAAGGCTTTTAATCTTTTTAGCATCCCATCCGTATTTTTTGGAATTCCCGAAACCCCCACAATTAAAACAGGAGGCTTGGCTTGAAGAAACTGAACTTCATCAGTTTTGGTGTCAAAGAAAATATGATTTCCGTGGGTGATGCTAAATTGATCCATTTTTCCACCAGAACCACCTCTTGACTCTACCTCAGCCTTGTAGGCCCAAAGTGCCAATTGCTTTTCATTGTAGGATAGACTACCCACAGTAGCCAAAAATTGGAGCCAGGCCACCAACAATGCCGTTGAACTCGACAAACCTGCATTTATGGGTAGATCACCGCTTACGTTCACCTCATAACCCTGCTGAATAGACAAGCCTTCAGAACACAAAACATGATAACCTAAAGCTAACAAATGATTGGAATGATCGAATTTAGATGGGCTTAAAGGAATCGTGAGCGTTTCGCCAATGTCTTTTAAGTTGATTTTAAAGTGGGGCCATTCGTGAGCTGTGGCCCGCACACAAACAAAACGATTGATAGCACAAGCAATGACAGGAAGATTGAGATAGTCTTGATGATCCCCAAAAAGGCAAATTCTTCCGGGAGCCATGCTTTCAATTGAATTTTGGTGTGATTTAGGCATATGGCAGGCAATGTATTTATTTTTTTCGTCCGATGGCAATAATTTTTAAAAAAAATGTTTTTTTATGAGATCATATCTGAAACCATAAGCCAAACTTTTTCTTGTATTTTTGTAGCCAACGAAATTCATATGGAGCAAGAGAGTGCCATTCGCTTAAACAAATATCTCACAGAAGCTGGGTTTTGCTCGAGACGTGAAGCGGACAAGCTTATCGAAGCTGGAAAGGTTACCATAAACGGCTCAAAGGCGCAATTAGGACAAAAAGTAAATCCTTCTGATGTTGTTCATGTTTTGGGCAAAGAAGTAGCAAATAAAGACTCCAAAGCTGTATATCTTGCACTCAATAAACCAGTAGGAATTGTTTGCACCACTGATCGTGGAGTTGAGAAAGACAATATCATTGATTTTGTGAATTTCCCTAGCCGAATTTTTCCCATCGGCCGCCTGGACAAAGCAAGTGAAGGGCTTATCTTTTTGACAAACGACGGCGATATCGTAAACAAAATCTTAAGAGCTGGAAACCAACACGAAAAAGAATATATTGTAACGGTTGACAAACCCATCACCAAGGAATTTATTCAACGAATGCGTGATGGTGTTCCAATTCTAGATACCATTACGAAGCGATGTTTTGTGAAACAAACACACAAAAAAACATTTAAAATAGTATTAACTCAGGGTTTGAATCGACAAATTCGGCGCATGTGTGAATATTTAGGCTATCGAGTGGTTAAATTACAGCGCACTCGCATCATGAACATCAATCTAGACTTAGCCGTAGGAAAATGGAGACACTTGACTGCAAGTGAGCTAAAAACCCTAAAAAATCAATTGATACATTCCTCAAAAACAACAGTGATTTAAGCCCTATTTGGCAATATTTACCACCCTAGTTTCTCTGATTACGGTGACTTTAACCTGTCCAGGATAGGTCATGTCTGTTTGAATTTTTTGTGAAATTTCGAATGAAAGCTGAGCCGCTTGATCATCACTCACTTTTTCACTTTCTACCATTACACGCAACTCACGCCCTGCTTGAATGGCATAGGCTTTTTCTACACCATTGAAATTATAGGCAATTTCTTCCATTTCATGTAAGCGTTGAATGTAACTGTCTAATACCTGTCTTCGCGCACCAGGACGGGCCCCAGAAATGGCATCACAAACCTGAACAATGGGAGAAATGAGATGCGTCATTTCAATTTCGTCGTGATGAGCACCTATGGCATTACAAACCTCTGGTTTTTCACCATATTTTTCGGCCCATTGCATGCCCAATAAGGCATGTGGTGTTTCGGTTTCCTCTTCGGGCACCTTGCCAATGTCGTGCAATAGACCAGCGCGTTTGGCAAGTTTTGGATTGATTTTTAACTCTGCAGCCATTATGCCACACAACTTGGCCACTTCTCTAGAGTGTTGCAATAAGTTTTGACCATAGGAAGAACGGTATTTCATTCTGCCAACTGCTTTAATCAATTCGGGATGAAGGCCATGAATGCCAAGATCGATAACTGTTCTTTTGCCAACCTCAGCAATTTCAGCTTCGATTTGTTTGGTGGTTTTTCTCACAACCTCCTCAATTCTTGCGGGGTGAATACGCCCATCAGTCACCAATTTGTGAAGGGATAGACGTGCAATTTCCCTACGAACCGAATCGAAGCATGAGAGGATTATCGCATCAGGGGTGTCATCCACAATAATTTCAACTCCTGTTGCTGCTTCAATGGCCCTAATGTTTCTACCCTCTCGTCCAATAATGCGCCCCTTAACGTCGTCGGACTCTAGATTAAAAACCGAAACGCAATTTTCAACGGCCTCTTCAGTTCCTATACGTTGAATGGTATTGATGATGATTTTTTTGGCCTCTTGCTGAGCCGTTAATTTGGCTTCTTCAATGGCGCGCTGCGCCAAGGCTGTGGCCTCAGAACGAGTCTCTTGTTTTAAGGTTTCCATGAGTTGTTCTTTGGCATCGGCCGCAGAAAGCCCTGAGATGTTTTCGAGCTGTGACACTTGTTGGCCAATGAGCTTTTCGAGTTCATCATTTCTTTTGTCGATCAAGTCTTGACGGTTCGAAAGATCACTAATTTTTTCCTCTAATTGGGTATTGAGTTTGCTATTTCTTGAAAGCTCACTAGACACTTGAGATTCTTTGTCACGAATGCGTTTTTGTGCCTCCTTCATTTTGTTGTCTGAAGCCAAGACCTGCTTTTCGTGTTCGCTTTTGAGTTCTAAAAACTTTTCTTTTGCTTGGAAAATACGTTCACTTTTGATTTTTTCACCCTTTTCTCGAGCACGATCAATGATGATTTTTGCTTTAGCGTCAGCTTTTCCAATGATGTTTTTATTTCTGTTGCGCTCTATTAGTTTCGCAACTCCTAAGCCCACTGCTATACCGACAGCAGCAGCAAGTATTATGATGATGTTTGGTTCCATATTTTTTAAATAAAAAAAGCCCGCACCATAGTGTTTTGTATAAACTCTAAAAAATCAGGTTTGAGGCTACAAAGCGGTTCAAGGATCCGTTCAAAGACGGCTTGCTTTAGCCACCTAAACTCACCTCTTTTAATAGAATTGGCGTTGAGTTTATCAAAATTACAGGCGCAGGCAGTATGCGATTTTTGTTAATGAACGTTTGCATCTATGGCGTTAGAAACTTTATCGCTAAGCTGAGAAAGTTTCTCCACCATGGTGCTATTGATAGATATGTTTTTCTGTTCACCCCGAGATAAACGAACAGCAAGTTGAAGGGCACACATGGCCAAAACATCTTGCTTATCATTCACTGCATAATTCTTCTCATAGTGCAAAATCATCTCATCAATTTCTTTAGCGGCTTTTCGTAGCCCCTCCTCTTGATTAGGATGAACGCTTAATGGATAAACCCTATTGGCAATTGACAATTTAATCTTTTGCACACTATTTAGAATTTTATCAAGGACTCAGGATGGCTAAACAATCATCCACTTCCTTGATAAGGTTATTTATAACATATTTTGCAGACTTTTTATCGTCCTTACTGCCGAGCAAAGCAGCGGCGGTTTTGAGCGACTGATAGCGTTCTTGAAGCAGTTTGTGATCTTGTTGTAGCAAAACCATTTCCTGCTTTTTTGCGGCTAACGTCTGTTCGTATGCTTGATTTTTTTCGACTGTTTCTTGGAGTAATTTTATCAATTTCTGCACTCTAACCTCCAGTAAATCAACAACCTGTATTGCATCATTCATACTTGAAATGACCTTTTGCTTTGCTTCATCAAATTTATCAATACAAGCCGACTTACGCAAGTTTAATTTTGAATTTTTCCTTTGCAAACGAAAAGCTTAATTTTGGTTGCATGTTAAAGCAGTTTTCAAACTTCATCTTTGTCCTATGCTTTGGGTGTTGCATTGGCCAAACAACTCCGCAACCCCCTTTAGAAATCCCTTTATTGCTTTCTGGAACATTTGGAGAGTTACGAAGCAATCATTTCCATTCTGGTTTAGATATTAAAACCAAAGGGCGACAGGGTTTTGCAGTAAGGTCGATTGAATCGGGCTATGTGTCGCGCATCAAAATTCAGGAAGCTGGCTTTGGAAAAGTCCTTTACATTACGCACCCAAGCGGCATCACTTCGGTTTATGCACACTTACAAAAATTTGCTCCCGAAATAGAAAAAATCGCTCGTGAGATTCAATATCAAAAAGAATCCTACACTTTTGATTTATACCCTACAACAGATCAAATTGAAATCGAAGCCAACCAAATCATCGCCTATTCTGGAAACACAGGAAGTTCGGGAGGGCCTCATCTTCATTTCGAAATAAGAGACAGTGAAACTCAAGAACCTTTAAATCCACTAAGTTTTAGTTTTCAGATTGACGACCACCAACCGCCCACACCCCAGGCACTTTGGCTTTACAACTTTCCTAATGACGTTGAAAAACACCCCTTTGTAGAACCCACACAAATTCCTATAAAAAAAATCAATGACAGCACTTTTGTTTCTGACATAATAAAAACTAAAGGCAGTTTTGGTTTTGGAATTCAGGCCTTTGATCGACAGGATTTAACCTACAATAAAAATGGTGTTTACAGGGTGCAGACTTTTGCCAATGGAAATCCATACATCGAATATAAATTTGATCGTTTTTCGTTCGAAGAATCTTCCTACATCAATACATTAATCGATCATTCATTTTATAAAACCCATCGCAACAGAATACAAAAACTTTTCAAAACACCTTCAAACCGTTTAAGACTATATGAAGGTCCGACTACGCTTTTAAGCTTGGGAGCAGATGAGGAAATGAATCTTAGAATTGTAATTTCCGATTTTGAAGGAAACACCTCCACCATTCACGTCAGCTTGGTGGGCAGTGAAGACAATGTTGACATTAAAACAAATATTCCTGATGGAAAGCCCATTGAAACCCATCGCGACTACCTCTACACTTTCGATTTGGGTGATGTTTATTTTCCTAAGGAAGCATTTTTTGAAAACACTTTTGTTGACATTAAGCAAAATCACGATACCCTCTATGTGGTAAATAAATCTTTTGCCCTAAAAAAGAACATCAAAGTAACTTTTGAAGATAAAATGCCCACAGAAGGCGGTTATTTAGGATTGGTTAATGGGGATGAAATAAGTTTTGTTTCCTCTACGAAAAGAGGGAATGCCTGGGTTGCACGAACCAAAAGTTTAGGGAAATTCGTGAAAG
>CAYZFD010000077.1:0-5514 GCA_964477735.1 uncultured Flavobacteriaceae bacterium
AACTGTACTTGCTTTCTGTTGCACTTGTCCTATTCGCCTAAACGAACGACGGGTGTTACCCGCTATGCTGCTCTATGGTGTCCGGACTTTCCTCTCTTCACAAAGTGAACAGCGATAGGAAGGCCTGCTCGGGCAAAAGTAGGCTTTTAAGTGCTATGTTCATAACTTGATGTTTTTCATTCTTTTTCCCTCATAATATTCTGCCTTACAATTTTTATATTTGTGTCATGGAGCCGTTTGTCGTATCAGCACTGAAATACCGACCCGAAACTTTTGCCGATGTTGTGGGTCAGGAGGCCATTACTACCACCCTCGAAAATGCCATTCAAAACAACCATTTGGCACAAGCACTGTTGTTTTGCGGCCCAAGAGGTGTTGGCAAAACAACCTGTGCGCGTATTCTTGCCAAAAAAATCAACCAAGATGGCACAGAAGCACCAGACGAAGATTTTGCTTTCAATATTTTTGAACTAGACGCGGCCTCAAACAACTCTGTCGATGATATTCGAACCGTAATTGATCAGGTGCGAATTCCTCCACAAGTAGGCAAATTTAAAGTGTATATCATTGATGAGGTGCATATGCTCTCCCAGGCAGCTTTTAATGCCTTTCTAAAAACCCTCGAAGAGCCACCTGCGCACGTCATTTTTATTTTGGCCACCACAGAAAAACACAAAATTATTCCAACCATTCTGTCACGGTGTCAGATCTTTGATTTTAAAAGAATTGGCATTGAGGATGCCAAAAATTATTTAAAAAAAATTGCCCATCAACAAAACATTCAGGTCGATGACGATGCCCTTCATCTAATTGCTCAAAAAGCAGATGGCGCCATGAGAGACGCACTTTCGATATTCGATAGAATCGTAAGTTTTTCGGGTACTGAAGTCAACGTTGAGGCGGTTTCCACCAACCTTAACATTCTCGATTATGACACTTATTTCGAAATGACCACTCATCTTATCCAGCAACAAATTCCTGAAGCTATTTTGTTGTTCGATAAAATACTTCAAAAAGGGATTGATGGGCATCATTTCGTAACCGGACTTGCCACACATTTTAGAGACTTGTGGGTAGCCAAAAACCCTGAAACACTGGTGCTATTAGAAGTTGGTGAAAATGCTCAGAAAGCCTATGCATCTCAGTCTAAAACAACAGATTCTTCTTTTCTAACCAAAGCCATTGAAATAGCCAATCAATGCGATCTGCAATATAAAATCAGTAAGAACCAACGGCTTTTGGTAGAACTTACCCTCATGCAGCTAGCATCTATAAATGATGCGGCCGAAAAAAAAAAGCCTAGCCCCTACATCATCTCCGCATCAGAAGTAAAACTCCCGCAAAAAGCTAAGGAGCAAAAACTGGTTGACGCTGAAGTCATTGAATCAGAAACTGAGTCACCGGCCATTGAAAATATAGTTGAAGAACGCAAACCTACCTACACCCCACCAAAACAAATGACCGAAGGCGTGTCTGGATTATCGCTCTCTAGTTTAAAACTTAAAAAAATAGTTGCGCAGCAACAAAAACAAGCAGAAGGAGCTTCAGAAAATTTACCTGAAAACGAAATCAATGTTGATGCACTATTGAAAACATGGCAAGATTTTACCATTAAACTTAAAAATGAAGGGGCACACAACTTGGCAACACTCATGCAACTTGATACTCCTAGACTTGAAAACGAAACAGAAATTCATCTAACATTTCCAAATCAAACCAATAAAGTTGAATTTTATAGAGCTTCGGAACCCTTGCTCAAGTATTTAAAAAATTCGCTGCAGAATCACAAAATAAGCATTGAAATAGAAATTAACGAAGTGATTGAAAAACAGTATATCTACACCCCCATGGAGAAATATGAAAAGTTAAAGTCCATCAATCCCCACATTGAAACGCTTCGTAAAGAATTTAAATTAGATTTGTGATGTTAGGACTTAAACTTCCCACCGATCCGAGATGGGTCAATATTGCAGAAAAAAATATTGAAGAGATCTTAATTGACCATGCATTTTGCGAACAAAAAGCAGCTAGCACGGCCATAACCATGATTGTTCTATTTCCAGAAAAAACTGAACTCGTGCGTGCCATGACCGACTTAGCACAAGAAGAAATGAGCCACTTTAAAATGGTTCACGATCTACTCACCGAGCGTGGCATGAGCCTTGGACGAGAACGAAAAGACCAGTATGTGAATAGATTGATGCAGTTTTTTCCAAAAGGAGGCTCTAGAAAAGATTTACTGATTCACAAACTCTTATATGCTGCACTGATTGAGGCACGTAGTTGCGAGCGCTTTCGGTTGTTGTCTGAACATTTGACCGACAAAAAACTTGCACGATTTTATCGAAAACTAATGATAAGCGAAGCCAATCACTACACCTTGTTTTTGAATTTTGCGAGAACCTATGAAGACCGTAAAATTGTGGACCAAAAATGGCAAAACTTGTTGGAATTCGAAGCTAAAATTATGTTAGATTTAGGCAAAGAGGAGACCATTCACGGTTGATGGCGTTCATAATAAATGGTTTTAATCATACCATCAGCCAAACCAACTTTTGGAACATAAATTTTTGTGGACTTACTAAACTTCATGGCCATTAAATAAACCCTAGTTGCTGGCACTATCACATCGGCACGATCAGGGTTGAGTCTTAACTCAAAAACCATATCATCAAAACTCATTTTAGATAAACGTTGATATTGCTCATTGAGGGTTGAGTAGGAAAGTGGGACGCCATATTTTTTTCCTGCTAGTTTGTGTAATTTGTTAATGTTCCCCCCAGATCCAATGACAGATATTTTTTGAAAGGATTTTGTGTGCTTCAAAATCCAGTTTTTCATTTTCTCCCAAACAGCGTCAGGAACCATTTCGTTAAGCATTCGCACTGTTCCAATTTTGAAGGACTTTGAATTGATGATTTTTCCTCCTGAAAAAACCGTAAATTCTGTACTTCCTCCCCCAACATCAACATATAAATAGGTGTTGTTGTCCTGAATTAGCCCAAAAAGTTCAGACGAAGCAATAATTTCTGCTTCGCGACGACCATCTATAATCTGTATAGCGACTTTGGTTTCCTTTTCAATCTTTTCAACCACTTTTTGTCCATTGTTGGCTTCTCTCAAAGCCGACGTAGCACAGGCCATATAATCTTCAACCTCATGAATTTCCATTAGCAGTTTAAAAGCCTTCATGGCTTCAACGAGTCGCTGTCTGTTTTTTTTTGAAATCTCACCAACGGTGAAAGAATCTTGTCCAAGCCGTATGGGCAAACGGATCAGCGCGTTTTTGGTAAAAAGAGGTGGTTTTTTTTCTCGCTCCAACACGTTTGAAACCAGCATCCTAATGGCATTTGAACCGATATCGACTGCAGCAAATTTTTTAATTTTCATGTCGCTTCGTTCAATTTGTTTTGATAATATTCATATAGAGCAAACTGCGACCGAAGGGGGTTTTTGTCGTTCTTTAAATAGGCATTGGGTGTGGGAGCATTTACCAACCTCGATTTTTGATTGTCAGACCAGCTCATTTCAAAAGTTTCAATGAGTTCATTTTTAATGTTTTCATCATAAACAGGACATGAGACTTCTACTCTATTGTCTAAGTTTCTTGTCATCCAATCTGCCGAAGAGATATAAACCAAAGGATTTCCTGCATTTTCAAAAATCAAAAGTCTGGGGTGTTCTAAAAACTTATCAATCACACTAATAACTTGGATGTTTTCGCTCATCCCTTTTACATTTGGAATTAAACAGCAAATGCCTCGAACAATGAGCTCAACGCTCACGCCGGCGCGACTGGCAGCATACAAGGCTTCCACCATTTTATAACTGGTGAGATTGTTGAGTTTAATTCTAATTTTAGCGGGCTGTCCTTTTTTGAAATTTTCAATTTCGTTGAAAATCAATTTTCTAAACTTTTTCTCTGTTCCAAAAGGAGAAATAATCAGTTGCTTATATTTCTTTTGAATGTAATTGACTTGAAGAAACTGAAACACTTGCTTCACCTCTTTTAACAAACTTTGATTGCTTGTAAATAGGGTGTAATCGGTATAAACTTTTGCTGTGGATTCATTAAAATTTCCAGTGCTTACAAAACCATAACGCTTAATTTTGTTTTGTTCATAACGCTCTACGACACAAATTTTACTATGGACTTTTAAACCTCGAATTCCAAAAATAAGCTGTACTCCTTCTGCTTTCAACTGCTCAGCATAGCGAATATTTGCTTTCTCATCGAATCTTGCTTGCAATTCGATTTGAACCACCACATTTTTGCCACTTTTAGCCGCATTGGTGAGTGCACTGGCAATATTCGAAAGTTTAGAAAGTCTGTAAATGGTGATGTATATGTTTTTAACTTGAGGATCGAGAGCAGATTCACGTAAAAACTTGGTGATGTATGAAAAAGTGTGGTAAGGTGTATAAACCAAAAAATCACGACGAGATATTTGTGACAACAAACTTCCCTGTAGTTTAAAATCTTTGACCATAAGTGGCGCTACAGGAGCGTATAAAAGATCGGCTCTGCCTAAACTTGGAAAATTTCGATAATCTCTTCGATTATGATATCTACCTCCAGGAATCAAACTGTCAGTGCGATCATTGATTCCCATCTTAGTTAACAAAAACTTGAGCGTATCTTGGGCAATAGATTGGTCATAAACAAAACGAACAGGATCGGCATCCAAACGATCTTTTACACTTTCTGAAACTTTTTCAATATAACTTTTACTTAGGTCATCATCGAAATCAAGTTCGGCATCTCGACTGATCTTAATCATGTGTGCTTCAATACTTTCTGTTTCGAAAATGCTAAAAATAGAACTTAGGTGAAATCGAATTAAATCGTCAACCATCATCAAGTATTGTTTATCACCAGTGGTGGGCAAAACTACAAATCGACTAATCGAAGTTGGAATTTCAATAAGGGCATATTGTGGTGTTCTCGAATGTTCTTTTAAAATAATTTTTACAGCTAAAAAGGATTGCGTATCAATTAAATGTGGAAACTTTTTTAAACCATTGAGCATGATGGTGGCCAAGGCTGGACTTACAGTTTGTAAAAAGTAATTTCTTAAGAAAGCTTCCTGTTCAGGCAGAACTTCATTTTCATTTATGAAATAAATATTTTCGGCTTCGAGTTCTTTTTCTATGCCCTCTAAAACCCGAATACTTTCTTTTTGAAGTTCTATGGTGATGTGTGTAATCTCCTTTAATAAATCTGCTGCAGTTTGCCCACCAAAAACTTTTCTTCCTGATTTTTCACTGAGAGCAACACGCTTCACTGTAGCATAGCGCACTTTATAAAATTCATCAAGATTGTTAGAAAAGATTCCTAAAAAACGTAACCTTTCAATAAGAGGAACACTGGGGTCCTTGGCTTCCTGCAACACACGCTCGTTAAAGGACAACCAACTAATTTCTCTGTTTATAAAACGATTTTCGTTCAAATTTTCTTGAGTGTTTTTGGCGTTAGGCATTCCCACTTAGCTTTGTCAATATCAGCCCATAAAG
>CAYZFD010000078.1:0-5472 GCA_964477735.1 uncultured Flavobacteriaceae bacterium
CAAAAAATATGGAGGCTAGATCCAAAATCTGGCCAAGAAATTGATTTCATTGAAGTGTTAACCGATTCTAAAGTTTTAACCAAAATCAACGAATTGGAGTGGGTGAATGGAAAAATATACGCCAACACTTATCAATTCAATAAGGAAGTTGGTCTAATCATTGACCCGGCCATGGGCGTTGTGGAAGGTGTGATTGATTTCACAGGCCTAAAAAACAAGGTTACTGAGCACCCAAAACTAGATGTCCTCAATGGTTTAGCCTATCATCCCGAGCGAAAAACTTTTTTTGTGACTGGTAAAAATTGGGATAAAATGTTTGAATTAAAAATCATCCTAAAACAATAAATTTTTGACACGCTATTTTATTCATAGTCGTAAACATTCGTTAATAATTGTTCTGGTTGCAATTATGGCATGGTCATGGAACAGTTGCGAAACCGAATTGGCATTCACAAAATCTTCTGGGCAATTGGTTTTTAGTGCAGACACACTTTATTTAGACACCTTGTTTGGGAATATAAGTTCTAAAACCTATTCTCTTAAAATTTACAACCCCACAAAAACACACTTAAGCATCCCAACAGTAAAGCTTAAATCAGGCTCAAATTCACCCTTTCGATTTGCGATTGATGGTCAGGTAGGAAACGTGCTTCATGATGTTGAAATAATGTCCAAAGACAGTTTGTTTGTGTTTGTGGAAGCTACAATTCCTTCGAGTTCCATTCAAAATCAGGTTGAGATGCTTATTTCTGATCAACTTATTTTTGAACAAGAAGGCCAAAATCAAGCCATTGAGCTGGTGAGTTTGGCTAAAGACGCCATCTTTCTGTATCCTAAAAGATTCGACAATGGCACCACTGAAGTTCTAGAAGTTGGCGTAAATGACCAAGGCGAATCCTTGTTCATTCAAGGCTTTTATCTAGATGACAGTGAATTGATCTTTAGTGCCGAAAAACCTTATGTAATTTATGGATACGCAGCCATTCCATCGGGAAAAACTGCGGTTTTTGAAGCTGGAAGTCGAGTGCATTTCCATGCTGAATCAGGGCTCATCGCAGCAGATCAAAGCAGCCTAAAAGTAAACGGCGCCATTAGCCAAGACCCCTTACTTCTTGAAAAGGAAGTGATATTTGAAGGTGACCGTTTGGAACCCGACTACGAGCATGTTCCAGGGCAATGGGGCATGGTTTGGCTCACCGATGGAAGTACTGCTCATGAGCTCAATCACCTGACCATAAAAAATGCCACTATAGGACTTTTGATGGATCATCAAGACGGAAGCAACTCCCCTACCTTGACACTAAAAAATGTTCAAATACACAACAGTGCTCTTTTCAATCTTTGGGGAAAAACAGCTCATATTGAGGCCGAGAATTCGGTTTTTGGCAGTGCAGGTTTAACTTCTTTTTATGGAAATATTGGAGGTAAATATCAATTCAAACATTGCACCTTTTCGAATGACTGGAAACGTAGCTATCGAAATCAACCGACGGTCTTAATAGATGATGGGATTGAATTAGAAGATGGCTCCATTTTTAGCAAACCCTTAGAGAAAGCTGATTTTTTGAACTGTGTCATCACAGGAAACCAATCTATTGAGTTTATTGCAAATAAAATATCGGATTTAAATTTTGAGTTTTATTTAAATCACACCGCAGTTAAATTTCAGGATGTTACAGGGAAATTTAGCGGAAATCCTTTTTATGATTTTGAGAATGTTCAACATTATAAAAATCCATTCATAAATGTAACAGCAGATTTTATGAACCCCGATAAAATTGATTATCGATTGGGTGAACAAAGCGAACTCATAGGGAAAGGTGCAATAGACATCGCAAACCAAGTTCCGTTCGATATAAGTGGCGAAAATAGAACTACGAACCCAGACTTGGGCGCTTACCAGCACAAGTTTTAGGCTACAAACAAAGGCCTACTGGCCATCAAATCATATACTTTTTGAGCTACTTGCTGAATCGTTTCCTCATTCTCATGATTCATAAGAACTTCATCAATTAGCGACACCACTGTTTCCATGTCGGCTTCTTTTAAACCTCTTGTTGTGATGGCAGCTGTGCCCACACGAATTCCAGAAGTCACAAATGGAGACTTATCATCGAATGGGACCATGTTTTTATTGGCCGTAATTTCTGCTCGAACTAAAGCTTGTTCTGCTTGCTTACCAGTAATGTTTTTATTGCGCAAATCAATAAGCATCAAATGGTTGTCAGTGCCACCAGATATCAAGTGGTAATTTCTTTTCACAAAGGCAGCGGCCATAGCCTGTGCATTTTTTCTCACTTGAACGATGTAGTGCATATATCCGTCTGTTAAAGCTTCCTTGAAGGCAATCGCTTTGCCAGCAATCACATGTTCTAAAGGCCCGCCTTGGTTGCCAGGAAAAACTGCTGCATCGAGTAAAGAAGACATCATGCGAACTGTTCCATTTTTTAGGGTAATTCCAAATGGATTTTCAAAATCTTCACCCATTAAAATCAAACCTCCTCTTGGTCCTCTAAGGGTTTTGTGAGTTGTTGTGGTTACCACATGGCAGTATGGAATAGGATCATTGAGCACCCCCTTGGCAATCAGACCTGAAGGGTGTGAAATGTCTGCCAACAAGAAAGCACCCACAAGGTCAGCAATTTCTCTAAAACGCTTAAAATCAATATCTCTAGAATAGGCAGAGGCTCCAGCAATGATCATTTTTGGTTTTTCTTTTTGCGCCAGGGTCTCAATTTTATCATAATTCAAAAGTCCTGTTTCTTGCTCAACTCCATAGAAAACAGGCTTATAGAGCCTACCCGAAAAATTAACAGGTGAACCATGAGTTAAATGCCCACCATGCGACAAATCGAATCCCATAATCTTATCACCTGGCTCTAAAAAGGCATGAAAAACAGCTGCATTTGCTTGCGAACCTGAATGGGGCTGAACATTAGCGTATGCAGCACCGAAAAGTTCTTTTGCTCTTTCAATTGCTAAAGATTCAATTTCATCCACAACTTCGCATCCACCATAATATCGCTTTCCAGGATAACCTTCAGCATATTTATTTGTAAGGACTGAACCAGTAGCCTCCATCACTTGTGGACTGGTGTAATTTTCAGAAGCAATCAGCTCCAAACCGTTGGTTTGACGCACTCTCTCGGCTTCAATAAGATCAAAAATTTCGGAATCGCGATGCATGTTTTATTGAATTGTAAATAAGAAACAAAAATACGCAACCGCTACAGCGCAAGCAACCCAAATCGATGGATTTATTAAAAATAAATTAACAAAAGAATTAAACCCTTGCTAAAGCTTGCGCTAAGTCAATCTCTTCGTGCGAAGCACAATAAACGACCCTCCCGTTTTGAAGCAAAAAAAGCTGCGGGGATTCGTGTTGAATTCCACAAACATCTGCCCATTGTTGAGACAGATGGCGATAGTTGACCACATCAAGGATATTGAGATTAACAGGTCGTTTTTGACGCTTTAACACCTCATTGCACGCTCGCAAAGCCATAAAGCTAACAGGGCAACGTGGTGAATGTTTTAAAAGCAATACAGGCGTTTGATTTGAAAGGTCATGTAGTTTAACAAGTGATTTTTCATCTTCTAAAGGCTTCCAATCTTGGGGCGCCTCAACTTCGGATGGTTTTTTGTTGAAAAAGTTTTTCATCATATTTTGACAAATTGACAGATAAATGTTATAAAAACATGACTTTTTGACTTGTTTTATGAGTCGGTACAATCCTTGTCAAATATACAAGAAAATAGACCTATGAACCCACAACAATTTACCATAAAAGCCCAACAAGCACTACAACAAGCGCAACAATTGGCACAAGCAGCTTCGCATGCCCAAATTGAAAACGAGCATCTATTAAGCGCCTTGTTTAAAGTGGACAATCATTTAGTTTCTTATTTATTTGGAAAACTAGGTGTACAAGAGAAGCGCATCCAACAAGCCCTAGAAAATCAACTCAAACATTTCAGCACTATAGAAGGTGGTGATTTAATGTTTTCCAAATCTGCAACAGCTGTGATCAATGATGCGCTGATCCGCGCCCAAAAAATGAGCGATGAATTCGCTTCAATAGAGCATTTGTTTTTGGCATTAGTCACTTCAAAAAGTACCGTTGGCCAGATGCTAAAAGATCAGGGCATTACAGAAAAAGAGGTCTTGGCTGCCATAGAAGGCCTGAGACAAGGAAAAAGAGTTGACTCACAAACAGCTGAAGACACTTATAATGCTTTAGAAAAATTTTCCAGAAACCTCAATAAACTGGTCCAAGATGGCAAGCTCGACCCAGTCATTGGAAGGGATGATGAAATTAGACGTATCTTACAAATTCTTTCAAGAAGAACCAAAAACAATCCAATTTTGGTTGGAGAGCCTGGAACCGGAAAAACAGCCATAGCCGAGGGTTTGGCTCACAGGATTGTGGAAGGAGATGTTCCTGAAAACCTTAAAGACAAAAAAGTGTATGCCCTAGACATGGGTGCACTCATTGCAGGTGCTAAATACAAGGGGGAATTTGAAGAAAGACTGAAATCGGTGATCAAAGAAGTGAGCGAAAGCACGGGCGATATCATCTTGTTTATCGATGAAATTCACACACTTGTAGGCGCTGGTGGTGGTGAAGGAGCTATGGATGCCGCAAACATTCTCAAGCCTGCTCTTGCCCGCGGTGAATTGAGGGCCATTGGTGCCACTACCCTAGATGAATATCAAAAATATTTCGAAAAGGACAAGGCACTGGAAAGACGATTTCAAAAGGTCATTGTTGATGAGCCCGATACTGAAAGTGCCGTGTCTATACTAAGAGGTATTAAGGAAAAATACGAAAACCATCACAAGGTTCGGATTAAAGACAACGCTATTCTAGCAGCAGTCGAACTTTCTCAACGCTACATTACCAATCGATTTTTACCAGACAAGGCCATCGATCTCATGGACGAAGCCGCAGCCAAACTGAGAATGGAAATCAATTCCAAACCAGAAGATTTAGATGCTTTAGACAGAAAAATCATGCAACTCGAAATTGAAATTGAGGCCATTAAGAGAGAAAATGATCCTGTCAAACTTAAACAACTTCACGCCGATTTAAGTGAACTCAAAGACGAACGCCAAACTCTTTTTAGCCAATGGCATGCAGAAAAAGAATTGGTTGAAAGCATTCAACAAACAAAGCTAAAACTCGAAAACTATAAGCTCGAAGCTGAGCGCGCCGAACGCGATGGCGATTATGGAAAAGTAGCTGAAATTAGATATGGAAGCAGCAAAGAAACTCAAAAGAAACTAGAAAAATTACAGCAAGAACTGGCCGAAAAGCAACAGGCCTCTTCAATGATTCAAGAAGAAGTCACAGACGAAGAAATTGCAGAAGTTGTGGCCAAATGGACGGGGATTCCTGTAAGCAAAATGCTCCAAAGTGATCGAGAAAAACTTTTAAACCTAGAATCTGAACTTCACAAGAGTGTGATAGG
>CAYZFD010000079.1:0-5299 GCA_964477735.1 uncultured Flavobacteriaceae bacterium
AATATCGTTAGACAATTGCTGACATTGAAAAGGTATTGTTAAGACAACCCCTAGGCCGTGTTCATCGATGTTTGTTGGTTTGCAGGCTTTCCAAAGTCTAGAACTTTCTACAGTGAGATCTGTGTTAAAGTTTAAAAAGTCAAAAAACTGATGATTGGTTAATTTCATTGATGTTTGTTGTGAAGCGGGTCAATCAAAAGTTATTTTTTTAAAGAACACCCAAGTTTCTCCTTTTTTGGTGCCTTGAATCCCTGTTTGAAAAGATTGCATTAGGGCATTCCAATCTTCAACACGAGGGTTATTTTCTGTTGTTTTTGGATTCAATTCTTCTAAGCTTTTCCCCTTTGGAATAGAAATCACTAACATCAATTGCCTTCCCTTTTTAAATACTTGTAATTGTTGAAAATCGGCATTACAAAAACCCTGTGCCACTTCTGGCCACTGTTCGAATTGCGTCTTGTGATAGGCCTCATATTTTTCTTGTTTGATGGGGTCTTCCACAAGGTTTGTCGTCAGAACAATGTGTTCCCATTCCGAAGCTGGTCTTGGATTGGCACATCTTTCAGTGATTTTAAAATCATAGAGTGGCTTGTCATAAATTTTCAATTTCAATTCTGGAAATCGTTGACTTAACTTTCGCTTTACGCGTTCGGGTTGGTTCAATTTTCCATACACGACCAAATGATTCTTCCATTGGTAATAGGTTTCACCAACAATTCTAAATCCTTTGAGTGTGGATTTTATTTTGGAAATGTCAAGCGAAGATCCCTCTAGTTCGATAACAACAGGCTCAGGCAATTTTTGCAACCCCCAAGTCGTGTCAATCACCACTTCTTTTTGAAGAAGCGCATGATAGGGAGCTCTAATCCCTGCATTTTCCTTTACATAGGCGTCTACATAAGGGTTGTTGTTCTCCCAAACATTTCCGGCAGGACCATTGTTGTTTTGTAAGTTTTTTTCAATGGGAATCCAGTTGTTTTTTATCGTAAAATAAGAAGTCCCTTCATCTGTATAAAGATAAAGCCAAAGAAAAGGATCGTGGGCGTAGGGGCTGTGATATACGTGGTCAATATAATTCTCCTCTATTTGACTGTTGGGTTGTGAAGACAAGGTATAAACGCCTGCCACATCGTGTAAATGCTTTGCATAGTGATGAATTTTATTTCGTAACACCTTGTTATTCCTCATCACGCTGAGGGTGGGCGTCCATCCCCAACCTAACGAAATTCCGGAATAAGAAACATCAGAAATTTCATTATGTTCAATGGTAATATTTTTCACAAAACCCGCTGCAATACCAATAGTTCCCCAATCTTCGTTGGTCACATTGGTGATTAAATTGTCAGCAATCACCTCATCAGAACACACCACTCGTTCATCTTTCGGGTTGTAGGGCAAATGGGTTTCAAAAGCCTCTTCAGAAAACACGCCAACATTGATGGCACTGCCTCCAATATCTTTAAATAGATTGCCTTGAATGAGGTTGTTTTTGGTTCCCCTATTGAGGTCTAGTCCCGTTGATGAAAGATGTTCAAAACGACAACCTTTGAACTGTAAATGATGGGCAAAATTGACTTCAACAGCAGCTCTTGGCCGTCCAATCCAGGCTTGATTTTCCAACGATGCTTTGTCTGGTGTTCCAGGTTTTTTCAATTTATATGCATCTAACAAATACATCCCAGCTTGAATGGGCACATGTCCCTGTTGCGAGGGGCGTAACCAATTGCTGTATTGAAACGATAAGTCTTTTATATAAATATGTTGCACAGGAGCATCTATGGTTCCTTTTATTTCGACTAAATTTTCTAAAACTGGAACCATAAATGTTGAAGATTGAATGTTTTCATCTTCTTTGGGGTAATAATAAAGTTTTTCTTTTTGTCGGTCTAGGTACCACTCTCCTGGTTCATCTAACATAGACAGTCCGTTTGTAAGATAAAAAGCTGAATTTCCATTGTTCTTAGAAATCCAAGGCGCTGGCCATGGATGTTCGCTCTGAATTCTACTTTCAGGTTGATGGAAAAAAACTCTCGCACTGTCTTTTCGAATTTCTAGCTCCCTAATTCTAAGGTTGGCAATTGCCCACCATTGAACGATGAACATCTCCATGCCAGGCTCAAATTTGATGGAAGTGTCTTTAAATGGAATCCAGCAACTTTCTGTTTCTTTGTCCCAAGATAAAATTCTATCCATCTCATTTTTCGAAGTGCTTTTTGCCCGAGTTGCTTTTTTCCCATTCACCCAAAGTTGGCGATAGGATAAAAGATGCCCAGCTTTTTTTGGAGCGTCTGCCACCCAAATCTGTCCTGGTTTTAAACCGTTTATACTTCGATCTGATTTTTTCCACCCCTTAATTTGAAAACCTCCACTCAAAATTGATTCCCCAGGAAACTGTGCTTCAATAATTGTTGGACTTTCTTTGGTTCCCGAATCTTCAGGTCTTATAAAAATAGGCTCATTTAAAAAATATGTTCCTTCCATCATCACAATACGGATGCCGTCTTTTGAGGAAGGGTCATTTAAGCGCCGCATATTTCTCGCTTTTCTCAAAGCCATGTTGAGCGTCGCAAGAGGTGCTTCTTTAGATCCAATGTTATTGTCATTTCCAGAAATACTCACCCAAATTTCGGCTGCATTCAAGGATGGAGCCAAAAACAGCAAACAAAACAATAGAAGAGCGCTAAAATAATTTTTAAATATCATTGATTTTGTACCCATTAATATCACTAATTCGGTGCTGATTTAAGGTTAATATTGATCCTCACCATACCCATTAATTTGAAAAGAAAATTTTTAATTTATAGCTAAATTAGTCTTTTAACCATGCTTACTTGTAAATTTTAAACGATGGTCAATTTTATAAATTTATTATTCACTATATTTGAATTAAGTTATTAAACTATAAATCCGAGCTGACAATTACATGGCAAATAGCGGTGAAAACACAGACGGTTTATCGATCATAAAAAGTCCAGGAAATTATGGTGTTTGGTGGCACCAAAACAATTTAGGACCATTGAGCAAAACTCCCTACATCATTCAGTTTGGGAGCATGAAATTCTCAAAAGTTAGGCTAGATGAAAGCATGCTGCCACATCTCAATGATGGTATCGAAATTCATTTTGTGAATAGCGGCAAATATAAATGGGTTGTTGATGGTAAGGAAATTGAACTATTACCCGACAATTTATCTGTTACAGCGCCTTGGCAATTGAATGGAAGCCCGAGTGGAAAAATGGATATTGGAAATATTAGTTGGATCATCATTAAGCCTAAAGCTTTCCATTTAAACGAACCGCTGCGCTTAGGGGAATGGTCTAAATTATCTAAAGGGTTTCAAGAAAATATTGGTGCTATGATTATCAATGAAAACACCATTGTTATTCAAAAAGCCAAATTGTTTAAAAAGTATTTTTTAGAAATAAAAAAAGAGTTTATAAATCAGGATGATGGCTATGAAATCGTAGTTAGAAACCTCGTTGAAAATTTACTTGTAGATCTCTACAGAAATTTAAATTTAAGAAATCAAAAGGTACATGAAGACAGCCACTTTATTGAAAAGTTAACAGAATTGGTTAGTCATGATTTCAACAAAAAATGGATCATAGATGATTTGGCGAGCAAGTTTGGAATGGGAAAAACCAAGTTTACCTACGAAGTTAAAAAACTAACAGGATATCCTCCAAACAGCTTTATTATTAACCTAAAAATTGAAAAAGCGATTGAAATGATGGAAAACCATGAAAACATAAAGATGTCTGATATTGCTTTTGCATGTGGTTTTTCTTCACTTCAGCATTTCTCCTCTATCTTTTCTCAACGAGTTGGCGTTAGTCCTGGAAAATTTAGGGATTAATAACACCCCTACATCTAGTACATATTTACAAAATTGACCATCGTCTTAAAATATCATTCGTTTAGTTATACATGAACGATATTAGTCCATATTTTAAAAGTTGACAATGCCAAACCAAAAAACAAGCCTAGGAATAATCATTGGGAATCGAAATTTTTTCCCTGATAGTTTGGTTGAAAAAGCCAGAGAAGAGATTATTAAGGTATTTGAAAAATTAGATATCACCCCCATCTTGTTAAAAACAACAGACACGAAATTGGGAGGGGTTGAAACCTATAAAGATGCCCTGAAATGTGCTGAATTATTTAAAAAACACCGTAATGAAATGTCGGGAATCTTGGTGCTCTTGCCCAATTTTGGCGACGAAAGAGGTGTAGCCGACACCTTGCATTTGGCCAACCTCAACCTTCCTGTTTTAATTCAAGCCTACCCTGATGAATTATCCAAGATGAACGTGGTCAATCGACGAGATTCTTGGTGTGGTAAGATTTCGGTTTGCAACAACCTATATCAATATGGCATCAAGTATTCTTTAACCAGCCAACATGTTTCTTTCCCTTCTGCACCAGAATTTCAAAAAGATTTGGAAGATTTTGTTGCCGTTTGCCGAGTTGTTAAAGGACTCAAAAACGTGAGAATTGGTGCTGTTGGTGCCAGACCAGGAGATTTTAATACGGTTCGATATTCCGAAAAAATACTCCAACGAAATGGGATTACGGTGACAACGATTGACTTATCTGAAATTCTTGGAAGAGCCAATAAACTCACGAAAAATGACGAGGCTGTCAAAGTACATTTAGAAAAAATTAACCGCTATGCTTCAAAAGGTAAAACTCCTGATGAAGCCATGATCCAAATGGCAAAATTAGATGTTGTTCTCAACCAATATGTTGAAGAAAACGAACTCGATGCCACCGCCATTCAATGTTGGACATCTTTACAGCAAAATTACGGTTGCAATGTTTGCACAAGCATGAGCATCATGTCTGAAAATATGTTGCCCTCTGCTTGTGAAGTGGACGTTACTGGAACCCTTAGCATGTATGCCATGCAGCTCGCCTCTAATGCGCCTAGTGCTTTGGTAGACTGGAACAACAACTATGCCGATGACCCTAACAAATGTGTACTTTTCCATTGTGGAAACTGGGCAAAGTCTTTTTTGCCTGATATTGAAATCAGCAACGCACCTATTTTAGGAACATCTGTTGGAGTAGAAAATACTTATGGTGCGCTAGATGGAAGGACGCCTGCTATGCCCCTCACCTATGGCCGCATTAGCACTGACGACCCCGAAGGCATCATTAAGGCCTATATTGGAGAAGGGGCCTTAACCAACGATCCCTTAAATACTTTTGGGAACAGAGCTGTGGCTCAAATTGATGATCTTCAAGGTTTAATGAACTATGTGTGCAGAAATGGTTTTGAGCATCATGTTGTCATGAA
>CAYZFD010000080.1:0-5242 GCA_964477735.1 uncultured Flavobacteriaceae bacterium
CTTTATTCTTTAAGCCAATTGTTAGAAAAGCTGCAGTCTTTGCTGCCTTCATTAACACTAATATAGGTATCCTCAATTTTCTCTGACATCCATTTTTGAATCGTTTTGAGCTGTTTTTCTTTAAGGGCCAATTCTTTAATTCTCGGGTAGTCATTCACATAATCGGCCACATGCTCATCAAAACGATTAGAAACTTTTAGAATTTTATATTTTTTGTTTCCAGATCGATCCTCTTCGATCAATGGTAGTGTGATTTCATTGTCTTCCAGTTTTTGAACCTGACTATATAATACAGGGTCCATTTTGGTGAGTTCAAATCGGGTGTCGCCAGTAGTTGGATTAATGATTACCCCACCATTGAGTGCTGTTGTTTTTTCATTCGAAAATTCTTTGGCTGCTTGTTCAAAAGTGAGCTCATTGTCTAGGAGTCTTTGGCGAATTAGGTCTAATTTTTCTTTGGCCGCTTTTAAAGCATCTGGAGATACTTCAGGGGTTAATAGAATATGACGGACATCTATTTCCTGTCCTCTAATTCGGTCACATTTGATGATATGCCAGCCGAAATCAGTTTTAAAAGGCTCTGAGACTTCACCCTCTTGCAATCGATAGGCCGCATCTCTAAATTCTTTAACCATTTGGGGTCGCTTTCGATAAAGCGTGTATTTACCTCCTCTTGAACGCGATCCTGGATCTTGGGAATACAAAATGGCTTTAGTGGCGAAACTTGCGCCATTTTCTAAAACATCTTGACGCATTTCTTGAAGTCGTCTCACAATCTTGTCGGTTTCTTCTTTTGAAACTTCAGGGTCTATAACGATTTGAGCAATTTCCAATTCGGCACCAAAAACGGGGCGCTCTTGCTCGGGAATGCTTAAGAAAAATTGACGAACTTCTTCTGGAGTAACCTCTACATCTTCAACAACTTTGGCTTGCATAAGTTGAGCCAATTGTTGGGTTTTGTTGATTTCAAACAAATCGTCACGAAAAGATTTTTCATCGTTCTTGTTGTAGAATTCCAACACTTTTTCTATACTCCCCAATTGCTCAACAAAATAGTCAATGGTTTGGGTGACACGTTGGTCAATTTGATCTTTATTAAACTCCAAACTGTCTTGTAAGGCATGGTGGGCATACAACTTATCTTCCATAAGTTTTCCTAACAAATCACAGCGACTAATGTTTGTTGTTGAAACTCCTTGCGATTGAAGATCGATCAGTGTTTTGTCCACATCAGACTCAAGAATTACATAATCTCCAACGACGGCGTTTACGCCATCAATTTTTATTCTTTGTGGCTTAGATGTTTGTGCAAAAAGCCATCCATAACACAAGAGAGTACTATGGAAAACGAGTTTTAAAACGGTTTTTTTGACGGGCATCTTGTAAAATATCATTTTCGAATTTTCTTATGAAATCTAATTTTCGTTTGTTAAGTAGGATTTGACGAATGGTTGGCTCTACGTATGGGAGTGGGGCCAAATCATTGCGACGCAAAACGTCTTTAACATGCACCAAATATACTTCTAATGAATCCTCTAGTTCAAAAAATTGTGATTTTTTTAAGAAACGATCAAAATCGTCAGATCCAAGCGGTTTAATTTTGTTGGCCATCTGAATGGCTTGTATCCAAATGGAGTCATTTAAAAAATAGGCATTAAACTGCAACTTTATCGAGTCTAGAAATTCCTTATCAGCAGGCTTAAATCTTTTGAAGCGTGTTCGGATCTCTTTTAAATTGTAATTAGATTTATTTACTTTCAAGTAGCGCGCCTGGATTAAATCAATATTGAGTTTGAAATTGGATTTGTTTTCCTCGAAATACATGATGATTTGCTGTGGTGTTAATATCGTGTCGATATTTGACTTCACAATCATTTCTTGATAGGATTTAATGTACAAATCTTGGCGATAGGACTCTGTAAGTTCATCAAGCCTAAACTGAGACTCTTCGTTAAGGTTAATTTTGGCCTGGGTTAGCAACAATTGTTTTTTGGCCCAATCGTCTATGTAATTGTTCACCAGCTTGGTGCTGTCGTCCACATCTAATGCGCTTTTGGCAAGGGCTTCGATCTGATCTTTAAAAAGAATTTTATCATCTACTATCGCCACAACATTTTCTGTCGTAGAAGGAGTTCCTATGGAACAACCTATGGCAGTCAACAATGCAAAAACAATTAAATGGCGTGCAAACACTTGCATTTATCTTGAATAATTTGGTGCTTCCTTGGTGATGGTGACATTGTGCGGATGACTTTCATGGATACCCGAAGAGGTGATGCGCACAAATTGTGCCTTTTCCTTTAGGGTTTGAATGTCCTTGGCACCACAATATCCCATTCCCGCACGCAATCCGCCGATAAACTGATGAATACTTTCAACCAATTCTCCTTTAAAAGGAACTCTACCAACGATTCCTTCAGGAACGAGCTTTTTTAGATCGTCTTCAACATCTTGAAAATAGCGGTCTTTACTCCCTTGTTTCATGGCTTCAACAGAACCCATTCCTCTATAGGTTTTAAACTTTCTTCCTTCAAAAATCACAGTTTCTCCTGGCGATTCCTGCGTACCCGCCAAAAGTGAGCCCAACATGACACAGTCGGCTCCAGCGGCGATGGCCTTTGGAATATCACCTGTATATCGGATACCGCCATCGGCGATGAGCGGAACGTCGGTACCTTTAAGCGCTGACGCCACCTCTAGGATGGCCGAAAACTGCGGATACCCCACGCCAGCTACAACCCTTGTCGTGCAAATTGAACCCGGTCCTATCCCAACCTTGACGGCATCGGCACCAGCTTCAACTAGAAAACGTGCAGCGTCGGCAGTGGCAATATTGCCCACCACTACATCTATATCTCCATAACTATTTTTCACTTTTTTTAGCACATCAACCACTCCTTTAGTGTGTCCATGTGCAGTATCAATGATGATGGCATCTACTCCAGCTGCAGCCAAAGCATGACAACGGTCAAGAGCATCGTGAGTAACGCCAATAGCAGCAGCCACCTTTAGACGTCCAAAACGATCTTTGTTGGCGTTGGGTTTTTGGGTGTATTTTGTTATGTCGCGAAATGTGATCAATCCAACCAAACGAAATTGATCATCAACAACAGGAAGTTTTTCTATTTTATTGGCTTGAAGAATGTCTTCGGCCTCGTCCATTGAAATGCCCAATGAGGCTGTGATTAAGTTTTCGGAAGTCATCACCTCGTGCAGCGGACGTTGGTTGTTGCGCTCGAAACGCAAATCTCTGTTGGTCACAATTCCAATAAGCTTTTGATGTTTATCAACAATCGGAATACCACCAATTCGATACTCAGCCATAGTGGCTTTGGCATCGGAAACTAATGAATCTTTTTGAAGCGTTACGGGATCTAAAATCATTCCAGATTCAGCTCTTTTCACTTTACGAACCTTTTTCGCCTGCTCTTCGATCGTCATGTTTTTATGCAAAACACCTATTCCACCCTCACGAGCAATGGCGATAGCCATTCGGCTTTCTGTAACAGTGTCCATGGCCGCTGACACTATGGGAATATTTAGTGATAAGTTTCTAGAAAATTTTGACTGAATACTCACGTCGCGGGGCAAAACTTCTGAATGAGCAGGAACAAGTAGAACGTCGTCGTAAGTGAGACCTGTGCCCACTATTTTTGATGATTGCGTATTCATGGCAACTAATTTGAAACTAATTGCATGCAAATATAATAAAAAACAACTTGCCTAATTTATTTGAAGAGCTTTAGTTGAATCAAAATGACAAGTGTTGAAACGCCAAAGCAAAGGGTCATAAGCGTACCAGAAAAAATCACAATATATTTCATCCAAAACACCCCAGTCCAAACAAGATAAATGCCACCAAATGTGACTAGGATTGACACAAATGGCTCAACCAGTAAAAATGTTTTGAGTTTAGATGGTAAGCTTGTAAGCGACAACACCCCCCCTAATAGAAAAAAAATAAAGGACATAGAGAGTATATGAGTGTGAATGATGGTGAGCATTTCTCTAGAACTTTTTTTAAATTTCATCACTTTCACCTCTTCCAAATCTTCATTCCCATTGTAATTTTCAACCAAACCATCGGGATGCGTACTGTCGGTTTGTTGCACAAAAAGTAAACCACTGAAGTAGCCAATATTCAACACCAACACAAAGGCAGCAATAAACCATTTCACAGATTTACTTAATGACGATATACTACCCTCTAACTTCATTTTCAAAACTTAAATTGTATTTTTTTAGCGCAGTAAAAACAGCATTAATTGCCCGAGTCATTGACATCACTGAAATGGTGGCTCCAGAAATGGCCACAATATTATCTGACACAACAAACTCCTGAACAATCCCTTTACCAACAAATTGACTAAGCCAACGCTTACTTCCGATTTCACCTCCGTAATCTTCCCTATATATTAGCACCTTAACATCTTTCACTACCAATTGGTTGTTGAAAAGCACCAAATAATCAAAAGTGTCTGTTTTGCTGGGTGCTTCGCCCACATAGGCAAAGCCCAGCGCTTGACCCTGTGTAGCGATAGCAAGAAAATGTTCCGGTGTAAAGTTTTCATTTTCAGTTATTTGTCCCCCAAAAGGAACCGGATTTAAGGTGAAGTCTGTCACATCAAACGACTTTTGAATATGTTTTCTAACTTTTTTCATAATGCCGTTTGGGGGCGTGTTGTCATGAAAAATCAAACAACCACAAATTATAAATAGTTTGATCAAATATATTTTCATAGTTTTTTAATTAAAACCAAACGCCAAATCCCAAATTGAATTGATTTTGATTTGTGTTGGCAGCAGTGTTTTTGATTTGATAATCTGCTTTAAAAACCACACCTGGTGCCATGTGATATGAAAGTCCTGTGGTCCATTCTTTTCTGTGGTAATTGGGATTCGATGGGATTTGACTTGTTTTGGCGTGTGTGTCAAAATTTTCATAACGTACAAAAGCCTCGAGTCTTTGACGGTTTTGCAAAGAAAGTAGGTTGTAGCCAACCTCCATATAGTAGCCTAGCAAATTAGATCCTAAATCTTTTTTTGTTAAACTGTTATATTCATCTACATCACGAATTGAGAGATAATTCCACTGCCCTCTCGCAGAGAATCGCCTGTGGAGATATCGAGCATCAAAGCCCCACATTTGCACACCAACTGTGGCGCCATTCAAATCTCTAAATTCGTTGCTGGCTTGTGTTCGCCCCACATAGCCCGCCAAACCCAACCTAAGTCCAGGGAG
>CAYZFD010000081.1:0-4713 GCA_964477735.1 uncultured Flavobacteriaceae bacterium
TCATTGAACCAGCCGTTATCGAAAGCATTCTTAACCTTTTTATAGGATGAAATGGCATACTGATCTTGATCTTCTCTGGTGATATTTTTTTCTGCAGCGATTGCATCTGCAAACACTCCCATTGCCCTATGATCAAAGGCGTCGGTGAGTCCGTCTTGAGCCAGTCCATCAACCAATAAAGTATTTCCATATTTGGATCCCCAGCGATGATTGGGTAAGTAATAAGGAACATTAGACATGCTTTCCATGCCGCCGCAAACCACCACGTCGTTGATTCCCAACTGAATGCTTTGAGCGCCAAAAAAAATGGCTTTCATTCCTGATGCGCAAACCTTGTTTACTGTGGAACTCGGGGTGCTTGTAGAGATTCCAGAGCGCAAGGCTACTTGCCGTGCAGGAGCCTGACCCAAATTTGCAGCACACACATTTCCCATGAAAACTTCATCGATTTCAGCTACTGATATGCCTGAGGCTTCAATTGCAGCTTGAACTGCCACAACACCCAAATCTATAGCAGAAAGGTTTTTAAGCATACCCCCAAAACTTCCCAGAGGGGTTCTTTTAGCGGCGCAAACATAAACTTCTTCGATTTTCATCATTTTAGATTTTCATTTCTGGGATTTCGCCTTCAACAATTAGCTGACCTTCAGTTGCATTTCGAATTTGTTCAATAGAAACACCTGGAGCTCTCTCTAGCACTTTAAACCCTTGTGATACCACCTCAATAAAAGCCAAATCGGTAGCAATTCGTTTCACACAACCGACGCCGGTGAGCGGCAATCGACAACGCTTAAGAAGTTTTGAGTCTCCAGCTTTGTTGGTATGGGTCATGGCTACGATGATGTTCTTGGCCGATGCCACCAAATCCATAGCACCTCCCATCCCTTTCACCAAGCGGCCAGGAATTTTCCAATTGGCAATATCACCATTTTCGGCCACTTCCATGGCGCCTAGTATGGTGAGATCGATGTGCTGTCCTCGGATCATTGAAAAGCTCATGGCGGAATCAAAAAAACTAGCTCCTGAAAGCGTGGTTATGGTTTGTTTCCCTGCATTGATTAAATCGGCATCCTCCTCCCCTTCTATGGGAAAAGGTCCCATCCCCAATAAGCCATTTTCGCTCTGAAATTCTACAGAAAGATTTGAGGGCACATAATTGGCCACCAAAGTGGGAATGCCTATACCAAGGTTAACGTAAAAACCATCTTTGACCTCTTGGGCAATTCTTTTCGCAATGCCTATTTTGTCTAGCGCCATGATTGTTATTTTTTTCGGACGGTTCTTTGTTCTATTCTTTTTTCGTAGTGGGATCCTTGAAAAATTCGCTGGACAAAAATTCCAGGAATATGAATTTGATTGGGATCTAAATCTCCTGCGGGCAATAAGATTTCAACTTCTGCAACAGTAATGTTAGCAGCGCCTGCCATGCAAGCATTAAAGTTTCGGGCTGTACCCTTAAAAATTAAATTACCAGCGGTGTCACCTTTCCAAGCCTTAATTATTGAAAAATCGGCTTCAAAGGCATTTTCTAACAAATGATTTTTTCCATTAAAGACCCGCACTTCCTTTCCTAGGCCAACCTCGGTGCCAAAACCTGCAGGAGTATAGAAAGCAGGAATTCCTGCTTGAGCCGCTCTGCATTTTTCTGCTAAAGTACCTTGAGGAAGCAACTCAACTTCAAGTTCGCCACTGAGCATTTGTCTTTCAAATTCATCGTTTTCACCAACGTAGGATGAAATCATTTTTTGAATTTGCTTTTTTTGAAGCAATAAACCCAAACCAAAATCATCGACCCCAGCGTTATTTGAAATGCAGGTGAGCTGACTTAAATTAGAAGAAGCTAAGTAGGCAATGCTGTTCTCTGGGATGCCACACAACCCAAAACCTCCAACCATGAGGGTCATGCCACTTTTTAGGTCTTTAAATGCTGCTCCAGGTCCGGTTACAGTTTTTTGTATCATCTTTGAGCTTTAGGGAAAAGCAATATACAAAAAAACTGCGGCTTAGTCCCCCTTAATAATTAAGATACTGGCCACAGCGTTGGTAGATAAATTCCATTGGTGTACGGCAATGGGTTGCTTTTGGTCGTCATAAACACGAAGTTCTGCCGTATTGGGTCCTAATGTGCCTTGATTAAGCGCCTTAAAATCAATTTTGTTAAACCCTGGTTTCAGCGCTAAATTGAGAGCTTTAAAATTGCCTTCTAAATATAGGTTAGGAATCACCATTTCATCGTTGACATAAACTGCTATACGATCTCCATCCACATCGCCGAAATCTCTACACAGAATGGCTGCATTTGAAGAAGATGTTTTATAATCTCCTAAAAAAGTGTTGCCATAGTAAGTTTTCACCTGACCTTCGTTGGTTTTAATGGTGTTGTTTAATTTTCCTATGTAATAATCTCCTGGGTTTAGAAACTTTTCGCCATCGGTCATTGAAAAAGCAGCTTTTTCATCTTTTTCAGGAGCTTTGTAGGTAAAATAGTTGTTGTTTTTGTCGTTATTCTCTAGTGTTGGAAGTGTTGTTTTAGGAGTGTTTGGCGTGTTTTCTACGGTTCTTGTTTTTGGAATCTCAACCTGAGCAAGGGAAAAGTTTCCTAACAATACCCAAAACAATAAAACTGTTGAATGTTGTTTCAATGGCATCAAAAACCGAACTATTCTCCTTAAACTCATTTGCTTGATTTTAAATGAATAGCACCACCGATAAAACACAAACCTGCATTGACGAGTGCTAATGACAAGGTTCCTATCCAAAACCATGCCCGATTTTCAATTTTAGCAATGATGGCCTCTCCCAAAACACTTAACCCGAAGCCGACCAAACAAAGCCCAACGATAGAATAAATCCACCAAAGTGTTTTTTTGGAAGGCATTAACGGTAATGTTTTAGGTGTTTAAGGTAGGAAAAGAAACCTAAAACCAGTAAAAATGCTAAGGAATAATACACAAAATTGGGTGTGATTACCTTGTCACCACTGGCATAGGAATGCAAACCTGTGAGATAAAAATTAACTCCAAAATAGGTCATCAAAATACTGGCAAAAGCTGCAATCGACATGAAATTAAACAACCAACGACTTCGAAGTCCAGGCACCAAGCGCATATGAATGACAAAAGCATATACCAAAATACTAATGAGTGCCCAAGTTTCTTTGGGATCCCAGCCCCAATATCGACCCCAACTTTCGTTCGCCCACATACCACCTAAAAAATTTCCAATGGTCAGCATCACCACTCCAACAGTAAGTGCCAGTTCGTTGATGATGGTGAGTTCCTTGAGAGTTAAATTCATTTTGAATTTGTTTTGGCTATTGGTCAATAAAATAATGAAGAGTGAAACGATTCCAAGGATCATACCCAGGGCAAAAGGCCCGTAACTTCCCACAATCACTGCAACATGAATCATGAGCCAATAACTGTCTAAAACGGGCTGTAGATTGGCGATGGCAGGATCCATCCAGTTCCAATGGGCAATCATCAAAATCATAGCAGTGACAAAGGCTGTTGCTGCAATAGTCAGGTTTGATTTTCGGCCAAAGGCTAAACCCATGCCCATGGTAGCCCAAGCGACATAAATCATGGATTCATAGGCATCGCTCCAAGGAGCATGACCTGAAATATACCAACGTGCAACAAGACCCAGAGTTTGAAGCACAAATAACAATACGATTGTCGAAATCAATATCCTTACAAGATTTCTTAGCAGGGCACGATCTTTAAATAGTTGCACAATTAATATAGTGAAAAAAAGGAGCCCAGCGTAGAGATACCAACTAAAGAGTTTTTTGAAAACATCATATTTATTGTAAAGGATTTCAGCTTTGATTTTTGAAGGTTTAGGAAGCACATCCGCCCCATATTTTTGTTGAAAACCTATCAAACTTTCCAACAAATCTTCAGCCTGTTGAACATCTCCCTGATTGAGTGAACGCACATAGAGTGGCAAAACATTTTTCACATAGAGTGAATCAGTGCCAGTGAAGTGAGTGGGTTCAACTTCGGGATAAGACACCCATTTGTCGTTTAGATGGTTTGGGATTGGGAAAATTCTTAGCACTTTGCCTTCTAAGGCTGCATAAAGTAAATTTATTCTACGATCTACTTCAATAAAATCCTTCTGAAACTGATTGGGAACCGCCGCTTTGTAGGCATTTTCTAAAACAGTTGCCAATTTATAATTCCCAGCATTGTCGAAAAAATCTACAAAAGAGGCGTATTTTGACTTTGATTCAACGCCCAAAAGCGATCGAAGGCTGTCGTTTCCTCTCTTGAGGTATACAAAAGGTACGCGATACCAAAGTAATGGATTTTGGACAATTGAGACCAATACCTGATCCGGGTTTAGGGATTGGTAATGGTCTTGTTTACTCACTTTTCTCAACAATTCCGAAGCAAAGGTGTTGGCGGGTTTCATTCTTCCACCAGCATCTTGAATCACCAAACGCCCAAAACGAGCTGCTTGTTCAGCCGAAATGGCACGAGAAACAAGTATTGAATCCAATGCTTCAGAAGCTTTGTGAGGACCAGGTTGAGCATAAGAAAACAAACCAAACAGTAGTAAAGAAACTGTGAATGTTGATTTTTGAATCTTTAACTTTTCAAGTTGTTGTGCTAAGGATTTAAACCTAGTTTTCCCAAAAAACATGATGCCCATCAAACCAATATACAAAAGAAAATATCCTATATAAGTGATCCAAGTGCCCCAAGC
>CAYZFD010000082.1:0-4282 GCA_964477735.1 uncultured Flavobacteriaceae bacterium
AATCCTGCCACTTATGTTAAAGTTTATGATGATATTCGACAGCTTTTTTCACAACAAAAAATAGCAAAAATGAGGGGTTACAAACCGAAACATTTTTCCTTTAACGTGGATGGTGGTCGTTGTGACACTTGCAAGGGCGAAGGCCAAGTGACCATCGAGATGCAATTTATGGCCGACGTAAAGCTGACCTGCGAAAACTGTCAAGGCCAAAGATTTAAAAAAGAGGTGCTCGAAGTACGTTATTCGGAAAAAAATATAGCCGACATTCTCAATTTGAGTATAGACGAAGCCATCGCTTTTTTCGAAACAGAAGGTCAGCATAAAATTGCGTCAAAAATTAAGCCCCTTCAAGACGTTGGCATGGGTTATGTTGCCCTGGGACAGTCGTCTTCTACACTTTCTGGTGGCGAAGCCCAACGCATCAAATTGGCGTCGTTTCTTCAAAAAAGCAATAGCACTCAAAAAATACTATTCATTTTTGACGAGCCCACCACAGGGCTACATTTTGATGACATCAAAAAATTATTGAAAGCTTTCGAAGCACTTATTCAACGAGGGCATTCACTCATCGTGATTGAACACAATGTGGACCTAATAAAATGTGCTGATTATATCATTGATTTGGGCCCTGAAGGTGGCGCAAAAGGAGGAACGCTGGTGGCCACAGGAACCCCTGAAGAATTGTCTAAACATCCTAATTCGCCTTTGGCCCCCTTTTTGAAACCAAAGCTATCAACGACCAAACATATTGATTGAGCTGAGGACTTAATTTGAGGGCAAAAACGGTTGCTAAATAACCTACCCCAACAACGAGACACCTCAAAATCAGTAAGGCCAATGGTGACCATCCAGGAAAAGAAATTTGCAATCCCAAAACATAAAAAACAGCCACTACAATGAGCAAGAATAGGTTTGAAATTTGATAGGGGTATAAATTCATTTTGTGTTTGATGAAAGCAATTTTTAGCATCGTAAAAAAAACGATCACTAGCAAGGTAGACAAGGCAGCACCATTAATGCCCAACAAATCAATCAACCAATAGTTTAAAGGCACCAAACTAAAGGCCATTGCCAACGAGAAGGGTAAGGTAGCACGATAGTGGGAAGCGTTGGCCAAAATGGCGGGTCCACAACCAAATGAAGCCATTACCAATTTGCTAAAAGAAATCATCAACACAACCCAAACTGCCTCCCCATAGCCCTGCCCCATCATAGCATAGACCGAGCCTGCGCCTATATTAATCAGTACAAAAACCAATCCGGCTAATGTTAATAAAATTTGAGTGCTGTTTTTATAATGATCTTGCACCTCGTCAAAATTGTTATCGTTAATGGCTTTGGCTACTAATGGGTTTAGAATTTGAAACAAGGCCCTTCCTGGAACTTCAACCAAAGTTGCCATATAAACGGCAACTCCATAATAGGCGGTTTGTGCAATGGCTTGTTTTTGTGGAATCATGGTTTTGTCTATATCGAGCAAAAGACTGGCTGCCGAACCCGCCAACAAAATATAGAACGCATAGGAAAAAACTGCACGAATATTTGTCGGCCAACTACCATACCATTGGGGCTTTTGGAGCGTGAAAGCATAGGACATCATGAGCAACAATCGCAGGAAATACCCCCCTGTGAGCCACCAAATGAATTGTTCTTTGGTGAGCAGCCCATACATCACGGCTAACAAGAGCACTAAAACCAACATGCGCGGAAAGGCTTCCTTTAGCATCATTCCAACAACAGATGCAAACTGAACGCGCGCCCAAGCATAAAAAATTTCAAAATATGCCGTAGCGTAAGCCACTAAAAAAATCACCCAAACGTAGTCCGTAATGATAGGGTTTTGAAGGGATAGCCAATGTGCCAGCTGATCGTGAAAAAACCAACCCAATAAACCCGATGGAACAACCACAATGAGTGGAATGAAGAGAGATAACGCCAAAAACCTCCCTTTTAAAAAGTCACTTTCATAAGCGCTATAAAACTTCAAAATGGCGTGTTGCATCCCAGTTGACATCAACGGCATCAACAAATTTGAGGTTGCCAGCAAAAAAATGACCAACCCATAATAATCGGCTTTTAGCAAATTGGGATACAAATACAAGGTGTTCGTAGCCCCTACCAAAAAGGAAAAACCAATGATGAAAATATTTTTGGTGGACTGACGACTAACGATTCCCATGTTGGTCAATGATTTTATTGAGCAATTTACTCATTCTTTCGCTGAGTTGATCACGTTGATATAAGGCCATGTTCTTAGGTTCAAAGTTGAAGTTGCCAGCTTTAAAATCACAATGCCAATCTAACAAAGCTTTTTTCACACCTTCGACATCGTCAAAATCAAAACATTTCCCAGAATTTGTTTCTTTAACAAGTGAAACAACATCACTGTCTTTGCGCACCAAACCTAGGATCGGACGTTCTGCAGCCCAATACTCATAAAGCTTAGCAGGGACAACACCAGCCGTTTCTTCCATATCAACCCCAACAAGTAATAAAAGATGAGCGCTTGTCAAAAATTGATCTAAAGCCTCTTTAGGGACATAATCAACAAATTTTACCCAATTTTGTAAGTTATATTGCTGTACTGCTTTGAAAATTTCAGCATCAAAATTTCCAATAAGCTTCATAGAAAAGTCTTCAGAAAAGTTTTGGTTTGACCCTAGAATCTCTTCAAGAGCTAGCCACAAAGCTTTGGGGTTTTGAACTGCTTTTAGGCTGCCGGTGTAAACCAGTTCAAAACGTGTTGAACGATCTCCGATTATTTTTTTTTCAAATCCATTGGGGATTAATTCACAATTCGTTAATCGGTCCCACTGATGTTTAAGCGTTGGGGCAGTCACGGTCACTGCTTGTGCTGTTTTGAGAATTAAATCTTGCCATTTTTGGTGTTTTTTTCTCATGAAGGGGATCATAGGCAATCGCTTATTTTGGAAAAAATCTACCCAGGGATCCCGAAAATCTGCCAACCATGGTAAGGGATGATTTTGAAGGGTTTTGTAGGCGATTAAGTGAGCACTGTGTGGCGGCCCGCTACTAACCAAGACATCTACTTTGTGTTTCTTCAATATTTCAGAAATTTTTTTAACACTAGGAGCGATCCAATATTGACGCGCATCGGGAAAAAATAAATTGGCCCGAATCCATGAAAAAAGAAAAGATTTGGTGTGAGCATCTTTCTTGAAGGTGTTGGCCGTTGCATGAGGTTCCCAAGATTTCACAAGGTAAACTTCAATATCATTAGGAAGTAGTCTTTCCAAAGTTTTATCAAGTGAAGCCAAAGTAGGCTTGTCTTTGGTTACCACAATCACCTTCCACCCCATTTCTGACAGGCCTTTTGCAAAATAAACCCAGCGTTGCACACCCGAACCTCCGGCTGGAGGCCAGTAGTAGGCCACAATCAAAACTGTTTTATTATCAACCATCAAACTATTAAATAGGCAAAAAAGTATTTTTTAAATGGCCAAATCGATTTATTTCGTTTGTTCAAAGTTATGTCTATTTGTTAAAACTTCAACATCACTCATTTTGGGGCGTTTTTTGAAAAAATCTCGTTTACAGTTTCAATTAATGCCTTTCTTTTCTTTAAATGCTTTGTTGAAACATCAGGAATTTTAGCCTCAATATTTTTTAAATTTTTGGTTTGATAAACTGGAAAATAATCAGTTAAGCCTTTCAATCTACTCTGATGGTTGGGGTGTTCCAATCCGTCAGAAATAAACAAAACAGGAATTCCCATCGCCACTGCAGGAAGGGCTGTGTGGATGCGTGAAGTGACCACCAACTTTGCTTGTGCAATGGCGGTGAGCTGCGCTGTGGCAAGTTTTTGTTTTTGAGCTAGACTAAAACTCTTTGAAACAATTTGAGTTTGTTGCTGGATTGGCATATCAAACCGCGAGAGATAGCGATTTAAAGCACGTTGGGCTTTGTAATATTTTAATATTTTCAGGGGAGCTTTAAGCCATTGCACCCACCCATTTTTAAAGAAAGTGCGGGACCAGGGCATTGGAAATTGAGGTTTCATGCGCTCGAGTACGCTCAAAACCAAAATTCCAGCGTTTTGGGTGGAGTCGATTTCAAAATCAGACTTTTGAAGTGTGAGGGTTAAACAGGATGAAAAATAGGCCCTTATGCCATGGCTTTCTAGTAAGATTTTGGTGTAATGGTCTCTGCAACCAATGGGTTGAAACTTTTTTAAGTAGTTTATTCCCTTTACTGTTAGCATTTGGTCAGCGGCAGTGGGGTTTATGTGAAAAGAAATGAAAATGGGATGAATTTTGTTGGA
>CAYZFD010000083.1:0-4203 GCA_964477735.1 uncultured Flavobacteriaceae bacterium
GGCAACGAAGTGCTACCCCTAAAAGCCCAAGGCTGGAAGGCGTTTTAAGCATTCATCAACGCCTCAATTTCATCGGGGTCAATGGGAATGTTTTTCATAAGGTTTTTGGGTACGCCGCTAGGTTGAATGACCACATCGTCCTCTAGGCGAATGCCAAACCCCTCATCGGGGATATAAATTCCCGGTTCTACGGTAAATACCATATTGGTTTGCATGGGTTCGTCTAGCAATCCGTAGTCGTGGGTGTCTAAGCCCAGATGGTGCGAGGTGCCGTGCATAAAATATTTTTTATACGCCTCGGCGTTTTCGGTCACCTCCTTTTTTGTGAGGAGTTTCAAATCGATAAGCGCACTACTCATAATTTTTCCCACTTCTACGTGATAGGCTTTCCAAAGCGTACCCGGCACAAGTAGTTTTGTAGCCTCATTTTTCACCTTGAGTACCGCCTCATAAACGGCTCGTTGCCTTTTCGAAAACCTTCCCGACACGGGAATGGTTCGCGTCATATCGGAAGAATAATTGGCATATTCTGCACCCACGTCCAGTAGCAATAAATCTCCTTTTCGGCATTGTTGGTTGTTTTCAATATAATGCAATACATTGCTATTGGCTCCCGAAGCTATGATGGGGGTATAGGCAAATTTGCGCGAGCGATGACGCAAAAATTCGTGTGCAAATTCGGCCTCGATTTCATACTCCCAAACGCCTGGTTTGACAAACCCTAAAATTCGCCGAAATCCCTTTTCGGTGATGTTACATGCTTGTTGAATTAGGGCAATTTCAATCTTGTCTTTCACAGCTCTGTTTTGTTGCAAAATAGGATTGCTTTTGGCCACCTGATGCGCTGGGTATTTTTGTTGCACCCACTGAATAAACCGATCTTCTCGAGTCTGTGTTTCCACAGCCTGACGGTAGTGCTCGTTGGTGTTGAGATATATGGTTTCGACTTGACTCATAAGCTCAAAAAACACTTTTTCGAAATCACTTAACCAATAAATGGTTTTAATACCAGAGACTTTTCGGGCCTCTTCTTTAGTGAGTTTGTGCCCTTCCCAAACCGCAATGTGGGGATTAGTCTCACGCACAAATAAGATCTCACGCTTTTCAGCATCGGTAGCATCTGGGCACAAAACCAAAATACTCTCCTCTTGATCAATGCCACTTAAATAAAAAATGTCTCTGTGTTGCTCAAAAGGAAGCGTGCTGTCTGCACCCGTAGGAAAAATGTCATTGGAGTTAAAAACGGCCAAACTCTTAGGTTTCATGTTAACCACAAAATGGCGGCGGTTTTTCATGAAAAGTTGATTGTTGATGGGCAAATATTTCATATCTATACTATTTAAATCAAAAATAAGCTTTTTTGGCGTTTCATTAAAAAGCTTTTGTTGAGGTTCCGTTTAAATTGAGTATCTTCATTTTTAAAAACAGAACAGTGATGAAGCAATATATTTTTAGCCTTTTCTTTTTGGTTGGATTAATGCCATTAAGTCCTTCATTAATGGCGCAGCCAAAATCTACATCGGCATCGACCCTGCAACAATCGATGGAAAAACAAAAAGCACTTGAGCAAACTTCTCGTTTTCAGGCTTTAAAATTCAAAAACATCGGACCAGCAGTGATGAGTGGGCGTGTAACGGCCTTGGCGGTTAATGATGCCAAACCTTCAGAATTTTTAGTGGCCTATGCTTCCGGTGGGCTTTGGCACACCCAAAACAATGGTACAACCTTTCAACCTTTGATGGATCATACACATACGCAAAACATTGGCGCATTGGCCGTAGATTGGAAAAATCGAACCATTTGGGTTGGAACAGGCGAAAACAATTCTTCAAGATCTTCTTATGCAGGGATTGGTCTAATAAAGTCAAACGACTTTGGCCAATCGTGGGAACCTATTGGTCTTTATGATTCTCATCATATAGGGGCTATTCGCTTAAACCCCAATAACCCCAATGAAGCTGTTGTAGCGGTAATTGGGCATTTATATTCTCCAAACGAAGAAAGGGGTATTTTTAAAACAACTGACGGTGGAAAAACCTGGCGCAAAACACTGTATATCAATGACGAAACGGGAATCATAGATTTGGCTTCAGCACCTGAAGATTTTAATGTGCAATATGCCGCCGCCTGGCAAAGAGATCGTAAAGCTTGGAATTTTGTTGGTAATGGGCCCCACTCTGGAATTTATAAAAGTACAGATGCTGGTGACACTTGGACACTGTTGACAACGCCTGATAGTGGACTTCCAAATGGAGAAGGGGTTGGACGCATGGGTTTGGCTGTGGTCAATGCATCAGAAGTATATCTGATTCATGATAGCCAATTTAGAAGGCCAAAAGAAAACGCTGCAGATGTGAAAAAGGAGGGATTACAAAAAGATGATTTTAAAACCATGTCGGTGAGTGAATTTCAGAATTTAGACAATAAAGCACTGAATAGCTTTCTTAAAAACAACCGTTTTCCTCAACAACATTCGGCAACATCTGTTAAAAAAGCAGTTAAAAATGGTAGCCTAAAACCCCATGATTTAGCACGATATCTCGAAGATGAAAACAGCCTTTTATTCGACACCGAAGTTGTTGGCGCGGAAATTTTTAAAACCCTAAATGGCGGCCAAAAATGGCAAAAAACCCACCAAGGATATTTAGACGGACTCTATTATTCCTATGGGTATTATTTCGGAAAAATTCATGTTTCACCTGCCAATGCTCAACACATCTATATTTATGGCGTTCCAGTCATAAAATCTAAAGATGGAGGACAAACTTTTGAGTCGATGAATGCAGCCAACGTACATGCCGATCATCACGATTTATGGATAAACCCCAAGGATCCTCATCATTTAATCCTAGGCAATGACGGTGGCGTGAACATCTCTTATGATGACGGTCAAAATTGGATAAAAAACAACCAACCCTCAGTTGGACAATTTTATGCCATCAATGTCGATAATGCCAAGCCCTATAATGTATATGGAGGTCTTCAGGATAATGGGGTGTGGGTGGCTCCACACACGAGCGCTGAAGGTGTTTTCTGGCACCAATCTGGACACAACCCTTGGACCAGTATTATGGGTGGCGATGGCATGCAAATACAAATAGATTCTCGTGATCACAACTTGGTTTATACAGGATACCAGTTTGGGAATTATTTTCGAATAAATAGAAAAAAGGGTAAAAACACACGAATTACGCCCAAACATGAGTTGGGGTCGGCTCCTTTGAGGTTCAATTGGCAAACCCCAATTTTGCTATCTGCTCACAATCCAGATATTTTATATTTTGGAAGCAATAAGCTTCACCGCTCTCTAAATCAAGGTGACGATTGGTCAACCATCTCTCCCGACCTCAGTCATGGCGGAAAAAAAGGCAATGTTTCCTATGGTACACTCACCACAATAGACGAGTCTGTTTTTGATTTTGGCAAACTGGTCGTTGGAACTGATGACGGACGTATTCAAATCTCTGAAAATGGTGGAAGTAGTTGGACTGATATTAGCCAAAGCCTACCCAAAGACTTGTGGGTGAGTCGTGTGCAGTTTTCAAAGCATCAAGAAAATCGAATATATGTGACGCTAAATGGCTATAGATGGGATGATTTTAGTCCTTATGTATATGTTTCTGAAGACAATGGTCAAAACTGGAAATCAATCATAAACAACTTACCACACGCACCAGTGAATGTTATCAAAGAAGATTTAGAAAATGAAAATCTTTTGTTTTTAGGCAACGATAATGGACTTTTTGTGAGCATTGATCGTGGTCTAAACTGGGAAGCAATGGCTACTGATCTTCCCAAGGTGGCTGTTCATGACCTTGTGATTCAAGCAGAAGAAAAACATTTGCTGGCAGGCACACATGGTCGCTCTATTTATTTAGCAGATATTTCAACACTTCAAAGCTTAGACGAATCTGTTTTGAGGAAGTCCCTACACGTTTTTGAACCTAAACCCTTCAAACACAGCGCATATTGGGGAACCAAAAGACAATTGTGGAGTGAATCCTATGCCCCCAAGCTTGAGGTAATGGCCTTTGTGAAAGGAGCAGGAACCGCTACATTAGAAATCTTTTCCGATTCAGGTGAATTGCTTTTCCAAGATCATCAAATATTAAGGGAAGGCCTACAATCATTTTCTTTTGATCCCATTGTGAATCAAAAACTTTCTAAAAGATCTAAACTAAAATTAGAAACTGCTGAAAACGG
>CAYZFD010000084.1:0-4062 GCA_964477735.1 uncultured Flavobacteriaceae bacterium
GCTTCACCCTTCCAGAGCGAAACTGAATATCAAACTGAGCATCTTTTGGGAGTTTTTTTCTATCATCGACATAGAGGGACACAATCACAAACTTTTCATTCAGCAACTCAAACACTTCGGGGTCACTCCAAACATTTTCTTCCATTTTTCGGCAATTCACACAAGCCCAACCTGTGAAATCGATGAGCATGGGTTTGTTTTGCGTTATTGCTGCTTGCCGCCCCGTTTCAAAATCTTTATAGCAATTTAAGCCCAATGGGCAGTCTGATTCTTGCGGGTAAAGACTATAGAAAGTTGGGGGCGGAAAACCGCTCAACAGGCGTAATCGTCCGTTTTGGTGTGGAAGGAGTCCTTTTGAAAGGTAGAGGGTAAAGATTAAAAAGAGCCATGCAAAAATTCGTCTGGTGTTGGAAATCTTAGAAGGGGCTTGGTGCGGAAACCGCCATTTTCCAAACAAATAAATGGTAAGTCCTGCAAAAATCAACACCCAGAGGCCTATAAACAATTCTCTTTTGAGCAAGCCCCAGTGGGCTACCAAGTCGGCATTGGACAAAAACTTGAGTGCCAACGCCAGTTCTAAAAATCCCAATACAACCTTGGTGGTATTCATCCAATTTCCGGATTTAGGTAGGGATTTTAACCAATTTGGGAAAAGTGCAAACAATACAAAAGGGAGCGCCAAAGCCACACCAAAGCCACTCATTCCGGCGGTGAGTTGCCAAGCCCCACCCTCAGAAGTAAGGGATCCTGCTAGTAGGGAGCCCAAAATGGGCCCTGTGCAAGAGAAGGAAACGATGGCTAGGGTATTGGCCATGAAAAAGATGCCCAAAAGTCCTCTAAATTTAGAGGAGGAGCTGTCCATCTTGTTGGCCCATGAGGCTGGCAAAGTCAACTCGTAAAATCCAAAAAATGAGAAAGCAAAAAAGATGAATATGGCAAAAAAGAAAACATTTAGCCAAACGTTTGTGGAAATGGTATTGAGGATTTCGGGATCTAAATTGTCTAAAAAATGAAAAGGAACACTCAGCACGACATACATCATGGCAATGAAAAATCCATAAGTAATGGCATGAAAAACACCCTCTCTTCTGGTTCCTGAATGTTTAGTAAAATATGAAACGGTGAGAGGAATCATTGGGAAAACGCAGGGCGTGAGCAATGCCAAAAGTCCACCTAAAAACCCTAAAACAAACAAAGACCAAAAGGCTTCACCTGCTCCACCTGAATCAGTGGCAAAAGCTGTTTTTAAGAGTGTTTTATTTTTTATATCTAGCAAAAGAGGATTTTCACCCACTGTTTGTGCAGTGACCAAGTCGTCTTGAACCTGTGTGCGTGAAGCACCAGACATATCAAAGATCAAGGCGGCCTCATTGAATATGCAAACTTTGTCGTCGCAAGCCTGAAAAGCCACCAAAGCTTCTATAGTAGAAATCGAATTATTGAGCAATTGAATGTGTTGCGTAAAAATGGCTTTATTTTCAAAATAAGTGAGTTCCATCTGAAAAACTTCATCGAAAGAAGTGATGCTTTCACTTTCAGTAACTCCCTCAATCAATTCGTAATTTCCTTCTGAATTGTTAAAAGTAAATTCGGTAGCAAGCGCCCCTTCATCGGGCAAGAATTGTGAATATAAATGCCAGTTTTCCTCAATTTTGGCAGTGGCTGTTAATACATATGTGTTTTCGGAAACTTTTGTAGCTTTTGTACTCCAAAGCACTGGTTCCTGAGCCCAAGTCAAATTTGTAAGGAAAAGAACAGATAAAATGAGACTTCTCAATGCCATTGTATATTAATTTTTTCTTTTGTGTTTTCGTCAGCCACAAAACGAGCATCACCCCTTCGGCCAAGAATCCAAACAACTTTTTGATCTGAAACCAACACCCATTGTTGAGCTTTCTCAAAGGGTGAAAGTTTAAGTTCTCTTAGAAATTTTGAAACCTTTTTCTGTCCATTCATGCCTTGGGGATAAAATACATCACTCGAAATCCATTTTCTGAGTTGCAAGGGAAAAACGATCTTTTTTTTGTCAAAAGTAACACTTCTACCGGATGACTCGGTGACATCAGTAGCAAAGATTTTTAGGGTAATAGGATCAGAAATTCCTTGATTCCCCACTTCAAACACCTCATTTGTTGTAGGATGCTCGAGCCTTTGGGACAAAAACAGTTTATCAGCAAAACGCTCCAATCGATATTGATCAGAAACCAGTTGCTTGCTTGCTGGAGCCCATAGCAGTTTTTCGAGCTCATTGCCTGATTCGAATCCAAAGGGATAAAACAAGAGATGTAAACTGCTTAATCGGGGTTTTAAATGCAGCAATGCTTCAACCTTCACCTCCACCCCACCTTGAACAGACTTAAAAAGTTGTTGTCGCAAAGCTTCGATGTGTTGATTTTGAAAGAACAGGGCATCTTGCAGAAAATTTGCACTTTGAACACTATTTTCAACAAAATTCGGGAAACGGGCTTCGAATTTGGGCAAGATTTCAAGACGTATGAAATTGCGATCATAGGTGGTTTTAGAATTGCTCGAATCTTCGCGCCAGGACAAATCATTTTTTTGTGCATAGGCCAAGAGCAATGATTTTCGAAAGGGCAACAAAGGCCTAAGGATTTTTCCATGAACCGACGGAATCCCTGAAACACCTGCCAAACCTGTTCCACGCCCTAAATTTAACAGCATGGTTTCTACCTGATCGTCGGCATGATGGGCTGTGGCCAGCCAGTCATATTTTTCGATTTTCATCAGTTTTTCAAACCATTCATAGCGCAATTGTCGGGCAGCCATTTGGGTGGATAGCTTTGGAACTTGAGTATCTAGAAAGGTGCTGTAAAAAGGGTATTTGTATTTGGATGTTTGGACTTCAACAAAAGCCTCATCGGCCTCACTGTCTGCACCTCGCAATTTAAAATTGGCATGCGCCACACCAACAGTGTAGTCTAATTTGTGAAACAAGTTTAACAAAACCATACTGTCTAAGCCCCCACTCACAGCGAGCAAGATTTTTTTTCCTTTTAGGAAAGGAAACTGAGCATTGATATGATTTTGAAAATCGATAAGCATCATACAAAAATACTAAAAAGCTCGGGGGTCTGCACCCAACACTTGCATCAATGCTTTGGCCTTTAGCAAGCATTCTTCATATTCTTTTTCGGGGTCGGCTGTGGCTGTGAGTGCACTTCCCACATGGAAAGACACATAACCCTTAGCGGCATCGTAGGCTATACTTCGTATCACCACATTAAAATCAAAATCACCATTGGGAGAAATGTAGCCAACAGCACCACTGTATAGACCGCGCTTCGTAACTTCATATTTGTCTATGAGCTCCATGGCACGTTGCTTTGGAGCCCCCGTCATACTGCCCATAGGGAAACAGGCTTCAATGATGTCTAAAGAATTTTTGGAAGGATCACAAGTGGCAGTGATGGTTGAAATCATTTGATGCACAAGCGCAAAGGGATACACAACACATTGTTCAACGACCTTAACAGAGCCCCTTTTAGCGATTCTAGACAAATCGTTGCGCACCAAATCAGTAATCATAATGTTTTCGGAACGTTCTTTTGGATCGGACTTTAAATGTTGTGCTGCGGCAGCATCTAAAACAACATCTTGGTGCCTTGCAGCAGTACCTTTTATGGGTTGAGATGTTATGGTATTTCCCTCTCGCTTGAGAAACCGCTCTGGCGAAGCACACATCAAATGGGTGTTTTCTATGTGTAAATAGGCTGCAAAAGGTGTTTGGGCCCTAGCGTTTAGACTGTTGAAAAGTTGTGGCGAATAAACACTAACATTTTTGGCAAACCATTCCATGCAGTAATTCACCTCATAAATATCGCCACGCATAATATGCTTTTGCAAGGCTTTTGCCTTCTCAATATACTCTGATTTAGAAATTCGAGGGGTTAGGTCTATTGAAGTGTTTTCATTATTGTCTAATGGTGTTGTAGCCAAAATTTCATCGAAATCATCTTTGGCATCATCATCACTTAAGTAATGAGCCGTCAACACATCCCCCTCTAAAAGCCATACTTTTTCAGGACAAAAAAACTGAAGCTC
>CAYZFD010000085.1:0-3838 GCA_964477735.1 uncultured Flavobacteriaceae bacterium
TATAAAAAACGGTGATTCTCTGCATTTAAAACCGCTGTAATTGCAGATCGATCGGGCATAGCAATCAATCCAGGGGGGAGACCTTTATTTAAATAAGTATTGAAAGGACTGTCTATTTTTAAATCTTTATACAACACACGACGAATGGGTTGGCCGTCGTAATTTTCTTGCTGTTGCATACAATAAATAATGGTGGGGTCGGCCTGTAATTTCATGCCCCTTTTTAGTCTGTTGAGATAAACCCCTGCTACTCTAGGTCGCTCATCCTCCATCGCCGTTTCTTTTTGTACTATGGCCGCCAAAGCCATGACCTCTATGGGACGCAATCCTTTTTGCTGGGCCAACTTCCTTCTAGTCTTGTTCCAAAAAACCTCGTAAGAAGCCCACATACGGTCTCTAAAATCCTCGGCAGTAGTATTCCAATACACTTCGTAGGTGTCGGGCAAAAAGAGGCCTAAAACTTGGTCGGGAGTAAGGTTTTTTGATTGCAAAAAATCTTGATCTAAAAAAGCACGATGTAGGGATGTACTGTCAGGCTCTATCTGGGCAGCCAAACGCTGACAAAGCAATCCCAACGAATGTTGGTTGTTAAAACTTATTCGCACGGGAATGTTTTGACTTCTTAAAATATTTATCAATTCATGGTTGCCCAAGCCTTTTTTTAAAATAAAATGTCCCGATCTAACGCGGACGTCATAGCTCTTGCTTTTGGCCGCCGACACAAAATCTGCGGGGCGTTTAAGCCATGGACTGAGTTGAATCATCAGCGAATCGAAAGGGGTGTTTGAAGCAATAAAGACCTCTTTTGTCTCTGTTTCAAATGCTGTATTGCTGATGAAAAAAATGCGATACTTCTGAAAGCCAAAGCTCAACACTACCAAAAATAAGGTGGCCAACAAAATTTGAAGCAGTCGTTTTTGTTGTGTGGTCACAATAAAATAGATCCTTTAAATACCATTTCGGCAGGTCCTTCTAAATAAATCTCGTCAAAGCCATTTTCCATAGATTCGAAATGCACTTTAAGGTCACCGCCTCGGGTGTGTATGGTGATGCTATTTTGGGTGGTTTTATGGAGGTGATAGGCGGCCAAAGCTACTGCCGTTACGCCTGTGCCACATGACAAAGTTTCATCCTCTACCCCACGCTCATAGGTGCGCACTGCAAAATGTGAATCGTCTAAAGTCTCAACGAAATTCACATTGACGCCCAAATCGCCATAGGGGGCAGCAAAACGGATTTGACGCCCTAATCCGACGACATCAACCTCGCCCACTTGCTCAACCCAACAAACATGGTGAGGAGAACCTGTGTCTAAAAAAACAGCGTTTTCCATGTTTTTGATCTGAAAAACTGGATTCATTTTTAAGGAAACCTGACCTTCGAAATAGGTAGCTCTATGTAAACCATCAACGGCCAAAAATTCAGTGGTGTCTGCTATTAAACCCAGGTGGTGGGCAAAAGCAACAGCACAGCGCGACCCATTGCCACACAAGGACCCCTCTTTGCCGTCGGCATTGAAATAAATCATTTTAAAATCCGCAGAAGGATCGGCTTCAATGAGCATGAGACCATCGGCACCAATACCAAATTTTCGATCACACAAACGCGCAATGACTTTGGCATCGTTTTTGTCAAAAAACAACGAACGATTATCAAACAAGATGAAATCGTTACCCGTACCCTGATATTTATAAAAAGTATGTGTCATGTTATGGGGCAAAGATACAATTTTATTGAAGTGATTATCTTGTTAAAAAGTCGTTAAAATCGTAAATCGATTCATGGAATCATTTTAATTTTGAATAAAAAATAAACGCAATATGAAAAAATCTTTGGCTTTTATCGGAATGGCATTTTTGGGTGCTGGCATGATGTGGACCCTTCAAAATTTTGGAACAGATCAATCAGTGCAACAGCCACCCACCGCACAGACCTCCACCCCCATGCTTCCCGCAAGTTATAACATCAATAACTTGGGTGCCGCCGTGGAACAAACAGATTTCACAATGGCCGCAGAAAAAACTGTAGATGCAGTGGTGCATATCAAAAATACTGCTGTTGGCAGCCGGTCCTACCAATCGATTTGGGACCTTTTTAGTGATCAACCCAGAGAACGAATGCAAATTGGAATGGGTTCGGGAGTAATTGTTTCACCCGACGGCTATATCATTACAAACAACCACGTGATAGAAAATGCTTCTGAAATCGAAGTGACCACAAACGACAACAAAACCTATGAGGCAACACTGATCGGAACCGACCCCAACTCTGATATTGCAGTATTAAAAATTGTTGGTGATCACGTTTTTCCATTTGTAAGATTTGCCGATTCCGACCAAACACGAATTGGAGAATGGGTTTTGGCTGTGGGGAATCCTTTCAACCTCACTTCAACTGTTACGGCAGGCATTATCAGTGCCAAATCGAGAGACCTCAATGATTATGATCAAAAAAACCAATCATTTATACAAACCGATGCTGCAGTAAATTCAGGAAATAGCGGTGGTGCCTTAGTGAATGTGCGAGGAGATTTGGTGGGCATCAATACCGCCATTACCTCAGCCACAGGCGCCTATATCGGCTATGCTTTTGCAGTGCCCAGCAATATTGCTAGGAAAGTTTTTGAAGACCTAATCGAATATGGAAACGTACAAAAAGGACTACTGGGCGTGAGTGGAAGCTCACTCAATGCCAATGTAGCCGAAAGACTAGGCCTCGATCAAACCGAAGGTTTTTATGTCGATAGTGTCGTTGATGACATGGGGGCCGCAATGGCAGGAATTAGAAGTGGAGACATCATTCTCTTTATTGACGCTGTTAAAATCAATAAATTTTCTGATATGACAGGCTACCTCAATAGCAAAAGACCCGGGGATAGTGTTATGGTACGCTACAGAAGAAATGGTGATGAAAACCAGGCTATGGTTACGCTCATGAAAAGCAAATATACCCAACTCTTCGGGATGCAGTTGTCTGAAATCTCAGAAAAAGAAGCTAAAGCATTTGGAATCGATGGGGGCGTAAAAGTGACCCAAAACAACAACCAAGGTCTCATGAGAATGGGTATTGTTGAAGGATATGTGCTCACCAAATTTAATGACAAACCCATACAATCACTAGAGGAGATTGAACAACTCAGAGGTCAAAACCCCTATTTATTAGAATTTCTAAATACTGAAGGAGAAGTCGAGCGTATTCGTTTTGAATAAATTCCATCTAGACACATTTTTTTGCATCTTTGCCCCATGCGAATAGATATCATAAGCGTGGTGCCCGAGCTGATGCAAAGCCCATTTGAAGGCTCTATAATGAAGCGCGCGCAAGATGCGGGATTGGTCGAAGTGCATTTTCACAACTTACGTGATTACGCCGCGAACAATTACAAACAAGTTGACGATTACCCTTATGGTGGGGGTGCTGGTATGGTACTTATGATCGAACCCATTGACAAATGCATAAGCACCCTAAAAGCCGAGCGTAACTATGATGCGGTGATTTACATGACTCCCGACGGGGATGTCTTAAACCAAGGGGTGGCAAATCAACTATCGTTATTGCAAAATATCATTGTATTGTGTGGTCACTACAAAGGGGTTGACCAACGGGTGCGAGATTTGTTTGTAACCCACGAGATTTCCATTGGTGATTATGTGTTGTCTGGAGGCGAATTGGCAGCTGCTGTGCTTTGCGATAGTCTTATTCGCTTGATTCCAGGGGTACTAGGTAACGAAACCTCTGCCCTTACGGATTCGTTTCAAGACGGACTGCTTGCTCCTCCAGTCTACACCCGCCCTGCAGATTACAAGGGATATAAAGTTCCTGAAATTCTCACCTCGGG
>CAYZFD010000086.1:0-3768 GCA_964477735.1 uncultured Flavobacteriaceae bacterium
CACACGAAATTTTTGGAAAGCCAGATGTTGACGGTGGACTCATTGGGGGTGCGGCGCTAGTAGCTGCAGATTTTTTAGCAATTGTGGCCGCAAATCAATAATGGCACAAACATACATTCAATGTCATATTAAAGGATTGCCCAATACTGCCTATGTTGATCTATTGGCAGCCGAATTGGGAACCCTAGGGTTCGAAACTTTCGAAACATTTGATTCCGAATTAAATGCTTTTATTCCGAAAGACTTATGGCATGAAAATCTTCTGCACGATTGCAACACCTATCAACAATTTTCATCATCGCTTTCTTTTGAAATTCAAGAAATTCCACCTGTGAATTGGAATTTAGATTGGGAGTCAAATTTTAAACCCATTGTTGTTGCAGATCAATGCACCGTGAGGGCACCTTTTCATTCGCCAGCTCAAACGCCTCTCGAAATTGTGATTAATCCCAAAATGAGTTTTGGTACTGGTCATCATCAAACAACATACATGATGTTGGCGTTTTTGTTACATGAAGATCTAGTTAACAAAACCGTTCTGGATATGGGATCTGGTACAGGCGTTTTAGCAATTCTCGCTGAGATGCGCGGCGCAAATTCTGTAACAGCCATTGACATAGATCCTTGGTGCTACGAAAATGCCTTAGAAAATTGCACCCTAAACCATTGTGAAAATATCCGTGTGGTTGAAGGAACAGCGGACTCCCTAGGTCAAGATCGCTATGATTTGATTTTAGCAAATATTAATCGCAATATTTTACTCGAGGATATGCCACGCTATGTAGCTTGCCTAAATCCAAAAGCTTTTCTTCTAATAAGCGGTTTTTATGAAGAAGATTTGCCTTTATTAAAACAAAAAGCCAGCAGTTTGGGATTAACATTTGTATCACACCAGGTTATGGATCAATGGGTTGCTGCAAAATTTTTATTTTTATAGCCATGATTTTTTCACAAGAAGAAATAGAAGAATCCATTGCACTTGAAGCACAAGTTGATAAGGAGCGGGCTTTAATACTTTTTAACGATGATGTGAACACTTTTGATCATGTTATCGAAACTTTGATGCAGGTTTGTGAGCACACAGCAGAACAGGCCGAGCAATGTGCGTGGATTGTTCATTATAAGGGTAAATGCACCGTAAAGAGTGGATCTTACGATTTTTTAAAACCAAAATGCCTATTGTTGTTAGAGGCTGGTTTGAGTGCGGAGATTGAATAAACTTCTATTATATTTACAAAAAAAAATGCGTAAACAATTTGTTTTCCTGATTCTGATTTTAGGGTTAAGGGTCTTTGCACAAAATGAAAATGATATGAAACATTCTATACATCAATTCACTGTAGCTGATTTAGCGGGTGAAGATTTTGATTTCAGCACCTTAAAAGGTAAAAAAATCATGGTGGTCAATACCGCTTCAAAATGTGGTTTAACCCCTCAATATGAGCAACTACAAGCGCTCTATGAAACCTACGGGCCAGACAACTTTGTTGTGGTGGGATTTCCGGCCAATAATTTTTTGTGGCAAGAGCCTGGAACTAACGAAGAAATTGGAGCTTTTTGCCAAAAAAACTATGGTGTTACTTTTCCCATGATGGCCAAAATTTCAGTGAATGGAAGTAATATGCACCCCGTCTATAAATTTCTGACCAAAAAAACTTTAAATGGTGTGATGGATTCTTCTGTGAAATGGAATTTTCAAAAGTATCTAATTAATGAAGATGGTCAATTGGCTAAGATGATTAGTCCAAGAACACTTCCAAATGACCCAGAAATTATTGCTTGGATTAAGGGAGAGTAATGACAAAAAAAAACCACATCCACACGACTTGTGTTCATGCTGGCGAACTTCCAAAGGATCGTTATAAAGCGGCAATTTCTCCCCTTTACATGTCCACGGCCTATGATTATGAAGACTTAGAGAAAAAACGTTATCCACGCTACTTCAATACGCCCAATCAGGAAGCTATTGGGCAAAAAATTGCAGCACTTGAAAACACAGATTCGGCTTTGGTTTTTGGCTCTGGAATGGCCGCCATAAGCGCTGCTTTGTTGGCCTTTCTTCAAAAGGGAGATCATGTGGTTTTTCAAGCGACACTATATGGTGGAACTGTCCATTTTATTGTAAAAGAGTTTCAGCGTTTTGGAATAGAATATTCTTTTGTAAATGGATTGCAAACCTCAGATTTTGAAAACGCCCTCAAACCCCACACCAAAATCATTTATGTTGAAACTCCTAGCAATCCACTCTTACATCTTGTTGATTTAGCGGCCATCGCACAGTTGGCCAAAAAAAATGGACTACTGACCTTGATCGACAACACTTTTGCCACCCCAATCAATCAAAACCCAATCGATTTAGGGATTGATGTTGTGTTGCACAGCGCTACAAAATATATGGCTGGTCATAGTGATTTATTGGCTGGAGCCTTGGCTACGAGCACTTCACTCATGGAAGTTATTTTATCATCTGCCATAAATTATGGCGGAAACCTGAGCGAACAATCTGTGTGGCTTTTAGACAGAAGTTTGAAAACATTAGCTTTAAGGGTTGAAAAACAAAATGCGAATGCCTTGGCCATCGCCCAATATTTAGAAAAGCACCCCAAAGTTTTGGCAGTGCACTATCCAGGACTTTCCTCACACCCTCAACATAAACTCGCCCTAAGACAGATGAAAGGATTTGGCGGAATGATGTCGTTCGAACTCGCTTCTGCTCAATTCGCTCAAAAATTTGTCAAAAATCTTAAAATCATTACACCTGCGATGAGTCTGGCTGGTGTGGAAAGTACTGTTGTTTCACCCCTACAAACATCACATGCTTTGCTCACCGATGAACAACGCGCCGAACAGGGTATAGGTCCAGGTTTGTTGAGGTTTTCTACTGGAATCGAGCACATTGACGATTTGATCTTTGATCTTGAAAAATCTTTAGCACTATTGTGATGAATACAATTGATATTTTAGCTTTTGGCGCCCACCCCGATGATGTTGAGCTAGGCTGTGGTGCAACACTCGCCAAAGCTGTCGCCCATGGCAAAAAAGTGGGTGTCGTAGATTTAACAAAAGGGGAGTTGGGCACTCGGGGCTCCGCTGATCTTCGTTCTAAAGAAGCCGCTGATGCTGCTGCTATCTTAGGAATTGACTTTAGAATAAACCTAGGCTTTAAAGATGGGTTTTTTATAAACGATGCCCACCACCAATTAGAAATCATAAAAGTTATTCGTAAATACCAACCCAAAACTGTGCTCTGTAATGCCGAAACAGACAGGCATATCGACCACGGTAGAGCTGCAAAGCTTGTCAGTGATGCTTGCTTTTTAAGTGGCTTGATTAAAATTGATACCAAACAACAAGCTTGGCGACCCAAGCAAGTATTTCACTACTTGCAATGGAACATGGCTACGCCTGATTTTGTAGTGGATGTGAGTGATTATCTAAACATTAAGATTGAAGCTGTGAGTGCTTATTCATCACAATTTTTTGATCCAAAAAGTGAGGCACCCGAAACTCCCATCAGCTCAAAAAACTTCTTTGACAGCATCCGATATCGAGCTGCAGACCTGGGGCGCCTAACCGGTTTGGCCTATGCTGAAGGCTTTACTTCTAAAAACTTATTGGCCGTTGAAAACTTCGAAGCTTTATTATAATTGTTTATAAAAAAAAGCTTTGCAACAATACAGAAATCTACTACATTTGCATCCCGATTAACCGATTAAATGGTGGTTGTAGCTCAGTTGGTTAGAGCGCCAGATTGTGGTTCTGGAGGTC
>CAYZFD010000087.1:0-3154 GCA_964477735.1 uncultured Flavobacteriaceae bacterium
TTGCTTTTGGAAAAACACTTTTTATAGAGCGAGATGATTTTCTTGAAGAAGCCAACAGTAAGTTTTTTAGACTTAAGCTAGGAGGAGAAGTCCGACTAAAAAGTGCTTATATTATTAAGGCAGAGACGGTCGAAAAAGATGTAGAGGGCAACATTACCACAGTTTTCTGCACCTATGATCCCAAAAGTCTCAGTGGAAGTGGCACCCCCGAAAGTCAACGAAAAGTAAAGGCCACGATTCACTGGGTAGAAGCATCGAATGCGCAAAAAGTAGAAGTGCGAGAATATGACCGCTTGTTTAATTCCTCAAGCCCAGACGAAGACAAGGAGGTTGATTTTATGACGCATCTCAATCCCAATTCTTTTGCAGTTAAATATGCTTGGGCAGAACCCATGCTCTCAACTGCTAAGGCAGGTGAAAGCTTTCAGTTTCAGCGCATAGGATATTTTGTTTGCGACCAGGACAGCAATGCAGACAACAAGGTTTTCAACAAGACTGTTGGACTAAGAGATACTTGGGAAAAGCAACAGCAAAAACCACAACAAGCAGCACCGAAGCAACAAGTCAATCCCATAGAGGAATTAAAACGTATGGGTAAAAAGTTTATGAACCTTTCTAAGGAAAAGCAAGACGGTTTAAAAGAACAGATTACTACAATTTCCTCACGAATAGACTTTGAGCAATTGGAACCCTTATTGGCAACAGCAGCCAAAAAAACTGGCACACGTCTGGTCACGCTTTTGGCTTTAATTGAGCTTATTAACAGAGGGAAACAACCTCCTCAATCGGTCAAAGATTTTATTCTTACTGCCCGACAAGATCACAACGAACTTTTATCAAAAACAGCGCAAGATGCTAAGGTTTAAATTCTCACTGCTTTTTTTATTTTTTTTGGTTAAATCCATGGCTCAAACGGATCCTGGATCTTGGTTGATTTATAAGAATAAACTTAAAATTAACGAAAAAACAAGTTTCGACACCCAATATCAACACCGCAGCTTTGAGTTGGATTTGGGTGCGGATCAAACCCTGATAACCGCAGGCTTTACCCACACCCTGTCTCCTAATACTAGTATTTCAGCAGGATATAGAAAAATAAAAGTACTTTCTGAGAATGGTATGTATCAAAAAGTAGCTTTCACAACACAGATGAATAATGTTAAACTCATCAATTCATTTTTGTTAGAACAGCGTTGGCTGGGTGAGCTTTTTCAATTGCGATATCGCTTTGGGGTTACAGCGAACATACCGCTCACAGAAAAAGTTAAGCTAATCCTTTCTGAAGAGATCTTTTTACAAAACTCCGGCCCTAGTTTCAATCAGAATCGGGTGATAGCTCAAGTGTCGCGAAAAATTTCAGAGGCCTTGCAACTCAACACGGGGATTATGCATTGGCAATTCCCAAACCAAAAACAGTGGGTGTTTTTGCTTTCGTTGTCACACACCATCAAGCTATAGCAAGAAGGTTTACTTGTTCTCGCCCTTTTTTCGATTATTTTTCATAGCCTCTCCAATTTGATTACTAGCCGTGAAGGAAGCGACCATATTGTTGAGCATATCAGAACCTGCTTGAGGGGAGTTTGGTAAAAGAATTAAGTTTGTGTTGGTCTCGGCACCAATAGATTGAAGGGTATCATAGTGTTGGGTAACCACGATGAGCGCAGAGGCTTCTTGCGAATTAATACCCACTCTGTTTAGCACTTCCACAGATTCCTCCAAACCTTTGGCAATTTCTCTTCTTTGGTCTGCAATTCCTTGACCTTGAAGACGCTTACTTTCAGCTTCAGCTTTAGCCTTTTCAACGATTAGAATCCTTGCAGCATCACCATCATATTGAGCCGCAATTTTCTTTCTTTCAGAGGCGTTGATTTGGTTCATGGCATTTTTCACTTCTAGATCCGGATCAATGTCTGTCACCAAGGTTTTAATGATATCATAACCATATTCAAGCATGGCGTCATTTAACTCAGATTTTACAGCAATAGCGATGTCATCTTTTTTAACAAACACGTCGTCGAGCCTCATTTTGGGCACTTCGGCGCGCACAACATCAAAGACATATGAGGTGATTTGGTCGTGAGGATAATCTAGTTTATAGAAAGCATCATAGACTTTATCTCGAATCACTTTGTATTGCACAGAAACTTTTAGCTTCACGAAAACATCGTCTTTGGTTTTAGTTTCCACAACAACATCCAATTGTTGAATTTTTAAACTTAGCCGTCCTGCAATACGGTCAATGAGAGGAATTTTCATTTGTAGGCCCGAATGACGGGTGCTTGTGAAGCGTCCAAAACGTTCAATAATGGCTGCGGTTTGTTGCTTGACAATGAAAAAGGAACTGAATAGGATTACAAGTCCTAAAAATAATAATGGGTACACAAAAATACTCATGGCATTAGGATTTAAGAATTAGTGCTTCTAAGGTACGAAGAAATCGCTAATCTATATGAATGAAGCTTGATATCCTTGAAATTGTTTCGGCTTTGCCTAAAATGGCCATTGTTTCAAACAAATCAGGACCCGATAGGTTTCCGACGAGTGCAAGTCTAAGTGCTGGTAAAAATTTGCCAAGACCGATTTCGTTTTCTTGCGCCCAAGATTTGATGGAGTTCGATATGGCTTGGGCTTCAAATAGACTTTGCAACTCAAGAAGTGTCATGACATTTTGCAAGGCATGTATAGAAGTTTCATGCCGTTGTTTGGCCAGTGCCTTTTCGTCATAGGATTTGGGTGCTGAAAAGAAAAAGCGTGCTTGTGTGATCAGGTCGGTGAGCAATTCACAACGCAACCTCACGGCGCATACAATAGCGCTTATATCTAGGTGTGTTTCAATGTTTTCTTCTTCTAGCTGACGCTTAAGCTCTAAAACTAAATGATCAAGTGCTTCGTTTTGTAAATATTGTTGATTGAACCAGCGGTTTTTTTCTGGATCAAACCGGGCTCCTGCCTTGTTCACTTTTTCTAAATCAAAGGCTTTTATTAACGAATTCATATCAAAAATTTCCCTGTCGTCTCCTGGGTTCCAACCAAGCAATGCTAAAAAGTTGACTACGGCATCGGGTAAATAACCAGCTTCCCGAAATCCAAGAGAAACGTTTCCAGTTTCGGAATCTTTCCAATTGAGCGGAAAAACAGGAAATCCCATTTGTTC
>CAYZFD010000088.1:0-3138 GCA_964477735.1 uncultured Flavobacteriaceae bacterium
CAAATAAGCGTGATGAGCCAAAAAGTTATCCTAAACGCGACAGAAATTTCCATACTTCTACATCGATTGGCTTGTCAACTTATTGAAAATCACAATGATTTTTCGCAAACGGTTTTAGTTGGACTTCAACCCAGGGGGAGTTTTGTGGCCAAGCGGTTGGCCGATTTGTTGTCCCAACATTATAAAATTCCTAATTTACAAATGGGCTTGCTCGACATCACTTTCTTTAGAGATGATTTTCGCCGTGGAGAAAAAGTGTTACAGGCCAGCAAAAATCAAATGGACATATCGCTCGAGAACAAAAGAGTGGTGCTCATTGACGATGTTCTCTATACCGGGCGTTCTATTCGAGCTGCACTCACCGCTGTACAATCATATGGGCGACCCGCAGACATTCAATTGCTTGCCCTCATTGACCGCCGTTTTTCAAGACATTTACCCATTCAACCCGATTATAGGGGGAGGCAAGTCGATGTGATTCAGCAAGAGAAAGTTCTTGTTAGTTGGCAGGAAACCATGGGAGAGGACGCTGTTTATATCATCAATAAATGAACAAACAAATGGGACAACTTAGTGTAAAACACTTGCTCGGGATCAAAAACTTACAGCCTGAAGATTTACACCTCATATTTGAAACGGCGACACATTTTAAGGAAGTTATCAACCGCCCCATCAAAAAAGTGCCCTCACTTAGGGATGTTACCATTGCCAATTTGTTTTTCGAAAATAGTACCAGAACCAAATTGTCTTTCGAGTTGGCGCAAAAGCGATTAAGTGCTGATGTGATTAACTTTTCTGCATCGAGCTCATCTGTTAAAAAAGGAGAAACTCTTGTTGATACCGTCAACAACATTCTTTCAATGAAAGTGGACATGGTAGTGATGCGTCATCCTAATCCAGGTGCGGGTGTTTTTTTGGCCAATAATGTAGAGGCCTGTATCGTAAACGCTGGGGATGGCACCCACGAGCATCCCACCCAAGCCTTATTAGATTGTTTTTCGATTCGTGAAAAACTGGGAGATGTTGAAGGTAAAAAAGTAGTCATTGTAGGTGATATTCTACATTCCAGAGTCGCTTTATCCAATATTTTTGCCCTACAAAAATTAGGGGCTCAGGTTAAAGTTTGTGGACCAAAATCACTTATACCTAAACATATACAGGCACTTGGAGTTGAAGTTGAAACAAACCTCAGAGCAGCTTTGCAATGGTGTGATGTTGCCAATATGCTACGCGTGCAAAACGAACGGATGGACACCAATTTTTTTCCAAGTTCACGAGAATACGCTCTGCAATTTGGGCTCAACAAGTCTATGCTCGATAGCTTGGATAAAGAAATTGTGATTATGCATCCTGGCCCCATAAATCGCGGCATTGAAATTAGTAGTGAAGTGGCCGATTCTGACCATGCTATTATTCTGCATCAAGTCGAAAATGGAGTGGCCATAAGAATGGCTGTGATGTATTTGCTCGCATCCAAAATTAATGCCTCATGATTCTAACACCTACCCCCAATGCCATTGTTTTTGAAATGGAGCCCAATGATGGAAGTTGCAACGATTTTCGGTTGCTTATAAAGGCGCAATATGTTCACCATAAAAACAACAATATTGTTGTGGATTTATCTGCCCAAAAATCTGTTTTACTTAGAGATGTGTTGGAGTTCGAAGAATTGGCCAATCATCATAAAAATCACCAGCATAAATCATTTGTGATTGTGGTTGGCCACATGCGACTTCAATCACCTCCCAAACAAGTGGTCACGGCACCCACTCGCCCCGAAGCTCTCGATTTGGTGGAAATGGAAGAAATTGAGCGCGACTTGGGCTACTAATCTCCCTTATGCTTCTTATCTTTGTGAGATGACACTCCATATTTTAGGTTGCTATTCTGCTACTCCAAGAGAAAATCACAATCCAACAGCACAATTGTTACACATTCGAAACCATCATTTTTTGATTGATTGTGGTGAAGGCACCCAAGTTCAACTTCGAAAAAACAAACTTAAGTTTTCCCAAATCAACCATATTTTTATTTCCCACCTACACGGTGATCATTTTTTTGGACTCCCTGGTCTAATATCCTCTTTTAGATTGCTTGGCCGACAAAAAGATTTGCATATTTATGGCCCTAAGGGAATTAAAGAAGCCATAACCTTATTGTTAAAACTAGGAGATTCTTGGACCAACTACCCTTTGTTTTTTCATGAATTGACCAGAGAGGATTCGGTTTGTGTTTTTGAAGATGACAGTGTGGTGGTGACTACTATTCCCCTAAAACATCGCATTTACACCAACGGATTTTTGTTTATTGAAAAGCCTTTACCTAGAAAACTTCTTTATGATGTTTGCCAGTCCTATGAAATTGACATAAGCCAATTCGAAGCGATCAAGGGTGGGGCCGATGGCCTAATGCCTAATGGCAATACTGTTCCAAATACCTTGCTCACTTCGCCACCTCCTCAAACACATCGATATGCCTACTGTAGTGACACAGCCTATAACCCATCCATGATTCCAATTATTCAGGGAGCAACAGCGGTCTATCATGAAGCAACATTCACAGAGCAACATAAAAAATTGGCCCAAAAAACCATGCACAGTACAGCAGCACAAGCGGCAGAAGTGGCTAAAACTGCACAAGTAAAACAGTTAATTTTAGGTCATTTTTCATCTAGATACTCTAATAATGACACTTTTCTTGAAGAAGCCAAATCAATTTTCGATGCCGTTGAGTTGGCAGAAGATGGCAGTATTTTTAAGATTGGATGATGACGTATTCGAAAGCTTTATATAACTTTATAAAATGAATCGTGATTTAGGTAATTTCAGACAAAACTATCAGCGTGATGCTCTCGACATCTCAAACGTTTCTTCAGATCCGTTTCAGCAATTCGATGAATGGTTTCAACAAGCGCTACAATGCGAAGCCATTGCCGAGCCAAATGCATGCACGCTGGCCACAGTAGATGCCCAAGAGCAACCCCATGCAAGAGTGGTTTTAATCAAAGAATACCATGCCGAAGGTTTTGTTTTTTATACGAATTATCAATCTCAAAAAGCTAACGATATCCAAATAAATCCCAAAGTCAGTTTGTCGTTTTTTTGGCCTGCTCTTGAAAGACAAGTGCTCATTTGGGGC
>CAYZFD010000089.1:0-3006 GCA_964477735.1 uncultured Flavobacteriaceae bacterium
CTTAATTTCACAACCCTAAAAATGTCTTTTTGGAATCCTATTTAAACCAACTCAACGAAGCCCAGCGTGCCCCTGTTGTTCACAAGGATGGACCGTTAATGGTAATTGCAGGAGCTGGATCTGGGAAAACAAGGGTGCTAACATTTCGTATAGCGTATTTGATGCAACAAGGGGTTGATCCTTTCAACATCCTGGCTCTTACTTTCACCAACAAAGCCGCCAAGGAAATGAAAGAACGCATTGCAACAATGGTTGGGGAGAGCGAAGCTAAAAATCTTTGGATGGGCACTTTTCACTCCGTTTTTGCGCGCATTCTTCGAGCAGAAGCCGAGCGTTTAGGCTACCCCTCAAACTTTACCATTTACGACACCCAAGACACCGATCGCCTAGTGGCCTCCATCATCAAAGAATTGATGCTCGACAAAGACATTTATAAATACAAACAAATTCGGGCTAGAATTTCCTCCCTAAAAAACAGCCTAATCACTGTGAAGGCCTACTTCAACAACCCCGAATTGGTAGAGGCCGATAAAGAAGCTCGAAGGCCACAATTTGGCGCCATCTACAAGGCCTATGTAGAGCGCTGTTTTAAAGCTGGAGCTATGGATTTTGACGATCTTTTGTTGAAAACAAACGAACTTCTAAACCGCTTTCCCGACGCCCTAGCCAAGTATCAAGACCGTTTTCGGTATATATTGGTTGATGAGTATCAAGACACCAACCACTCACAATATCTAATAGTGAAAGCCCTTTCTGACCGCTATCAAAACATTTGTGTGGTGGGTGATGATGCCCAAAGTATCTACGGTTTTAGAGGAGCCAATATCGAAAACATTTTAGGTTTTCAGCGCGACTACCCACAAGCCGAAATGTATCGACTTGAACAAAACTACCGATCGACCTATACCATTGTGAGCGCTGCCAACAATGTGATTGCTCACAATCAAAACAAGCTCGAAAAAAATGTGTGGACCAATAACGAAAATGGCGAGCGCATATTGGTTCATCGCAGCCCTACAGACGGCGAAGAAGGCCGCTTCGTGGCTGCTACCATCTTCGAACAAAAGATGCAGCAACAACTTCGAAATCAAGATTTTGCCATCCTCTACCGAACCAATGCCCAGTCTAGAGCCATGGAAGACGCCCTGCGAAAACGCAACATCAGCTATCGTGTTTATGGGGGCTTGTCTTTCTATCAACGAAAAGAAATCAAAGATGTGTTGGCCTATCTTAGAATGGTGGTAAATCCAAAAGACGAAGAAGCACTAAAGCGCATCATCAATTACCCCATGCGAGGCATTGGGCAAACCACTGTTGATAAACTCATCATAAGTGCTAATGAGCATGGGTTGTCTTTGTTTGAAGTCCTAGAATCTTGCTATGAATTAGCACCCAGCATCAACAAAGGCACTCAAGCCAAACTCGATCAGTTTGCAACACTCATCAATAGTTTTAGAATACAAAACGAAACCCTAAATGCGTTTGAGATCACAGACTTGGTTTTGAAAAAAACGGGCCTTGTCAACGATCTAAAGAAGGAAAGCACCCCCGAAGCCATTACTCGCATCGAAAACGTAGAAGAACTTCTAAACGGAATTCGGGATTTTGTTGAAGGCCAAAAAGAGATCGCTGATGCCAGCGGATCTTTGTCCGAATTCCTGCAAGATGTAGCGCTACTCACTGACCTAGACAAAGAAGCCCCAGAGCAAGACAGTGTGGTGCTCATGACAATTCACCTGGCCAAAGGATTGGAATTTCCTCATGTTTTTGTAGTGGGTATGGAAGAAGATTTGTTTCCATCGGCCATGAGCATGAACACAAGAAGTGAACTCGAAGAAGAAAGAAGGTTGTTTTATGTAGCCCTAACTCGGGCGCAAAAGCAAGCTTATTTAACCTACACTCAAACTCGATACCGTTGGGGAAAACTTATTGAAGCAGCACCCAGTAGGTTTTTGTCTGAGATCGATGAAGCTTATTTAAATATACAAGCACCTTCAGACGATTATGCCTATGCCCCTTTAATTGACACTGATATTTTTGATGCTCCTGACCCAAAAACCTTGAGATTCAAAAAACCAATACCCAAGCGCAAACCAAGCGTCACAATTCCGCCCAAAAGAAACTTAAAACCTGTGGGGCATGTGTCTAAAGTTGGATCTGTAGTTGAAGGCCTTCAAGCCGGCGTAGTGGTTGCTCATGCCCGTTTTGGGAAAGGGCAGGTGTTGCAAATAGAAGGAGAGGGGCAAGATCAAAAAGCAGAAATAGACTTCGAAGTGGGTGGTGTTAAAAAACTTCTGCTTCGCTTCGCCAAACTTCAAATCATGTCCTGATGGCCCGATTGCTTCGTATTCATCCCGAAAATCCTCAACCTAAAAACATTCAGGCTGCAGTGGAAGTTTTGCGAAATGGCGGTCTCGTGATCTATCCTACTGACACTGTCTATGGCATGTGTTGCGACAGCCATCATGCCCGAGCGCTTGAGCAAATGGCACATCTCAAAAACGTGAAGCCCGAAAAAGCCCACTTTTCGTTTGTTTGCGCAAGCCTAAGCATGGTTTCAGGGTTTATCAAACAAATAAATACGACCACATTTAGAACCCTTAAAAAAGCATTGCCTGGCCCTTATACGTTTATTTTAGAAGGAAATTCTGAATTGCCCAAGCACTTTAAAAGAAGAAAAACTGTAGGGTTTCGCGTGCCCAACCATAAGATTACCAATGTCTTGGTGGAAGCCTTGGGGAGGCCTTTGGTTTCCACTTCAATTCACGACAAAGACACCATCTTAGAATACAGCACTGACCCAGAGCTGATGCTCGAATTTTGGAACCAAAAAGTTGATTTGGTGATTGATGGTGGATATGGAAATAACACACCTTCGACCATTGTTGATCTCACCACCGCTGAACCACTACTGATCCGAGAAGGTTTGGGGGCGTGGCCACTCTGATTGGGCTATTTTCGGCGTTTCTTTTTTCTGCTATTGCCCTGGGGTTTCATCCATTTATC
>CAYZFD010000090.1:0-2769 GCA_964477735.1 uncultured Flavobacteriaceae bacterium
AATTATACGCCGCTATAAGCACTAAATCCACCGTCAATGGGAATAACAACCCCTGTGACAAAAGAGGAGGCATCATCACACAAATACAAGGTAGTGCTAATAAGGTCTTCGGGTTTACCATATCTTCCCATAGGGGTTTGATCTATAATTTGCTGTCCGCGCTGGGTTAAGCTACCATCGGAATTAGTGAGTAGGGTTCTATTTTGCTCTGTTAAGAAAAACCCTGGAGCCAAGGCGTTTACTCGAATCCCAACTTTTGAAAAATGTACAGCCAGCCATTGGGTGAAATTCGAAACAGCTGCTTTGGCACCACTATAGGCTGGAATCTTTGTGAGTGGCGTAAAAGCATTCATCGAAGAGATGTTTAAAATACTACAGCCCTTTCTGCCTACCATGTCATGAGCAAAAACTTGAGTTGGCAAAAGTGTGCCTAAGAAGTTTAGATTGAAGGTAAACTCGATTCCCTTAGGATCAAGGTCAAAAAACGTTTTGAATCCTTCAAGGGATTGGTTTAAGTCTTCTACTTGAAAAAATGGGTTAGAGGTGGTGCCCAATGGGTGATTTCCTCCAGCACCGTTTATTAAAATATCGCAGCTGCCAAATTGTTTGTTGACTTGTTCTTTGGCCTTAAATAGCGCATCTTTATCAAGCACATTGGATTTAAACCCCATGGCATTTCCGCCATTATTTTTGATTTGAGAAGCCACTTTTTCTGCGGCGTCTAAATTTAAATCCAAGACAGCAATATTATGCCCAATTTTGGCTAGGGCAATGGCCATGGTGCTACACAAAACCCCACCGGCCCCTGTAATTACGATTGTTTTTTGCATGTGTTTTTTTTAGGGTTGGACATGTAGTCCAAAACATTTTTTATTTCTTTATTAAAACTTTATTGAAAACCTCATTAGGGGTATAAACTTTTATAAAATATACTCCGGGTTCAAGAGTCGAAACATCTAACCTTTCAAATTTAGGAGAAACAGTTTGAATTAACTCACCTAAAATACTATAAATTTTTATCTGCTTAATTTGAGCTTTAGTGCTAATGTTTAGCAAATCTTTTACGGGGTTAGGGTATATTCTAAGTTGGTTTTTATAAAATTCAGTTAGATTTAATGAGGCATATTCAACACTCATATAATATAGATTGGCCACATCCGCTTTTGTGATGCTGTGTGAACCCGCTGGAATTGTTATTAATATTTGACCGTTGGTTGCGCTATAGTTTGTTCCATCGATCTTAATGTTTCCTGTAAACGTATCGTTAAATACTAGGGTGAGCGTACTTTCAGAAGAAGTTGTAAAAGCGATTTCGGTGACAGATTCAATTTTTAAACATTGGATTAATGTTAATCCATTGTAAGAAACGGTCCCTTTTGAGGTTGACAGGTTTCCGGAAATGCTATAAAAAGTACTATTCGTTCCTGAGGTAGTGAAATTGTGAATTTCATTTCCTGTGCTGGTGATTCCCGCTTTAGGCATGGCCGAAATAACGTTTGATTCTACAGCATCGTTTGCCACAATCCAATAATAATAAGTGATGTCATTAGCAACAGATTGATCTGTGTAGGTGGTTGCGTTTGAATCCGATAAGGTTTGAATACTGATCCTCCCTGATGGGTTACTGTCTGTGTCTCTAAAAATTTCGAATGAAATTGGCGAAAAATGATTGGATACCCAATTTAATTGAACAGAGGAGTCTCCTGCATTAGCCGAAAGAGTGATGGTTGGTTCGGGACCAACTTCACCTTGTACAGAAACTAATGAAGATGTATAATTATTCAGGGCGTTTTTGAGTGCAAGATTTACGTCATAAGAGGAGTCATCAACAGTGTTTTCAAATGTCCAATCGAAATCACCGCCATGCATGCGCCCGGCAAATTCGATAACTTTCTCTTTGGCAATTTCTGGAGCATCGACCACTAAATTTTTGACATACAAAGAAGCGTCGGTGTCAAAATTATTATACGTGTTGCCACCTTGCTTGGAGCTTATACTCGGGCTCACGGTTTCATTTCGGGTCGAGGCTTGATAGGCATCAAATTCAACAGGAAAATTAGAAGCGTCGTATGCCACAAATCTAGTTTCATCTATAATAATATTGTTAAAGGCTTTAATTGTGCCACCATCTTCGCTTGAAAAAGTTCCGCCACTCCCATAATATATATCTGTTCCTTGCATGGAGGTGAGCATGGGATATTTGCAGTGTCTAAAATAATTGTTTTCAACAAAAACAGAGGATCCCTCGGTTGAACCGACCCCGTATTTTGAGTTTCCATCATAGTAATTATTATAAACATGTGCCGAATAAAACCGCACTCTTGGGTGTCGAGAATCAGAATGATCATACCAATTGTGGTGATAAGTGATATAAAGGCCAGATGTGGTGTTTTCACTAAGCCCTAACAGGTTGCTTTTTCCAGAGTCCCAAAAATGATTGTATGAAAAGGTCACGTATGTAGATCTTTTACAGTCCAGCGCCCCATCTCCTTTAGCTTGATCTGATGCACCTCCAGCATCTCCATAAAAGAAATCAATATGATGAACCCAAATATATTCATTCTCTTGCTGCAGACCAATGTTGTCTCCCTCATCACTATTGGTGAGCATGGTTCCAAGGTTGCGGATTTCAACGTTTGATGCATTTTTTACTCGAATTCCCCAGCCGTAGGCCAAAGCATCATCTCCAACGCCCTCTAAAGTTATATGACTAGATGGATTGTTTTTGTTCTCTATCACCAAATCGCCATTTAACATATAATCTAAATC
>CAYZFD010000091.1:0-2708 GCA_964477735.1 uncultured Flavobacteriaceae bacterium
CCCAGCCACATTATGCCCTTAGCATCACCAGGGATGGTAGCCAAGGGGTTTAGATGGATGTTTTCGCCAGAAAGTCCTTTTTATATAAAACCAAAATTCGATTGGTCTTTGATAAAATGGGGATATCATTTTTGGAAAAGCTCCACAGCCCAAAAAGCAAAAAAGGCCATGCCTTTAATTGCAGAAATTAACCTTAAGAGTAAATGGTTTTACGAGCAATTAAACAAACACCCAGAACTTGAATTTTATTATGAAAGCAAAGGTTTGTTGATGGCCTATCAGACTGAAAAAGCACGGCAGGCCGAAGCCGCTGTAGTGGCCGAAGCCAAGTTGCTGGGCTTGGATGTGGTGACCCTAAATTCAGATGAAGTTCATCAACTGCAACCCCATATACAAATGAATATTGCGGGTGCTTTTCATTACCGTTGTGATGCCCATTGTAGTCCCAGTCAACTGATGGAAAAATTGTTGGCTTATTTAAAAAATCATCCTAATGTGTCTGTGAGAATGGGCGAGGCCGTTGTTGCTTTTCAAAAACAAGGAAAGCAAATTACCTCCATCGAAACCTCAACTAAAACTTTCAAAGCTGATGCTTTTATATTGACTGCTGGGGTATGGAGCTCAGATTTGGCCAAACAATTGTCGCTATCCATCCCAATGCAAGCGGGTAAGGGCTATTCGATTAATGTTCCTAAAATTGCAGGCTTAGATTTTCCGGCCATATTAATGGAATCAAAAGTGGCAGTCACGCCAATGGCCGGTCTAACACGATTTGCGGGCACCATGGAGATTTCGGGAATTCATCAAAAAATTCAAAGAAAACGAATCACTGCGATGGCTAGAGCTGTAGAAAAATATTACCCATCGATTCGAGTTGAGGAAAATTATTTAGACCTGGCAAAAGCAGGTTTGCGTCCATTGTCTCCAGATGGCTTGCCCTTTATCGGTCGTTCATCCAAAATTGATAACCTGATTGTTGCCACAGGACACGCCATGATGGGGTGGAGCTTGGGTCCCGTAACAGGTAAAATGGTGCAAGAACTTGTGGATCAACAGCCCACACAAGTCAATTTAAATCCTTTTTCGGTCGATCGATTTGCCTAGGAGTTTTGTTCGAATAATCGAGCAAAATGATCGTAGAAATAGGCAATGGTTTCGATGCCTTTCAGAAAATTAAAAACGCCAAAGTGCTCGTTGGGCGAGTGAATAGCGTCACTGTCTAGCCCAAAGCCCATAAGTACGGTTTTGCTGCCTAAATGTTGTTCGAAAAGTGCTACTATTGGAATGCTTCCTCCATCCCGAACTGGGTAGGGTTTTTGCCCAAAAGATTGTTCGTAGGCGTGGCTAGCTGCCAGAAATTCAATACCATCTAGAGGCGTAACGTAGGCCTGACCACCGTGGTGTTCTGTAACTTTAACGCGCACGCCTGCAGGCGCAATGGCTTTGAAATGCGCAGCAAAAAGATTGCTAATTTCTTTCCAATTTTGATTGGGAACCAATCTCATGGAGATTTTAGCGAAAGCCTTACTAGGGATCACTGTTTTAGAACCTTCGCCAGTATAGCCGCCCCAAATGCCATTCACGTCAAGTGTGGGTCTTATGGACTTTCGTTCGTTGGTGGTAAATCCTTTTTCTCCATAAACCGAATCGATGTCCAGCGCTTTTTTATACTGATCCAAGGAAAAGGGAACTTCTGCCATTTTTTCTCTATCAAGCTTGTCCACTTCCTCAACTTTGTCGTAGAACCCTGGAATGGTGATGCGAAGGTTTTCGTCGTGCAAGGAGGCAATCATTTTAGTCAAAATATTGATAGGATTCGCCACAGCACCACCATATAATCCAGAATGTAAATCCCGATTTGGACCGGTCACTTCTACTTCCATATAGCTCAACCCACGCAAGCCCGTGGTGATAGAAGGCTGGGTATTGCTTAGCATACCCGTATCCGAAATTAGAATCACATCATTGGCGAGTTTTTCTTTGTTGTTGGCTACAAAAGTGTCTAGGTTTTCGCTACCCACTTCTTCCTCACCTTCAATCATAAATTTAACATTACATGGGATCCCAGTGGTTTGTTTAAGCAACTCAAAGGCTTTGATATGCATATACATTTGACCCTTGTCGTCGCAAGCACCCCTTGCAAAAATGGCTCCATCGGGGTGTGAAGGCGTTTTTTTAATTACGGGATCAAAAGGGTCGTTTTCCCAAAGGTCTAGAGGATCTGGAGGCTGAACGTCGTAGTGGCCATATATCAGAATAGTGGGTTGGCTGGGGTCTGTTATTTTTTCACCATATACAATGGGATATCCTGCAGTTTCGCATATTTCTACTTTATCACAACCCACATTTTCCAGTTCTTTTTTGACGGCCTCGGCGGTTCTAATGACATCTTTTTTGTGGGTGGGGTCTGCGCTCACAGAAGGAATTCGGAGTAATTCGAACAATTCGTCAATAAATCTGTCTTTGTGATCTTGGATGTATTTTTTCCGTATGTCCATTAGGATATGATTATAAGGTAAAGGTACAAAATCAACCATTTTTTTGAGATTGTTTAAGCTTGTTTTTTTAATATCTTGTGTATATTTGCGCTCCACTTGCGGGTGTGGTGAAATTGGTAGACACGCTAGACTTAGGATCTAGTGCTTCACGGCTTGGGGGTTCGAGTCCCTTCACCCGCACAAAACCTCAACAATCGTTGGGGTTTTTTT
>CAYZFD010000092.1:0-2651 GCA_964477735.1 uncultured Flavobacteriaceae bacterium
TGAAATGATTTAAACTTTTGTTAAAATTTAAATAAATCTAAAGTGTTGGTATTCAACTTATTAAAGTGTTAAAAATTTGGATTTTTTAAAATTTATAACGATCTTGACCCCAACTCAAATTGAACCATTATGCCACGCTTCGCCGGTAATGTTCCAAACCTGTTGGTGAGTATTTTTAACGCATCTAAATTATTGATTATCTGTTTTTTGTGTTAAAAAAATGCGTAAATTTAAACCTACTAATCCCCTAACAACACCCAAAAAAATCGCGTAAACCCTTTAAAATGCTTCCAAATCTAACTTTATGTTTCAAACGTGTTGGTAGCCTGTGCTGCCAAGCTCCTACCATCAAATACGGAAAAAGCCCACAAGGCAAACAGCGTTTCCGCTGTACCTGCTGTGGCAAAACGCATCTAAAAGACTACAGTTACAACGCCTATTCCCCTGATACAAATCCAGCTATTGTTGCCTTACTTAAAGAAGGGGTTGGTATTTTAGGCATGGCACGGCTGCTAGCCATATCGCCCACAACAGTGCTTAACAGAATACGGCATATTGCCGAGCAAATAAAACCTCCACCCCTTGCTTTTGGCAAAACCTATGAAGTAGATGAGTTGCGCACTTTTGTTGCGTCCAAAAGAAAAGGCGTTTGGTTGGTATGCGCTTTTTGCAGAGAAAGTGGGCAGGTTGTACGCTATAATGTAGGTCCTAGAACCAACAAAACCCTACGGCACGTAATTACCAGCCTACAACTTGCAGCAGCAAAAACCATTTATACCGACAGGCTAACACAGTATCAATGGCTTATCCCCAAAGCACTACACAACACCAAACGGTTTGGCACCAATCACATAGAGCGTATGCACCTAACCCTCCGTACACACCTAAAACGCCTACACCGAAGAAGTATCGGCTATAGTCGGTCTGTTGCATTACTATCAGCAACTGTCAAAATCTATTTTTGGAGTTAAATGGAAGCGTTCAATCCCCTCCCTTGCCCCTCTAGCGCGCCTGAGTATCTATCTTATTAAATTACAGAAACGTTAATATCCCAAAACTAAAAAATGAACACTACTAGACATGAAAAAAGTTTTAAAAAAGACACGCGTTGCAAACGCGCGCCAGCGGGGGAGTTTAAACTGATTGTGCATTTATAATTGTCATCTATCATTGCGTTGAAAATGCCATTAAATCTTCAATATCTCCATTGTCTGCTTTACGCAAAGCTTTTATATATGAATCTCGAACATCTCCTTCATGAACCAAATTCTTGTGTCCCCAAGTAAAAATTGGTTTACCAAAAATATGCTTCATTATAATATCTCCCATAAGTCGAGAGTGTCTTCCATTACCATTAGAGAAGACGTGTATAGCAACCAATTCATGTTTAAATCGAATAGCAATCTCCTTGTCTGAATAGAGATTGTTTTCAATCCAAAATTTACAGTTGCCCAATAACTGTCTTAATCGTAAAGGAATCTGAAATTTATCCACACCAATATTCTTGTTCGATTTTCTAATCTCCCCAGCCCAACCCCAAACATCACTGAGCATTTTTTTATGCACATCAAGGAGAAATTTTTCAGTTAGAATTGTATTGGCCCTAAACTTTCTGCGAAAAAGATAATATTCTACGGCCTTTTCAATGTTGAGTTGCTCATACTCATTTAACTCTTCACAAGTGGTTATGGTCGGAATAAGAAGACCTTGTCTTTCATCTTCATTAATGGGGGTTTGTCTATTGTTGTAGTTTAAATCTAATCCCATAGGTATCGTGGCATTTCTAACACCAATTGCTTTGCCTTGTCATCTATTGCTTTTTTCAAACGTTTATCAGTGTTTGCTTGCCCTTCCAGAACCATTGTGTTGGATGTCGTTTTTACAATTTCCAAAGCAAGTTCTTTTGCTCTGTATTCTATGGTTTTTTTAATAGAAGCATCCATAGGCACAAAACCATAAACTAATTTCATATTTAAAGCTCGTCCTGCCTCATCTAAACTTTTCAATGTAATCGTTCCGTCCTTTTCTCTTTTCTCTAAGTTTTCAGCACCTTGACGAGTAACACCCATACGTTCTCCAAACTGTCGTAAAGACATTTTTAAAGATGTACGTATGGCATTTACCCAACCAATTTCTGGGGGCTGGTTTTTTAACAGAGGAACAAACGCTTTGAGTTTCGTATCCATCTGATCAATCATTAATTTTTGTTTTAAATTTTTCATAATAAGTCAACTTATATACTGACAATAACAATGCAAATATAAACATATATGTTGACATTCACCTACAAAAAAACAACATATACATTGACAAAATAATGTCAAAAAAAAGAATGTACTTAAACTATATGGTCAATTCACAACAAAAGCTAAAGGATTTGGGTAGATAAGTGGTCATAAACTAAATCAAAAAATGTACACAACCACACATGAATAAGTTTTAAAAAGGGCAGGCGTTGCAAAAACGTGACATCAAAGCAAAGAGAATTGGAGTTTAAGCTTTGGCTAAAAAACTAATGCTTTCTTCAAAAAAAGCTTTAGGATTTTCGGCGTGTAACCAATGTCCAGCTGCTGCTATAGTAGCCAAGGTGGCATTGGGAAACTGTTGTTGGATTTGTTGATAGTCGGCTGGCAGAATATAATCCGACAAGG
>CAYZFD010000093.1:0-2558 GCA_964477735.1 uncultured Flavobacteriaceae bacterium
GGATTTGTATATATTTATGGAAAGCCAGAGCAAGTGAATAAAAACATTCTGATTGGAGGAAGCATTTTAGAAACAGAAAGTGAATGACAGAAATATTGTCTGCTTTATCGCTAGGAATTTTACTGGCCTTTTTATTAGGGCCGGTTTTTTTTGCAGTGATCGAAACAAGCATTAGCAAAGGCATTCGACACGCTCTTTTTCTTGATCTTGGAGTTATTACTGCAGATATTATTTTTATTCTTATCGCCTACTTTAGCACCAATCAACTTTTAACCAAATTAAAAGACGATCCCGCTTGGTCTATTTTTGGAGGCGTTTTGCTATTGGCCTATGGAATAATTAGCTTGTTTAATACCTATAAGTTTTCAAAACACCAAAAAAAGAAAAAGCAAAATTTCAAAGTGTCCAAAAAAGGAATTTTTGGGAGCTTTGTAAAAGGTTTTTTTCTTAACTTCATCAATGTAGGCGTGCTCTTGTTTTGGGTTGGAGTATTGCTTTTTATTGGCCCAAAACTTTCAAACAATCCTCCCGACCTAATCTTTTTTTTACTTACGGTTTTGTTAACCTATTTCGCGGTTGATTTAGTTAAAATCATTGTTGCCAAAAAACTTCAAAAAAAACTAACCTCAAAAAACATATATAAAGTCAAACAACTGATCAATATGTTGATGATTGTTTTTGGATTGTTTTTTCTTTTAAGCGCCTTCATTCCCAAAGCATCGCAATACCCAACAACAGTAAAAGAATGGAAAGGGAATTAAAAAAAGAAGAGGCACCGAGCGGATTCGAACCGCTGTACAAGCTTTTGCAGAGCTCTGCCTAGCCACTCGGCCACGGTGCCATTTTGGGCGGTAAAAGTACTATTTTTTACCGAATTATAACACCCTTTTTCGTTTAAGAATGACCGCAACTTTAGCCACATTCCCACAAATTGGTGGGTTGATTTTTGCCAACTTAACCTTAACCACCCTTACCATAACCAATTCAGAAAATACCCTATCCACAATGCGCTTGGCCACATTTTCGAGCAGTTTACTGGGCACTCGCATTTCTTCAACCACGATCCTATTGAGTTGCACATAGTCCACAGTTTCACTTAATTGATCAGAAACTTCAGAAGCAGACAAATCTGCTTTCACCTCTAAATCCACACGATAATCACTCCCAATCACTGTTTCTTCGGGCAAGCAGCCGTGATGCGCAAAGACTTTAATATTTTCCAGTTGTATAATTCCCATTCCCTACAATATTGTGGCACGAAAGTATCAAAAAAATAAATTTCACTAAAAATCAACTTAGAAAACCACCACCAATCTCATTTTTTCGCACGCGATTTTATGTACCTTTGCAGGCAGTGATAAGATGATGAACGACACCAAAAGCAAGCACTTTATTGAGCACATCGTTGATGAGGATTTGGCCAATGGGCTCACTCCCGAAAAGTTACGTTTTCGTTTTCCTCCCGAACCCAACGGTTATTTACACATTGGTCACGTGAAGGCTATTTGCCTAAACTTTGAGCTTGGAAAAACCTACAAAGCCCCAGTAAATCTACGCTTCGATGATACCAATCCGGCCAAAGAAGAGCAACACTATGTCGATGCCATTCGCCACGACGTTGCCTGGTTGGGATATACTTGGGATAAGGAATGCTACGCTTCCGATTATTTTGACCAGCTCTATACTTGGGCTGTGCAATTGATAAAAGAAGGCCATGCCTATGTGGATTCTCAAACGCCCGAACAAATGGCCGAACAAAAAGGCACTCCCACCTCTCCCGGTGTTGCAAGCCCATTCCGAAACCAAGCACCTGAAGAAGCCCTTCGACTTTTTGAGGAGATGAAGGCGGGTAAACATCCTGAGGGCTCGCTTACTTTGCGCTTTAAAGGGGATATGGCCTCGCCCAATATGCTGCTTCGCGACCCTATTTTATATCGTATTTTACACAAAAACCACCATCGAACCGGCAGCGATTGGTGTATATACCCCATGTATGATTGGGCGCATGGCCAATCTGATTATATAGAGCAAATATCCCACTCTCTGTGTACGTTAGAATTTAAGCCTCATCGGGATTTATATGATGCTTTTTTAGACAAATTGGTTCATGATGGACTACGCCCAAAACAACGTGAATTCGCCCGATTAAATTTGAATTACACCGTAACGAGCAAACGCAAACTGCAGCGATTGGTCGAAGAAAAACAAGTTACCGGCTGGGATGACCCCAGAATGCCCACCATAAGCGGATTGCGACGTCGTGGATACACGCCCACATCGCTTCGCAAGTTTGCCGAAACCGTTGGTATTGCCAAAAGAGAAAATGTAATCGACGCTTCTCTACTAGAATTTTGTATTCGTGAAGATTTAAATAAAACAGCAACACGCGCAATGGTGGTGTTAAACCCCATCAAAGTGGTCATTACCAATTATCCCGACAACAAAACAGAAACGCTTCAAACAGAAAACAATCCCGAAGACATAAACGCTGGCACCCGAAACATTGCTTTTGGAAAAACACTTTTTATAGAGCGAGATGATTTTCTTGAAGAAGCCAA
>CAYZFD010000094.1:0-2460 GCA_964477735.1 uncultured Flavobacteriaceae bacterium
CAGGACATACAGGTGATTTCTTTCCCCACCATATGGATGAAGAATGGTGTAAAACCCAACCCTTTGGTCAACGCATAGCTCACGGCACCATGATTTTTAGTATCGGGATTGGATTAACCGCATCTGAAATCAACCCTGAAGCCTTTTCCAAGGGCTATGACAGGCTGCGTTTTGTAAAGCCTGTTCACATTGGTGATACTATTCACTCAGAAATCACCATTTCTGATAAAGGAGAAGCAAAAAGACCAGAAATGGGAATGGTTACAGAACATGTGGAGGTGATCAATCAGAAAGGAGAAGTGGTTTTGGTTTGTGATCATTTATTAGTAGTAAATAAAAAACGTAATTAAAATTTTTAGAAATGAACACACCAAATTCTCTTTTAGGGACATTATTACATGCTGTTGGCGGTATTTCAGCCGCGAGTTGTTATTTACCAAGCACCAAAACGAAAGGTTGGTCGTGGAACACCTTTTGGCTAGCACAATCTGTTTTTGCTTGGCTTATAGTGCCTTTGTTATTGGCTTTGTTGACCGTTCCAAATTTTTTTGAAATTATTGCAAAAGCACCTTCAAAACCTTTTTGGACGGCCTTTTTTTTAGGGGCAATTTATGGTTTTGGCGGAATGTCTTTCGGGAAGGCTATTAATCACATTGGGTATTCGCTCACGTATACCTTGGCCATCGGAATTTCGGCAGTGGTGGGGACCATTATGCCTTTGTTTGTTTTTGGAGGTCTTGGTGATTTCTTTTTAAAGCCAGGGGGTACTATTGTACTTTCAGGAATGATATTGTCTATACTTGGGGTTGTAATTTGTGGATGGGCTGGATTCAAAAAAGAAAAAGATATCCATACGAATTCAATCAACAAAGCAAGTTTTAACATGATGTTGGGGCTGGTTTTAAGCATTATTGCAGGCGTACTTTCAGGGGTGTTTAATCTTTCTTTAGAATTTGGTCAACCCATCGCAGATATGGCCGCCGATAGTGGTGCGGGTCATTTCGAAGGCAATGCTAAACTTATTGTTTCGACTGCAGGCTGTTTTGTTGTTAATTTGGTTTGGTATCTCATCGCCAGTGTCAAACAAAAAACATTATCAGAATTTTTAGCAGTAAAAAGCGATGGTGCGCTTCAAACCAAAAACCCGCTTTTAAAAAACTGGTTGTTGTCATCTTTTGCAGGCACTTTGTGGTGTGTGCAGTTTTTGTTCTATGGCTTAGGGCATGTCAATATGGGGCCTTATCAATATGCCAGTTGGGTTTTGCATATGTCAATGCTCATCTTTTTTAGCTATATCGTTGGGCTTATGATGAAAGAATGGAAACATGTTAAAAGAAACACATACATGGTTCTCATCGTTGGATTGCTGGTTTTGATTGCGTCTTTTTGCGTAACAAGTTTTGGGAGTTATCAGTGATGTCTGGAATTTATATGAAAGAAAAAAATCTGATATTACATTAAGCTTTGTTTTTTCAATTTATTGTCAATTGTTTAAACACAAAGTTTATATTTGATAAATTTTTGTAATCGATTACAGAAATAAATTATACTCAATTTTAAGTGTTCATTGTGTTTATGAAAAAATCAATTTTAAGTTCTTTTCAAAACCATTCTTGTGTTGCTGGATTGTTGTTTGTTTTGATGATTCATTTGTTGGGTCATTCACAAACCCCAATCGTCAAAATAGATTTTGATCAATTTGGAAGGAGCACTAGTGAAGTCAATGATCCCGACTACACCTCTTGGGTCATTAGTTCAGGGACAGCGGCATCCAAAACCTTGGATGGCGTAACATTCACTGTTTCAAAAGCTGGACCTTATGGAGATGGTTTGGGGACAAGTTGGTACAAAACAGGGGTTCAATCACCCCATTATGCAAGATTGGTTTGTGATGGGGTCACCGTCAAAAATGGTACGGCTAGTCAAGGAGGACAAATACAATTAACCTTGAGAGGCTTAGCAACAGGAGAACACAGCTTGTTGGCTTTCCTAAACATTGTTGATAGTGAAAATTACACCTATAGCCCCATAGATGTTTTTGTAAATGGAACGCTGATTGAAAATGATTTGGCTCCCACCGTGAGGGCGCTAAGCACGCCTAGTGCTAAGTCTATTTACTTAAAATTTCAAGCAACCGCAGGGAATGACGTTGTGATTTTGTTTGCCGCCGAAACTTCGGGGACTTATGATTATAAGAATGTGATCCTGAACGGCATTGAGTTAAATACTCCTAATATTTTTAACCAAGCGAATAATCCTATTCCAGCGCACAACGATGAACATGTTGAATTAAATGCCAACAGCCTATCATTAGCATGGACAGCAGCGCCGAATGCGGTTTCCCACAACGTGTATTTTGGAACCGACCTGGCGTCTGTAGATGCAGCAACAACAGCTTCTCCAAGCTTTAAAGGCAACCAATCTTTGGCAAACACTTCATATGTGGTCAATAATCTTTAT
>CAYZFD010000095.1:0-2418 GCA_964477735.1 uncultured Flavobacteriaceae bacterium
ACGAACATGCCTATTTGGAAGAAGCGGGCACGATGAATTTGTTTTTTAGAATTGGAGATAGTCTCATTACCGCACCCACAAGCGATCGCATATTGGATGGCGTGACTCGAAAAAGTGTAATCGCGCTGGCCAAAAGCCTAGAACTTGATGTTCAGGTGAGGCCAATTCGTGTTGAGGAATTGATTGATGCTGCTAAGAACAACACTTTAAAAGAAATTTTTGGCAGCGGAACTGCTGTTGTCGTAAGTGCAATTCAAGGTTTTGGATATAAAAATGAGCGTTTTGAGTTGCCCAAACTCGAAGACTCTTGGGCTTCTAAAATCAAAAAGGCACTCACTGATATTCAAACAAACCTAGCGGATGATCCTTTCGGATGGCGTTATAAGGTTTAGTTATTGATAATCTTTTTCAAATTAGGCTTAAAATAATTTGGGCCTTTCATCACTTTGCCATCCTCCCTATATATTGGTTTACCATCTTCGCCTAATTTACTCATATTGCTTCGCTGTATTTCATTGAAAACTTCTTCGATTTTGTGTTGCATACCGTGACTCAAAATTGTTCCACACAGAATATAGAGCATATCTCCTAAGGCATCGGCAACTTCTACCAAATCGTGTGCCTCTGCAGCTTCCAGATATTCTTTGTTTTCTTCATCCATAAGATTAAACCGCAAGGCTATGGTTTCTGGACTTAAATCTGTTGTGGGCTGGTTTTCAATACCGAGACCGAATGCTTTGTGAAACTGTTCAACAGCAGCCAATTTATTTTTCATATGTTATTTATAAGTTAAAAATTATCACATCACTTTTCTTTGCAACCAAGAAGGTACAACTTTGAGCACCCAAGCGATAAAATTCCAGCGATGACTAATATACACCCTTCTTTTTCTCGCAACAATTGCTTTTATAATTTGGTCACAAGCTTTATCAACAGTCGCCATCCAGAAAATACCCTCCCCTAATGCCATTTTGGTGTCCACAAAACCTGGCCTAATATCTGTAACAAATATATTGTTCCCAGGAGTTTCTTTGGTTTTAAAATATAAAGACTCTAAATAATTGTTCTGAAAAGCTTTTGAAGCAAAATAGGCTGGTGCACCACGGTTGCCACGCAAACCAGCAATTGAAGAAATTCCAACTAGGTGTCCAAATTGTTGTTTAATAAACTGTTTGTAAGCAAGATTGTATATATAAGCAGCTCCTTTGACGTTTGTTTCTATTGTTTGTGCTTCCAAATCCCAATGCAGTTCTGGGTTTTCAAATCCTATACCAGCACAATGCACCACCAAATCTATCTTGTTATTAAACCGTTCAATGAAAAACGCCCAACACTGATTTGTTGATTCCATGCTGTTTACATCGTGTTCAAAAGAAACAAAAGAACTAGAATGTTTTGACTCAAGTGCTTGCAACATCTCTACTCTCCGACCTGTAATACCAACATGATAACCGCTTAAAGCTAATCTTTCGGCAATCCCAGCTCCGATCCCAGAAGTAGCTCCAATAACCAAAGCATTTTTCGTGTAATTCAAACAAAATCCTATTAGAAAAGCTAAAATAGAAAACTTTTAAATATGCGCTCCAAATTCATACATTTGCTAACATGTTTAGTACAGGTCAATTCATCTTTGCCGGCTTTTTTGTAGTTGCATTCACACTAATCATCTTTATGAGTTATAAAAGAGACCAGGCTAACATTCGACAAAACTTCAAAGGAAGCTTTTGGGTTGTAATTGGTTTTTTTCTTTTTATCACAGCTTTAGTGCTCATCAAAAAGATTTTTATTCGATAGCTTATGAAAGAAGTTGTCTATGTTTTTTTGGGAGGCGGACTTGGAAGTGTATTGCGCTTTTCCTTAGGAAAATGGATCAACAACAACACATTTCTTCCCTTCGCTACCCTAACGGCCAACACCCTTGGCTGCCTCATCGTTGGGCTGCTATTGGGTTGGGCTACTAAAAACAATGCCCTCAATAGCACTCAAACAATACTTCTAATTACAGGGTTTTGTGGTGGCCTTACTACATTTTCCACTTTTTCTTTTGAAAGTCTTCACCTGTTCAAATCGGGTTCCTACTTTCTCTTTACACTCTACAGCTTGGGAAGCATACTCCTTGGGTTGGTAGCTGTGGCTTTTGGATACTTTTTAGCCAAATAAACCCCATCAATTACTTTTTTATTTTTTATCGACCCACCCCCCCCTAAAATTTTGTGTATTTATCAAAATGTATTATTTATTTTATTTAAACCCCATATTTTAATGGGGTAAAAAATATAATTTAATAAAAATACATATATACACCCCTATTTTTTAGGGGTATATTATTTATAGACATACATTTGCCCTAACATTTAAACAATAAATTATGATCAATTCACTTTTTATGAGCATTCCGCTGCTAATTCAGGATACAGC
>CAYZFD010000096.1:0-2405 GCA_964477735.1 uncultured Flavobacteriaceae bacterium
GGTAAAGAAAATAGCGGGTGGTTGTTTTGGGGCGGCTCCTCTTCAAAAACATCTAACCCCGCAGCCGCTATAGTTTGAGATTGAAGGGCGCTGGCTAAATCAATTTCATTTATTATCCCTCCACGAGCTGTGTTGACAATAATGCAATTCTTTTTCATGTCTTGAAACTCAGCAGCGCTAATAAAATTTTTGGTTTGATCATTCAGGGGAAGGTGAATGCTGATATAGTCAGCAATCTTCAAACCCTCCTCTTTGGAAATAGGATGACATCCCTTAGACTTAATTATTTCTGGTTGTATATAAGGATCATAAACGTACACATTAGTTTCAAACCCCAAGCAACGTTTAGCAACAGCCTGGCCGATACGACCAAACCCTAAGATTAATACATTTTTTTGATATAATTCAAAAAAGTTAGGAAGCTTTCCTTTTTCGTTAAATTTACCCTCTCTTGTTAATCGGTCAGAGAGTAAAATATTTTTGGTTAGTTGAAGAAAAAAAGTCATTACATGCTCGGCCACACTGATAGCATTTGCTGTGCTTGTGATACCAAGTGCAATTTTTTTTTGGTTGAGATAGTTTAAATCTACGTTGTCATAGCCGACACCATGTCGAGCGATAATTTTTAAATCGGGGCAGGCGTCTAGAACATCATTTGGCATTTTAGCAGTTCGAAGGACCATGCCACTGGCTGTACTCAATTCTTGTTTGAGATTTGCAGGAGATAGATCAGTCACTTCATACACTTCTAGCCCGTGAGATTTTAACACCTCCCAGCCCGCTTCATGTATTGGTCCGACGATTGCTATTTTCATGCCATTTTGAAACAAATTTTAAAACACTATGATTTTAAAGGATTTTTCGTTCAAATCCTATACATGTTAGTGTAGTATGAGGCCAGTTTTTTTATAGAGGAGATACGATGAAAACGATTAGACTTTCTTGCGCACACGCACTTTTTAAATTTTTAATTGCTCAAAAGACAATTATTGATGGCAAGAAGGCTCCTTTATTTCCAGGTGCATTTGCAATTTATGGACACGGCAATGTCGCTTGTTTAGGACAGGCAATGGAAGAGTTTCAATCAGACCTCCCAGCGTATCGCGGTCACCACGAACAAAGCATGGCTTTAACAGGTGTTGGCTATGCACGTGCGATGCGTCGAAAACAGATTTTTATAGCCACTTCTTCTTCTGGCCCGGGTGCTATGAATATGGTTACTGCAGCAGGTGTTGCCTTAAGTAACCGCCTGCCACTTCTCCTTCTTCCAGGCGATGTGTTTGCCAGCCGTTTCCCTGATCCTGTATTACAACAAATAGAAAATTTTAACTCTCCTGTTATCAATCAAAACGATGCATTCATTCCTGTCTCTCGTTATTTTGATCGTATAACACGCCCTGAACAAATTTTATCTTCTCTTCCTCAAGCCATACAAATTATGTTAGACCCTGCAGATTGCGGTCCAGCGACTATTGCCATTTCACAAGATGTGCAAGGAGAGAGTTTTGATTATCCTGAAGCTTTTTTTGAAGAAAGAGTGCATGAAATTCGTCGTGTTTATCCTGACCCTAAACAAATTCAGCAAGCAGCAGAAAAATTAAAAAATTCCAAACAGCCCATCATTATTTCGGGTGGCGGTGTTTTATATTCTGAGGCGGAAGCAGAACTATCGAAGTTTGCCAAAAAACATAATATTCCAGTTACCGCAACGGCTATGGGCATCGGGTGTATGACAAAAGATGATCCTTATTATATTGGCGGTATCGGAGGATTAGGAGAGGGCTCTGCTAATAATCTTTCCAAAGAAACTGATTTAGCGCTAGCAATTGGTACTAAATTAGCTGATTTTACAACAGGTTCTTGGGCTAACTTTGAAAGCCCTAATTTTAAATTAGTATCACTCAATACAGCAAGGTTTGATACCACGAAACATTTAGCAACCCCTGTGGTGAGCGATGCTTTAATTGGTCTGCAACATTTATCTGAGGCACTGGGAGATTGGAAAGCGCCTGATCCATGGTATCAACGATCTATAGAAGAGCGTTCTAAGTGGGAGTCTTATATTGAAAAGCAAAGTGGTCCTACCAACCAAGAGCTACCTTCCTATGCACACGCTGTCGGCGCTGTTTATCGAAATGCTGATCCGAGTGATATTGTAGTTACGGCTGCCGGTGGACTAGTCGGTGAAGTGGTGCAGGTGTGGAAACCCAAACAGCTTAATACATTTGAAACCGAGTGGGGATTTAGTTGTATGGGCTATGAAATTTCTGGAGCACTAGGAATTAAAATGGCCAAACCAAAACAAGACGTGGTGGTGTTCTTGGGGGATGGTTCCTATCTTTTAAGTAACAGTGATATTTATAGCTCTGTGCTTTATGATCAAAAATTAATTATTGTCGTTTGTG
>CAYZFD010000097.1:0-2206 GCA_964477735.1 uncultured Flavobacteriaceae bacterium
CTCTTCAAGTCGAACGACTGAACAAACCCATTGTAGGCATCTCCATCGTCATCGTTGTCACACAAGCGAAGGTCTTGAGGTTTTCGAGCTCTTGGAATTGGAATCACTTCAAGCGTGATATGTTCACCCAACCCTAAGCATTGGTTATCAACATCACTATCAACTCTGACATAGATGGTTTGCTTGTGAGGGCTGTTTATATTTCTATGTTTTGAAGGGTCGGGAATGGCATTGACTTCAGATAATGCGTCGGCATAACTTTCATAATAAGTTACCGTTAATTTTTGCCCTGTTGCTGTAAATTGGGCTAAAACTTTGGCTGTTGCACCACTAAAATCGAAGGTTGTGATGCCATCGGTGTCATCATTATCAACGCTGTTGTTTCCAGTTTTGTCTAAAAAATCATCACAAGCTTCAAATTCCAATTGAAATCTTGGATTGAGCTGCGTGGTGGAAACCAACAAATTCACCTCCCCTACTCTAAAACATCCAAAATTTGTTTGCACACGAACCCAAACGGTGTCGTTCGTTGCAACTTTGTTGATATATTTTGTGGGGTCGGCAATGCTGTTGGTATTGGCCTCAGCCTCTATTTTTGTTTCGAAGTATGAAAACTTTTCATACTGCCAATTCGAAGACAACAGTCTGTCGGCCTGATGTAAATTAAATGTTGTGATGCCATCCACGTCATTGTCACATTGTTTTAGGGTTATGGTGTTTTGAATGGTTGGCTTGGGGTGCACAATTAGCTTCAAGGTTTGACTATCATCGAAGCAGGCTGCACTCAGTTTGTTCTCAACGCGAATATATAATGTTTGTTGGTTCGCAATTGAATTTTTAAAAGACACTGTTTTGTCTATGGGGCTTGTGTTGTTTGTAGCTGAATTCTTGGTGAGATGATAACTCACTTCATAATTGGCCAAAGACAGGTTGTCTAAAATTTCTTGGTCTTTTGTTTTAAGATCAAACAGGGAAAAACCATCCACATCAGAACCACTTAAAAGATCATCGCAAAGCGCAAAGGCAGTAGGCGATACGACTATGGGTTGGTTGTGTAGCTCAATTTCAAAACTTGATTGTACTTGACAATTGGTGCTGTTTTTGTTTTGAATTAGCGCATGAATGGTTTTTTTAGGAACGTTGAGATTGAATTTATTAGGGTCAGCAATGGGCTGGGTTAAGTTGGCATCTTCAAAATATTTAACTTCAAAAATATTGGGATCTTGAGTCCCTAAAATCTCACTTTTTTTAAGATCGAGATCAACAATAGCATGCCCAAGATGAGTGGCATCACAAACGGCCATAGGATGAAGTTTGCTTGGCGCAACTGGCTGTTTGGCAAATTCAACCAGAATTTCATCTTCACCAACGCAACCTGTTGAGCTGATCGTTTCAACTTTGTATAGACCATCCGTGTTCACGGTTAAGGTTTGTGACATTTCTCCCACCAGCTTCAGCCCATCTTTATACCATTGATATTTACCACCTTTAATGTTAGCATCGAGCGTGTGGGGAGTGCCACAGGCAGCCATGTTGGTACTTTTTAAGAAATCATCACCCAAATTCACACCCAAACTAAAGCTTCCTGCTTCAAGAAAAACCCCAGAATCAAAATTTTGGTCGCTAGCGTCACCGATGACCAGTTTGATGTGATAGGTCTCTCCAGGAATCACTTTCGAGGTTGCAGTCAGCACTTTTGTTCTTCCGTTAAAATTGGAATCTCCTATGTTATGGCCTTCAAAGTATTGCTTGTTTTTGGCAGCACAAACCAATCCACTATCATCATAAATATCTTCATGCACATTTACCACACTCACGGGGGTAATTCCATCGGGTAGAACCGCTAAGTTTTTGTAAACCGTTTCAGATTTTTTTCGAAGCAAAAAAACAAATGCATCCGAGTAATTGCAAGGAAAAGTTGCGTAGTATTCTTCAGAAGCCATCAAATATCTAAAACTGATTTCATCAGAATTGGGTACAAAGTCGAATTCAAAGACTGTGACGTCATGGTAATCAGTGCCTGGATTAATTTGACTGAGGTCGGTTTCTCCAGTTTGTCCAGTGAAGCCACTCAAATCACTTTCATGTTTAGTATTTCCAGCCTGATATGCACTCCCCGTTGTTAGCAATATTCCTGATTCGAAAGGAAAACTACTGCCAGCAGGTCGCTTAAAATATCCATAGCTTTTGGAGGTGTTTTCAGAAG
>CAYZFD010000098.1:0-2178 GCA_964477735.1 uncultured Flavobacteriaceae bacterium
TCGAACCCAGGACCCTCTCCTTAAAAGGGAGATGCTCTACCAGCTGAGCTACCAAATCGGTGGTTTTGTAAAACGCGTGCAAATATAGGGGCTTAAATGTTATTATTCAAAGACAAAATCCCATAAATTTGCCTCTTCATGAATTCGCAAACTATTTTAGACAATAAAAAGCCCATTGTTTTGGTGGGCTATATGGGCTCAGGGAAAAGCACTGTGGCGATGCATTTGGCCAAAAAAATGGGTTATAAAAAAATTGACCTAGACGATTTCATTGAAGAAAACGCTCAATCTTCCATTCAGGATATTTTTTCCAAACTTGGGGAAATGGCTTTTCGAAAAATTGAAAAACAAGCGCTTGAGAATTTGCTTAAAAAAGAAAAAATTGTGCTTGCTGTGGGTGGAGGAACGCCCTGCTATTATGACAACATGCAACAGTTGCTTAGTGGATCTGCCGCAGTGGTCTATCTCAATACGCCTGTTGCAATTTTGGTGGACCGACTTTGGCATCAAAAAGACCATCGTCCGCTTATTGCTCACATTTCAAATCGAAACGACTTAACGGAATTTGTTGCCAAACATTTGTTTGAAAGACGGCAATTCTACACCCAAGCTTCTCTAAGTGTTGGTGTGGAGCAACAAAGCCCCGAAGCTTTGGCAGAAGAAATTTACAGTCTTTTGTCCTGAAAACTGTCTTGGGCTGAGATCTTATAAGTAGCCTTTTTTTAACCTTAACTCAAGGTCACTTTTGCTGCTGCACCCTCAAAAATTACTTCAACATTTTCGTTTAGTGAAGTGGACAATGAAATGCCTTTAAAGTCTGCTTTAACAGGGTATTTTTTGTGATTTCGATTCACTAATACGGCAGTTTTGAATTGTGCCAATGGAACCTCCAAAAAGTGTTTAACAGCATAAATAAGCGTTGTGCCCGTGTGCAATACATCATCCACTAAAACCAATGCTTGGTCTTGATATTCGGCAGCTGGGATTGAAGTGGTTACTGGATTTAGCGGATTTTTTTTGTCTATGCTCACTCGGCAGTAATGGACTTTCAATGGAGAAATCTTTGCGAGAATTTGACCAATTTTTTCCGCCAAAACAAATCCATTTTCAGCGATGCCTGCCAAAATCACATTGTCGTAATTCACATGTGTTTCGTAGATTTGATAAGCAATCCGACGAATTTTATTTTCGATTTCTGAACTGTCAAGGATGGTATTTGGCATGGTTTTAAAATTCAATTTCAAATATACAAAAACGGTTCTTTCAGCTCGTGCTATTCCTCATCAAAAAACCCGTCAAGGTCGCGCCGATCTTTTTTAGAGGGTCGCCCACTGCCTTTGCTTCGGTAATAGTTTTTGGCGTAACGCAACATTTCTTGATTCTCAAAAGCTTCGGCAGGCGTGGTGTCGAGTCGATAAACATCAACCAGTTTAGCACCCACGCGATTTGGTGGCAAGTCTAAAACTTTTAATTCAAGGTTGACCTGGTTTTTCCGAACAGTTATACTTGTTTGTGGATAAACCTCTCTCGAAGGTTTAGCAGCTTCTCCATCGATCCTAACATGACCTTTTTTGCAGGCCAGTGTAGCTTCAGATCTCGATTTGAAGTAACGAACATTCCACAAAAATTTATCTATGCGCATCTTCGGCCAATTAGTTGGTGAAACTCTCGGCTAAAATAAACAGAAAATTGTATCTTGGCTGCCCGTTTAATAAGATTATGATGCAACGTCTTACCGCCTTATTTGTCTTTTTGTTGACTGCTATTTTACTTGTGAATTGCGACGACAACAATCCCTACAACATTGAACCACCCCGCGACATGGCCAAGCAAGCAGCCGATGATGATGCCTTGTTGGTTGAATTCCTAAAAGAAAATTTTTACAATTACGAGGACTTTAAAAATGTGGCCTCTAACACGCAAGTTGAGGTCGTTTTCGACTCTATCGCTGGTAATAATAGTGACAAAACTGCTCTCTTTGATCAGGTTTCTAAGAAAACCTTAACCATCAAAGATGCCGATGGCAATCTTGTGAGTCACACCCTCTATTATTTGATCATTCGCGAGGGGGTGGGAAGCCAACCTACCGTAGCCGATTCGGTTTTTGTAACTTATAAAGGAAGCTTGCTTAGCAAATCTACATTCGACAGTAAAAACTATCCCATTTGGTTTGATAAT
>CAYZFD010000099.1:0-2170 GCA_964477735.1 uncultured Flavobacteriaceae bacterium
CCGTGCAATTGTACGGCATTGAGTTTGTGTTGAATGATTTTTTCTTCGATAAAACTTTGGCTTGCATTCACAAAAACACCGGTTTTTTTGACAGCTTTCAGCGCTGGCGTATCTAAATCGACATAGCGTGGACTGGGTTCCCAAAAAATAAAACCCATATAGTTTGGTTGCAAAGTCATGACTTGCGAAATATTTTCTGAATCTCGCATCCCGCAAATTTTCAATTGAACTTTAGATGGCATCGATAAAATTTTTGGCCGCAAGCCCTGGGTTTTCGGTTTTCATAAAATGTTCGCCCATCAAAAAGCCATCATAGCCTGCTGCTTTTAAGGATTGCACAGCGGCAACTTCACTAAGTCCACTTTCGGATATTCTCACAAAATCATTTGGAATGTTTTCCACCAAAGCCAGACTGGTTTCAAGGTTCACTTCAAATGTTTTTAAATTTCTGTTGTTCACCCCAACAAGATTCACTGAAGGCATCAAGGTTCTGTCGAGTTCTTCTTGGTTGTGTATTTCTAAAAGTACTTCCAGCCCAAGACTTTGCGCGAACTCAGAGTAGCGTTTCACCTCTTGCGTTTTAAGCGTGGCTGCGATGAGCAGAATGGTATCGGCGCCATGTGCTTTGGCTTCCAAGATTTGATACTCATCAATCATAAAATCTTTACGCAATAGCGGTTTTTGGCAAGCGCTTCTTGCTTGTATTAAATCCTCTAGACTTCCTCCAAAATACTTGGCGTCAGTGAGCACAGAAATCCCTGACACCTTTGCTTTTTCATAGCCCAAGACAACATCATCTACAGAAAGGTTGAGGTTGATGTTGGGTTTTGACGGGGAGCGGCGTTTGTGTTCTGCAATTATGCCAGTTTTTGAATTTCGGATGCTTTCGCTCATTGAGCGGGTTGTTTTTTCGAACAACACAGATTGCTCTAATTGTTTCACCGGAATGAGACTTTTCTTAAGGCGAACTTCCCTTGCTTTATCTGAAACAATAAGATCTAAAATGGTCATAGGGCACTAATTTTTTGCAAAGTTTTAAAAGCGTTCAAGGCCTTGCCCGAAAGCAAAGACTCTTGTGCTATTTTATAGCCCTCAATAGGGCTGGTGCTTAGGGCTGTGGCAATTGCCATTGCTGCGTTGGCGCAAACCACCTGAGTTTGGGCCGCTGTGCCACGACCTTCTAAAACGTTTTGAAAAATGGCTACGGAACTTGGCACATCATGTCCGCCAGCAATTTCGTTGGCGTTCAGTTTTTCGAGTCCAAATTGCTCAGGAGATAGATTTCCTTGTTGTTTGTTATTAATGAAGTGAGTGTCGCAAGTGAGCGAAATCTCATCATAGCCCTCTGCTGCATGCAGAATGGTGTATTGCATATTGGTTTGAGCCAGTAGCTGACCATAGAGTCGCATCAGTCCAACATCATAAACCCCAACAAGTTGTTTTTGTGGTTTTGCTGGATTGACAAGCGGCCCTAGCATGTTAAAAAACGTTTTAAGGCCTAGTTCTCGCCGAATAGGAGCCACGTGTTTCATGGCAGGATGAAAAAGTGGTGCATGTAGGATGCAAATTCCAGCTTCGGCAATACATTTTTCCAGGAAAGAAACTTCATTGCTAAAACGAATGCCTTGCGCTTCAAGAACGTTACTCGATCCACACCCCGAGGACACTCCATAGTTTCCATGCTTGGCCACGGGTACTCCAGCACCAGCTGTTACAAAAGAAGCTAAGGTGGAAATATTGAAGGTATCTTTGCCATCGCCTCCTGTTCCACACAAATCAATAGGGTCATAGGCCGATAGGTCTATTGCCACACAAAGGTCGAGCAAGGCATCCCTAAAGCCAGCAAGTTCTTCAACATTCATGCTTCTCATTCTATACACGGTTAGAAATGCTGCGATTTGAGCTGCATTGACTTCGCCGCGTCCGATGGCCAAAAGCTGTGTTTTTGCTTCTTCTCGACTAAGTTTTTGATGGAGAAATAACTTTTCTAATGTTGCTTTCATCTTGGTTGACTTAGCCAGTTTTCTAAAATTTTCTTTCCTTGTGGGGTGAGCACGGATTCGGGATGAAATTGCACACCTTTAACGTCATAATTTTTATGGCGTAGAGCCATAATGCGTCCATTCTCATCAACGGCAAGAACTTCAAGCTCTTCTGGTAGTGGCTCTTG
>CAYZFD010000100.1:0-2085 GCA_964477735.1 uncultured Flavobacteriaceae bacterium
AAATCTTTTTTTTAAATGTGAAGAAGTGCCCGTGTTGATGACCCACATTGGAGGCACCCCTAAAAGATATGCGAAAGGAGTTAGAACGCTAATTGAAGTACACAAACCAAAACTTTTTATCTGTGGTCATTCTCATATCCTTAAAGTGCAATATGATCACACCCATCAATTACTTTATATGAATCCTGGGGCTGCCGGAAGAAGCGGGTTCCATAACCTCAGAACCATGCTGCGTTTTGAGATTGAGGGCAACGAAATTAAAAATCTAGAAGTCATAGAGTTAGGCCCCCGCTCGAAGGGATTTGAAAATACATGAAAATGTTATATATTTAAAGGACAAATCTTAGAAAACTTCAACTATACAGAACTACCTACATTTCTTTACTAATCTTATTTATAATCTTAAACCTATGAATCATGAGAACCATTTACTTATACACTATTTTAGCTTTTTTTAGCTTTTGCTTCACTTATGCCCAAACCTCAACATGCGCCAATGCCGCAAACGTAGTGGGTTTTACCTACGACAACAGAAGTTATGAAGTGGTCAAAGAACTAAAAAATTGGGGCGATGCTGCCAATTGTGCCAAAGATCGTGGAGGCAAGCTTGTGGAAATAAACGACAGTGCCGAACAAACCGCTCTTTACAACCAAATTAAAACCCTAACAGGGTCAGGAAGCCCTACTGACGTCGGTGGTGCAAGCCATGTTTGGATTGGAGCTAACGACAAAACCACCGAAGGCATTTGGATTTGAGATGGAGACAATGATGGTTCGGGAACAGAATTTTGGTAAGTTAAAGGTAGTAGTGGAAGTGCCGCAAACAGCTTGTATAACAATTGGGGTTCTGGGAGTGTAGAACCAGATGATTACAACACCAATCAAGATGCGGCAACGATTGCATTGACTGCATGGCCTATTTTAACTCAAGCTAATGGATCGGCTGGCGAGTGGAACGATATTGCTACCTCAAACAAACTGTTCTACGTAATAGAATACAGCTGTCTTTTAAGTGAAGAATTGCCAAACTACAATGAAAGATTTTCAATTTTCCCTAACCCAGTGAAAAGTTTGCTTACAATCACAACCCATAGCCAACATAAAAAAAAGTGTCTTAACGGATACGATCTACAGATTTTAGCAATGCTTGATCTTTTTGGATCCTTTTATTGGCCAATACCAACATCACTATACTCAAACAAGGAAGCAAAGCAGGATTTGGCTGAATTTTCAAAGAACTATTCGAAAAGTAAAAAACATAGATTAGCCACCCCAACAAAGCCCACTGAAGTAGAATATTCCATCGATTTAGTGACAACTGAAGCTTTAGTTTTTTAAAAGAAAATAACGCCCAAACACTCAAAAAAATTGAAAGTATCAAGACGCTTAATAGCAAGATATGATCGGCAATTGGTGTAGGTGCTGACGAGGCATTTGGCCATGTCGGTAAAAAAAGGAGAAAGCCAGCTACCAAAAAAATTTGAAAAACTAAATATATCGATTGAATGCGTTGAATCATGAAAATAGGATTATTGACATCACAAAAGTAAACAATCGTGCTTGATTTGTTTTTTGTGATCTCAAATAAAGTTGTATATTAGCCTTTGAAAAGGTCAAACTTCAAGACCTTTATACTTTAGCCAAATATTATTTATAATACATTTTTCATCCACTAAATTTTATGTTAGACATAAGCACGCTCAAAGAAAAAAAACTTCCTGAGCTTCAAGAAATTGCCAAAGAACTAGGCATCAAAAGAATTACGGGTCTTAAAAAAATGGACATGGTTTATAAAATCCTAGACCATATGGCCGCCAATCCCACAGCCGAGAGCAATAAGCCCAAAGCAGAAACACCTCAGAAAACCAATAACAAACCTGCAAAACAAAGCAAGCAAGAAAGTAGTCAGGTTAGAACGCGTTTTAATGACGTCCAACCCACCCAACAAAAAACTGGCAAAAAAAATGAGGGGAAACAAGAGGAAGTTTCTTCAAAATCGGAGGTTAAAAACCAAGAAAACACAGCACAACAAGAAAAAAAACACCAACAAAACAACGGTCACAAAAACCGCAAAGATCACAACCA
>CAYZFD010000101.1:0-1982 GCA_964477735.1 uncultured Flavobacteriaceae bacterium
AAACGCTCACCATCCCCATGGCCATTGAAGAAAGCTCGGTGGTAGCTGCCGCCTCAAATGCTGCGAAATTTTGGGCAGACAAAGGCGGATTTACTGCCGAAATTTTAGGTACAGAAAAAGTAGGGCAAGTCCATTTTATTTTTGAAGGAAACCCTGCCAAACTGCAAGCCTTTTTTGACATACACAAAGCAACACTACTCGAATCTACAGATGAAATAACCAAAAAAATGCGCACGCGTGGCGGGGGAATTACGGCATTAAGCCTAGCCGATAAAACCGCTTTGCTGGAAGGTTATTTCCAACTGGATGTGCGTTTTGACACCAAGAACGCTATGGGGGCGAATTTTATCAATTCATGTTTGGAACAATTGGCAACTACCCTTCGAGAATTGGCATTAGAATACGAGGCTTTTTCGCCTGAGGAAAAAGAACTAGAGGTGGTCATGAGCATCTTGTCCAATCATGTGCCCAACTGCTTGGTGAAGGCATCCGTTTCTTGCCCTGTTGACGCGTTAATGGCTACGCCCAAAGAAAGCCAACGCTTTGCTGAAAAATTTGTGCAAGCGGTGCGCATTGCCGAGGTAGAGCCTTACAGAGCCGTAACCCACAACAAAGGCATCATGAATGGCGTTGATGCGGTAGTGATTGCCAGTGGCAACGATTTTAGGGCGGTAGCTGCCGGTGTACATGCCTATGCAGCTGAAAGCGGGCAATACCGCAGCTTGTCAAAAGCTGAAATTATAGAAGGGGTTTTTCATTTTTCGTTAACACTTCCGTTGGCCATTGGCACCGTAGGTGGACTAACCAAATTGCACCCGTTGGTGCAGTGGAGTCATGAATTGATGGACTTCCCCAATGCCGAAGAGTTGATGCAAATCATTGCAGTAGCAGGCTTAGCGCAAAATTTTGCTGCTATAAAAAGTTTAGTAACTACGGGAATTCAACAAGGGCATATGAAAATGCATTTGCTCAATATTCTTAACCAACTTGGCGCAACAGAAACAGAAAAGAAAGCCATCGTAAAGCATTTCATCAAGAACACGGTTTCGCATCATGCGGTGGTGGAAGCCTTAGAAAAACTTCGTGCCGAATGAAATATTTTGCTCATGGAAAATTGCTGCTCACCGCTGAATATGCCGTATTGGGTGGCGCAACTGCCTTGGCTGTGCCCACCAAATTGGGACAATGGCTAGAAGTGAACACCATTGACACCCCTGAAATTAGGTGGAAAAGCATAGACGAAAAGGGGGCTGTTTGGTACGAAAATCAATTTGAACCCACATTCTTTATACCCAAACAAAAAAATGATGTGGGTAATCGGCTACAAGATTTGTTTTTGGAAGTTTCCATAAAAAATTCGAATGTATTTAGGCGATCATTAGGGTTATCCTTTGTTAGCACACTCGATTTTAACAGAGCATGGGGGCTAGGAAGTTCCTCCACGCTCATTTCATTATTGGCGCAATGGGGAAAGGTGAATCCGTTTCAACTCCAACAACAGGTGTTTGGCGGTAGTGGTTTTGATGTGGCCTGTGCAACTGCAAAGGGTGCCATACACTACACCCGCACGAACCCATTACAACCCACGATTATTCCTGTTGACTTTTCACCCAACTATAAAGACCATTTGTTTTTTGTGCATTTAAACCAAAAGCAAGACAGTCAAAAAGCCGTAGCAGAATTTAACTACAAACGTTTAACTCCAACAAAGCTGGCGAAAATCAGCAGCCTAACGACTGCATTTAGTACAGCCGAAAGCCTTGAACATTTTCAAGAACTCATACGGACTCACGAGGAAATTATTGGTGGATTGCTAGGCTTAACTCCTGTGCAAAAACATCTTTTTTCAGACTATAAAGGTGCTATAAAAAGTCTTGGCGCTTGGGGTGGCGATTTTGTGTTGGCTGCAGGTCCTGAGTCGAGTCCGGATTATTTTAGGCATAAAGGATATTCTACTGTATTTCGAGCTGAGGATTTACTTG
>CAYZFD010000102.1:0-1952 GCA_964477735.1 uncultured Flavobacteriaceae bacterium
CTACTGCCAGCAGGTCGCTTAAAATATCCATAGCTTTTGGAGGTGTTTTCAGAAGGAAGTCCCCCTGCTCTATAGGTGATGTTTTCTATCTGAGCACAATCGCCAGAAACCAAAACGTTTTTAATGAGTTCTTCGGGACTATAGCTAGACTCTAATACGCCTGATTTGTTGACTTCTAAAATTTGTGCGTTAGCAGTTTCAAAACTTAAAGAAAATGAAATAAATAGAAAAAAGTAGGTAAAATGAGGGTTCATAACGAATAAGATTTAGGACAATCAGTTCAAATATATAAAAAAATTGAACCCGAATAATTATCTTCGTAACTTTCATGTCAGTTACGCTTCAAACATCCATTGATTATTTAAAAGGTGTGGGGCCCAATCGCGCTGATCTTTTGCGGTCAGAACTAGGGATTCACACGGTGCAACAGTTGTTGCATTTATTTCCCAACCGCTATCTCGACCGAAGTCAATATCACAAAATAGCCTTATTGCAAGACACCCAAGCCGAGGTTCAAATTGTGGGGCAAATCACCTTCATTGAAGAAGTAGCCCAAAAAAGAGGAAAGCGCTTGGTGGCTCATTTTCAGGACGAAACTGGACAGATGGAGTTGGTTTGGTTTCGAGGCATTTCTTGGATTCGAAAAAATCTTAAACTACACACGCCTTATGTGGCTTTTGGGAAAGCAAATTTTTTTAAAAATCAATTTTCCATGCCACACCCAGAGTTGGAATTGGTTTCCGAACATAAAAAACAACTGACCTCTGCCCTGCAACCCATCTATCCATCTACAGAAAAACTCTCCACAAGAGGGGTTACAAACAAACTCCTGAGGCAACTTATGGCCAATATTTTTGAAGAATGTCAAGGCCAGTTCGAAGAAAGCTTATCAATTGAGATGCTTAAAAAACATCATTTCATTTCCAAGCATGAGGCCTATTTAAATATTCACTTCCCAAAAAGTCAAAACGAACTAGCTGCAGCGCAAAGCCGTCTAAAATTTGAAGAATTGTTTTACATTCAAATGCAGCTGTGTTACAAACAACAATTCAGAAAAAACAAAATCAAAGGCTTTAACTTCGAAAAAGTTGGCGATTTTTTTAATGAATTCTATTCCCACCACCTTCCTTTTGCACTCACCAATGCCCAAAAGAAAGTGGTGAAGGAAATTCGAGCAGACATGAGCACAAATGCCCAAATGAATCGCTTGTTGCAAGGCGACGTAGGCTCAGGCAAAACCATCGTAGCCCTGCTCGTGATGCTCATTGCACTCGACAATGGCTATCAGGCTTGTTTGGTGGCGCCAACCGAAATATTGGCTCAGCAACATTATCAAAGCTTGTCAGAATTGCTGGCTCCCATGAACATAGAATTGGCTATGCTCACAGGATCTACCAAAAACGCCGATCGAAAACCATTGTTCGATGCACTTCAGAGTGGAAAACTTCAAATTCTGGTGGGTACCCATGCCGTTTTAGAAGACAAAGTTCAGTTTGCAAAACTGGGATTGGCCATCATTGATGAACAACATCGTTTTGGGGTGGCACAAAGATCAAAACTCTGGCGCAAAAATTCTCAACCCCCACACATCTTGGTGATGACAGCCACTCCTATTCCAAGAACCCTAGCCATGAGTGTTTATGGTGATTTAGAATGTTCCATAATCGACGAACTCCCCCCAGGGAGACAAACCATCAAAACTGTGCATCGCACCGATGCTCAAAGACTTCAGGTTTTTGGTTTTATTAGAGAGCAAATCAAATTAGGCCGACAAATTTACATAGTGTATCCGCTGATTGAAGAATCCGAAAAAATGGATTACAAAGATCTAATGGATGGTTTTGAAAGTATTTCTCGTGATTTCCCTCAACCCCAATATCAAATTAGCATCGTGCACGGAAGAATGAAACCCGAGGACAAGGCGTTTGAAATGGATCGATTTGTGAATGGAA
>CAYZFD010000103.1:0-1858 GCA_964477735.1 uncultured Flavobacteriaceae bacterium
CCTAAAGCCTTTAGCAAAAATCAAAGATTTTTCAGATGCTGCACTTGCTCCAGAAAAGTTTACACTAGCGCCAATACAGGCTACAAAAAAAGTATTGGCGCAACAATCGATTGCTGCTGATCAGATTGGTTGCTTTGAAGTGAATGAGGCTTTTTCGATGGTGCCATTGGTTTTCGCAAAAGAATGTAAGGTATCACTTAAAAACATCAACCCAAGAGGTGGGGCAGTGGGCATGGGCCATCCGTTGGGCGCATCGGGTGCCAGAATTGTGGTTACCCTTACACACACCATGCATCAGCAACAGCTAAAATTCGGGTTAGCTACGATTTGTAACGGCGGAGGCGGAGCTTCAGCGCTATTGCTAGAATCGGTGGGTTAGGGATATTGGTCTAGAAGTGTCTGCTGTTTTTTAATGGCTTCTATAAATTCTTGTCTTAATTGAAGTGCCAAGTCTTTTGTGGCGACTGTTTCTTGAACACTAGCCACACCTTGTCCAGCTGACCAGATGGTGCTCCATGCTTTGGCCTCTTCTTTAAAGCTATCTTCGCTTGCATCAAAATCAATTTTTTTGGATTGACTCCAGCTTTCTTCAAAAATACCCATGGCTTCTAAACTAGGCCTTAGAAAGTTAGCATGAACACCCGAAACGGCTGCTGTGTAAACAATATCGCTGGCGCTACTATCAATTATCATTTGGCGGTATTCTTCATTTGCCATGCTTTCATAAGTGTTGATGAATCGTGTGCCCATATAGGCAAGATCAGCACCCATTTGCATGGCAGAAGCCACATCTCGGCCATTGCTGATGCAGCCTGATAATAGAATTGTTTTTTTAAAAATACCTTTAATTTCATTGATAAAGGGCATGGGATTTAGTGTTCCTCCATGTCCGCCTGCACCAGCTGCTACTAAAATTAGACCATCAACACCTGCTTCCGCCGCTTTTTCGGCATGTCTTTTTTTGATGACATCATGAAACACCAATCCCCCGTAGGAGTGTACGGCATTTACCAGCTTAGAAACCGCTCCAAGCGAGGTGATTACGAGTGGAACTTTGTGTTTCATGCAAATTTTCAAGTCGGCTTCCACTCTGGGATTGCTTTGATGAACAATGAGATTTACGCCAAAAGGAGCAGCTTTTTTACCGGTTTCTTTTTCAAAAATTTCCAATGCCGTTTTGATTTCAACTACCCATGCTTCAAAACCTTCGGTTGTGCGCTGGTTGAGGGCAGGAAACGTTCCAACAATACCATTTTTGCAGCACGAAATAACAAGTTCTGGACCTGAAATTAAAAACATGGGTGCGGCAACCACAGGCAATGAAAGTTGTTGTAGAGCAGACGGTAGTTTGGACATGATTTTTTTTTAAAGATATGAATTTTATTATTCACGCATAATAAATTGAAGAATTTATATCAGTGTTGCGAACCACATTTTTGTTAAGGGTCTAAATTCAAAGGGCTTCGTAATGAAAATCACTTATCAATTATTTCACCTTCAATCAACGCTGGAAAAAGTTTCAAATTAGCGCATCATTAATTAAATCAATGTGCAAAGTAGTTTTAATAAATTAAAAAAAAAGTTTTGTATATTTAATGTGAAACTTTTTTAAAATTTGGACATTTATTTAAATAAATTGAAATATTTTCAACAAACTAAACAATGAGATAACAAAGATGAATGTTCCTAAAACATTGTTGGGTTTTATTTTACTTTTCCTTTTACAAAATCAAGCAATTTCTCAAACAATTGAATTCAACAACCCAGTTGTTGAACAAAGAGCTGACCCTTGGATCTATAAAACAAATGATGGAGCCTATTATTTAACTGCAACGGTGCCAGAGTATGATCGTATCAT
>CAYZFD010000104.1:0-1797 GCA_964477735.1 uncultured Flavobacteriaceae bacterium
GCAATGGTATTTTATTGGCTTCGTCCAGTCTCACTAATTGCAATACTAGCCTGTATCCTCACTTTTGATCCTGAAAAATAGTGTGTAGATTTTTAACTTTTGACTATAAGTTGCTTGCTAGAATTTCTGTAGTGTATAAGTTTTAGATGGACGGAAAAATTATGTGTGGCTTTGTATCTCCGGTTTATAAATTCATACATACTTCAACCAATCCATTCACGCTTGGGGCCACTATCGATATGCACAAAGCTATCATACTGCCCAACTCCACCGTCGAGCACTTCTCGCGCGATACTTGCTATTAATCTTGGGGAAACACCTGGGATTGAAAAATCTATTGCTTTTCCTTGAATGTGTAGTGAATCTTTTGCAACACTGGTACTTTCTGCTCTCAGCTTGTCGTTTGTTGCCCGAGTTCGATATCCAGAGTGGACATGAACAATTTTAGACGGCTTGTTGAGTCTTGGATCGCTGCAGATGATGTTCAAAGCCATAACCACAGACTGATCCATAGGTACGGATTTTTTTTCACGCCAATCTCGGAAAAACCAATTTATTTTTTCACTTTTTAATAATGATAAATTGGAGCTCAGGAAGATTTCCTCGCCCGTGTGATTGTTCTTGAGCCGCGTCAAGCCAGAGGGCGATTTAAATGCTTCGGTTGTATGCGTTTCAATTTTTTTTTGCCTGAACTGAAAACTAGGTCTTTCATGACGATTATCTGAAAATGAAAACAATCCAGACCCTTTTTTCAAGTCGATCAATGGCGCTGCTTCCACCATAGATGGGGAAACCAATAATGATAATACAAAATCGCGTCTTGAGATTTTCATGACCTGCGTTTGCAATTTCCATGCCAATTACAGCAGGCTGTTGAGACTAATTCCGGGTTGTAAATTTAAATTGGCCCCTCGTCCTTTTGATTATTTAAAATGTGCTACTATAAGGTCTATTATAAATAAATGTTGTGCTCACAACCAGCATTCTTCATTGAAGCAATGATGAAAGCTGTCTTGCTTGCAGTTGAGACTATTGTGTCAACGGTTGCGACAAAATTAGCAAAAGGTCCGGTGAGCATTTCCACGCTATCTCCCTCGCTCAGACTTTTGGGTGGAAGAAGGGTGCCAGAGGCATCGCATCTGAGCATCAAACCAGAAATCACCTGTAGAGGAAGCGGCTTTGGTTTGCCCTCAAAGCTCACAAGCTTTGACACCCCAATCGTACTATTAATTGAGCGCCAATGGGCCTGCCTTGGATTTACACTGACAAACATGTATCCTTGGAAAAGGGGTTTTAGGTCACTCACAAAGCGAGAGGCTTTTGTGTGGGTGACTTTCTGAATAGGCAAAAACGTCTCAAACCCCTGCCTGAGCAGATTGCGTTCTGCCACGCAATGGCTGTTGGGTTTGAACTAGATCAAAAACCAATGACTCATATTGCCACCTATCATAGTAAAATGCTCACTATTGAACAAATGGAATGGAATTAAGACACATGGTAAACTGGCTAACGGTCATGTTGGAATTCTCTACCTTGGTTTGATTTGACAGAGTTGCATAATCAAAAAATAATATAAACTATTGAAATTATTTATTTTTACTATCCCTTACTTCAATTTTTACTTGGGTCGAAGATTTCGTCTCACCGTGATATTTTATTGTTGAAGTTGGAGATGTTTTCATCTAACCATCATGTTTGAACAGTCATGAATTTTCTTGACCTACATCGTTGTCCTTCAACACCTAAGCTTGCGCGCAACGCAAGGCTTGGTGCGGTAGCCGTTCCGGGGCGTTATTT
>CAYZFD010000105.1:0-1739 GCA_964477735.1 uncultured Flavobacteriaceae bacterium
TTTAAATTGATCTTCAGTTGACATGCTGCAAAAATAGAACTAATTTGTAAATTTAGGCTTCCAAAACCTACTTATGATAAGGATTTCTTCCACCTTGCTTCACGACTTAAAGAAGTTGCTTTTTCCTCCCTTGTGTTTAGGTTGTCGAAAAATCATTTCAGAAGGTTGGATTTGCGCTTCTTGTTTGCACCAGATTCCCACTACCGAGTTTCATCAATATCCTAACAATCCTCTAAACCGAAAATTTTACGGCCGAGTGCGAATTGAGCAAGCTACAGCCTATATGTTTTTTGTGCATGGTGGAATTGGACAGCAACTCATGCATGCGCTCAAGTATGAAGGAAAAGAGCAAATTGGGGAAGATTTGGGCCATTGGTTAGGTGCCATACTGAAAAAAATGCCATGGCATATTGATGGAATTGTTCTAGTACCCTTACACCCGAAAAAACTGCAAAAAAGAGGTTATAACCAATGTGAAAAATTTGGCCAGGCCGTGGCAAAAGCATTGCAATGTCCACTCATCGACGGAGTGCTAATTCGCGTTCGAAACACCCAAACCCTAACCAAAAAAACCCGCGAAGCTCGATGGAGTGCTCTTGAAGATGCTTTTGAGGTGCTGAAACCCCAACAAATCGAAGGAAAACATATATTGCTTGTAGATGATGTGGTCACTACAGGAACAACTCTTGAGACTTGTGCTAAAGTGTTACTCGAAACACCAGGAGTTCGGGTTTCGGTAGCCGCCATGTGTTGCAGCATAGAAAACCTTCCATAATCGGCAAATTAGTCGTTATTTTGTGAAGTGAAAAAGTTTTATCAGTTCTTATTTTTTGGTATGGTTATCATAAGCTTGGTACAATGTGCCAAGCGAGGCACCCCCACAGGTGGCGACGATGACATCACCCCACCAAAATTAATTCGGGCAGAGCCCCCACTCCTTTCCACAAACTTCAAGTCCAATCGCATTCGTTTATATTTTAACGAGTATATCAAACTTAAAAACATTCGTAAACAACTCATTGTTTCGCCACTTATCAACCCCGCAGGCTACACGGTTACTCCGTTGTCGGGAGCCTCAAAGTATATTCAAATCGACTTAAGAGATAGCCTAATGCCCAACACTACCTATGCTTTTAACTTTGGCGAAAGTGTGGTGGACAACAACGAAGAAAACCCCTTCCCCTATTTTCAATATGTTTTTTCAACGGGCGACTATATCGACTCGCTTCAGCTACGAGGCACACTCAGTGATGCTTTAAATCGAAAACCTGAGGAATACATATCCGTGATGCTCTATGAGCTAGATTCAACGTTTTCGGATTCTGTGGTTTATCAAAAAAACCCAGACTATATCACCAATACCCTCGATAGCAACACCACCTACCAACTCAATCATTTGCGCGCTGGTAAATATTTGCTAGTAGCACTCAAGGATTTGGCTTCTAATTATCGCTTCGATCAAACCACTGACAAAATCGGGTTTCACACTCAATATGTCAATATTCCTAACGACACTATGGTTGATCTTATACTTTCTCAAGAAATACCCGATTTTAAATCTTCTCGACCCTATGTCGCTGGCGGGCAGCGCCTTGGCTTTGGCTTTCAAGGGAAGGCTGAACAGTTGAAAATTGAACTAAAAACACCTGTTTCTGAAGGCTTTGAATCCATCCTCACCCCAGACACAAAAACCGATACGCTTTATTATTGGTATAAGTATGCGGAGCGTGACTCATTGG
>CAYZFD010000106.1:0-1706 GCA_964477735.1 uncultured Flavobacteriaceae bacterium
AAATTATGATCAATTCACTTTTTATGAGCATTCCGCTGCTAATTCAGGATACAGCAGCCATCGAGGGCGACATGGGTATGTTGTGGATGCTACTTTCAGGAATCCTGGTGTTTTTTATGCAAGCGGGCTTTGTTTTGGTTGAGTCGGGAATGACGGATTCTAAAAATGCTGTCAACATAGCCATGAAAAACATTCTAGACATTTGTGTGGGTTCACTGTCATTCTGGTTTGTTGGCTACTCACTTATGTATGGATCAGGCAATGGGTTTTGGCATTGGGGCGACCTGATGTTTTCTCAAGGTTCGGCAGATTTGTTTTTCCAAACAGTATTCGCGGCTACTGCAGCCACTATCGTTTCAGGCGCTATCGCCGGAAGAACGAAATACACAACCTATGTTGTCTTTACCATTATTATGACAGCCTTTATATATCCTGTCGCAGGTGGATGGCAGTGGAATGGTGGTTTCCTTGCCGAATTAGGGTTTATTGATTTTGCTGGATCTTCTATTGTACACTCCGTAGGTGGATGGGCCGCTTTGGTTGCTGCATGGATGGTCGGTCCTAGAATTGGAAAATATATCAACGGAAAATCGGTTGAAATCCCCGGTCATAACCAAATGTTTGCCACACTTGGCGTTTTCATTCTTTGGATGGGCTGGTTTGGCTTTAACGGAGGTTCTCAATTGGCCTGGGGAGGAGACGACGCCATTGGCGCCTCAACAGTAGTTTTGGTAACCAACCTATCTGCGGCAGCTGGAGCATTAGGTGCCATGATTTTGACTTGGATTAAGAACGGAAAACCCAATTTATCTATGACATTAAACGGAGCACTTGCTGGGTTGGTTAGTATTACTGCTGGCTGTGGAAACATGACTGAAGGTGGTGCTGTACTTGCTGGTTTTGTAGGCGGTCTTTTAGTGGTATTTGCTATCGAATTTATAGATAAAAAACTCAAAATAGACGATGCTGTTGGCGCTGCTTCTGTGCATGGCGTGGCGGGTGCCTGGGGGACCTTGGTCATTGGTCTATGGGGTGTAGACGGCGAAACAGGAATCGGACTCTTCAATGGAGGGGGGTTAGATCAATTGAGCTATCAAGCCCTTGGTGTATTGGCTTACGGTGCTTGGGCCACCATCCTTGCACTTGTTTTCTTCTTTATTCTTAAAAAAACCATTGGACTTAGAGTGACCAAAGAAGAAGAGTTGAAAGGACTAGACATTTCAGAGCATGGTTCCCTCGCCTACGCCGGCAAAAGAACTCGTGAAATCGAATAACAACAACTATATAAATATTTAAAACTATGAAAACCTTTAACAAACTATTTTTAATTGCAACATTGACTACTTTTAGCTATGGTATAGCTCAGGAAGAAGAAAAATCATTTAACATCACAGGAACTGTTGACACCTATGCACGCTACAATTTTGCCGATGATCAAAACCAAGCACCTGGAACCTCATTTGCCAATTTGCCTGGTTTCTCATTGGGAATGGCGAACCTAATCGCCTCCTATGAAGGAGAAAAAGTAGGATTTGTAGCAGACCTGGTCTTTGGACCTAGAGGTGCTGATGCCGTATTTGCATCATCTGGCTCTTCAAATATCCTCAACCAATTGTATGTTTATTATAATGTAAGCGACAAACTAACACTAACCTTAGGAAACTTCAATACGTTTTTGGGTTATGAAGTCATATCGCCAGCAGGAA
>CAYZFD010000107.1:0-1609 GCA_964477735.1 uncultured Flavobacteriaceae bacterium
CCAATGAGTCACGCTCCGCATACTTATACCAATAATAAAGCGTATCGGTTTTTGTATCTGGGGTGAGGATGGATTCAAAGCCTTCAGAAACAGGTGTTTTTAGCTCAATTTTCAACTGCTCAGCCTTCCCTTGAAAGCCAAAGCCAAGGCGCTGCCCGCCGGCCACATAGGGTCGAGAAGATTTAAAGTCGGGTGTTTCTTGAGAGAGTACAAGATCAACAATAGAGTCGTTGGGAATATCGACATAATGAGTGTGAAATCCGATTTTGTCAGTGGTTTGATCAAAACGATAATTAGAGGCCAAATCCTTGAGCGCTACCAGCAAATATTTACCAGCGCGCAAATGATTGAGTTGGTAGGTGGTGTTGCTATCGAGGGTATTGGTGATATAGTCTGGGTTTTTTTGATAAACCACAGAATCCGAAAACGTTGAATCTAGCTCATAGAGCATCACGGATATGTATTCCTCAGGTTTTCGATTTAAAGCATCACTGAGTGTGCCTCGTAGCTGAAGCGAGTCGATATAGTCGCCCGTTGAAAAAACATATTGAAAATAGGGGAAGGGGTTTTCTTCGTTGTTGTCCACCACACTTTCGCCAAAGTTAAAAGCATAGGTAGTGTTGGGCATTAGGCTATCTCTTAAGTCGATTTGAATATACTTTGAGGCTCCCGACAACGGAGTAACCGTGTAGCCTGCGGGGTTGATAAGTGGCGAAACAATGAGTTGTTTTCGAATGTTTTTAAGTTTGATATACTCGTTAAAATACAAGCGAATGCGCTTGGACTTGAAATTTGTGGAAAGTAGTGGGGGCTCGGCCCGAATTAATTTTGGTGGGGTGATGTCATCGTCGCCTCCTGTGGGGGTGCCTCGCTTGGCACATCGCACCATGCTAATGAAAACCAAACCAAAAAGTATGAACGGATAAAACTTTTTCACTTCACAAAATAACGACTAATTTGTCGATTATGGAAGGTTTTCTATGCTGCAACACATGGCGGCTATCGAAACCCTAACTCCGGGCGTTTCGAGCAACACTTTGGCACAAGTCTCGAGCGTTGTTCCTGTCGTGACCACATCATCTACAAGCAATAAATGTTTTCCTTCGATTTGTTGGGGTTTCACCACCTCAAAAGCATCTTCAAGAGCGTTCCATCGAGCCTCACGGTTTTTTTTGGTTAGGGTTTGGGTGTTTCGAACACGAATAAGCGCACCGTCGATGAGAGGACAACGCAATGCTTTTGACAAGGCCTTGCCAAATTTTTCACACTGGTTATAGCCTCTTTTTTGAAGTTTTTTCGGGTGAAGGGGTACTAGAACAATCCCCTCAATTTGCCATGGCATTTTTTTCAGTATGGCCCCTAACCAATGGCCTAAATCTTCTCCAATTTCCTCTTTTCCTTCATACTTGAGCGCATGAATGAGTTGCTGCCCAATTCCGCCATGCACAAAAAACATATAGGCTTGTGGCTTGTTCGATTTGCACTCGTCCATAAAATTGTCGATTTAGCGGATTGTTAGGATATTGATGAAATTCGGTGGTGGGAATCTGGTGTAAACAAGAAGCGCAAATCCACCCTTCTGAAATGATTTTTCGACAACCTAAACATG
>CAYZFD010000108.1:0-1523 GCA_964477735.1 uncultured Flavobacteriaceae bacterium
ACGTCCAATATTTAAGTTATGCTTTTTGGCAAATCGTCATGACAGCAGGCCCAATTTTAGCGATTGCGCTTGGAATTGGTTTACTTATTGGCCTCATCCAAGCTGCAACATCTATTCAAGAAATGACACTGAGTTTTGTACCAAAACTGTTCATTGTTCTCGCAGCGATGGCCTTACTGGCTCCCTATACACTGAACACTCTAACAGAGTATTTCCGATTTATTTTTGAGGAAATAGCAATGAAGGGGTTATAGATGTCGCAATTCGTCTCTTTTCCCGCTTTAGAGCTGCAGGGTATCCTGATTTACCTGTTGAGCCTATTTTTAGCATCATTACGCATGGGGGCGTTCCTCGTGGCGTCACCTTTTTTTGGCTCTCGGATGGTCCCACTGCCTGTGCGCATCGTATTTTCAGTGGCATTGGGGCTAGGTGCCATGAATTACGTGAGCTTTCCAAGTTTGGAAGTGCTTACATCGATCGCTGTTGTTCCCATTATCTTTCAAGAAATAGCACTTGGCTTAACATGTGGCATGATATTGAACATTTGTTTTTCGACAGTAATTTTGGCTGGAGAAAAAATAGCTGCTACCTCAGGATTGGCTTTCGCTTCGCAGGTTGATCCTGCAAACGGTGCACAATCGCCTGTCATCAGCCAAATTTTCTCCTTGTTTATACTGGTTCTCTTTTTTTCCTTAAACGGCCATTTAGTGATTTTTGAACTGTTATATAAAAGTTATGAAACACTTCCCTTAGGCGGTTTGAACGAGTTAAGCACAATGTTCGAATTGGGCATAGAGGCTTCGAGTACGATTTATGAACAAGCAGTCATCATAGTGCTACCGATTGTGAGCCTTTTGTTTTTAATGAATCTAGGGATCGGCTTCATCACGAAATCTGCGCCACAATTGAACCTATTTTCGTTTGGCTTTCCTCTCACTATTTTGGGAACATTTTTCGCTTTGTATTTTTCTGTGGATGCGTTGCAATTCGTATTCAGCGACTTGATCGACAGATCGTTAAACTTTGTAAGGTTAGTTTTGGCTGGAGGTAATGATGGCTGAGAACGAACAGGCACAAGAAAGAACAGAAGAGCCCACGCAGCGGCGGCTCGAAAAGGCGCGTGAAGATGGTGAAGTTCTTTCGTCGAAAGAAATGTTGGTTTTCGCATCTGGTGCCTCTGCTCTTTTAATTTTGGGGTCACTCGGTTTCTTTTCAAAAGGCATTTTAGATGTGTGGGGATCACTGTTTTCGTTTGGGCATCCAGACGAATTATTTTCGGCAAAAACCAATAATTCTTGGCGCGCATTTCGCATTATACTTTCTGGAGCAGCAATTTTTGGTATCCCAACAATACTATTCATAATCTTGACACAATCCATCGTTGGTAATGGACTTACCTTTAATACGAAGAGCTTCAGCTTCAAAACTGATAAGTTGAACTTAATTAAGGGACTGGGCCGTATTTTCTCGGTAAAAGGACTTGCTGAATTGGTGAAGGCCATTGCGAAAGTTGTTTTCCTGAC
>CAYZFD010000109.1:0-1520 GCA_964477735.1 uncultured Flavobacteriaceae bacterium
CTTTTTCTGCTTTGAATTTATAGGCCATTGCCCATCTTGGAGATTTGGCCGTATAGCCCAATTCCTCCTGGTCTTGCAATGCGTTTACCTTTATGACTACCCCATCGATTTCATAGGGCAATTCGTGTCTGTTTTTTTCCCAATGTCCCACATATTGAATAACCTGCTCAATTGAAGAGGCTCGCTGTGCCGTTTTGGGGACAGAAAAACCCATGTTTCGGGCCGCATGAAGCATTGATTCTTGTGTGTTAAAAGGCAAATCTGTGCCCACGATTTGATATAAAAAACACACCAAAGGACGCTTAGCCACCTCAGCACTGTCTTGTAACTTTAAACTTCCCGAAGCTGTATTTCGAGGATTCATATAAATTGGTTCTCCTGCAGCCAAACGCATTTCGTTCATTTGGTTAAATCCTTCGATAGGCAAAATAATTTCGCCACGAATATCAAAAGTATCAGGGAAAGGTGGTTGGAGTGTTAGGGGTAGTGTTTTAATGGTTTTGATGTTAGTGGTGACATCATCTCCTTGAGTGCCATCACCTCTTGTGATCGCACGTTTTAATTGACCGTTTTCATAAGTAAGGCTAATGGAGGCACCGTCATATTTCAGCTCACACATATACTCGAGCTTTTCTCTACCAGAAAGTTTGAGTATTCGTTTTTCCCAATCGTATAAATCTTCAATTGAATAGGAATTGTCGAGTGAATACATACGGTAGCGATGCGCCACAGTTTCAAAATTTTTAGTCACACCACCCCCCACGCGCTGAGTTGGGGAATTGGCATCGAAATAAGCTGGGTTGTGTTTTTCTAAGTCCGAAAGTTCGGCCAGCAACTGATCAAAATCATAATCACTTATCTCTGGAGCATCTAAAATATAATACTGATGGTTGTATTGATGAAGTAATGTTCTAAGTTCTAAAATTCGTTGAAGCGTTGGATTCATTTTTTTGCACAAATTAGGCGATCATGTCCTTGATGATCTTTTCGTAGTTCAATATCGGAAAAACCTAGGTTATTTAAAAGTGTTGTCACGGCACCACCAAAATCCTTGTGGATTTCAAAAAACAACAAACCTGCAGGATTAAGCCATCTAAAAGCCCAATGGGCAATAATCTCATAAAACAACAAAGGTTGGGTTTGCGGTACAAAAAGGGCTTCGTGTGGTTCGTGAAGCAACACATGTTTGTCGAGTGTTTTGGCCTCATCTGCAGGAATATAGGGCGGGTTTGAAACGACCAAGTCATAGGCTTGTTTTGGAAGTTCATCCAACAAAACATCGGCATGAATAAAGTGAGCCTCCAGCTGGTTATGCGCTGCATTTTCACGTGCCACTTCGAGAGCAGTAAGTGAGCAATCCATGGCATCGGGGATGACTTTAGGCCAATGCTTGGCCATCGACAGGGCCAAACAACCACTTCCGGTTCCGATATCTAAAACCGTATGGGGCCTATCCTTAACAGCGTCTCGAATCCAAGCGGCCAGGGCTTCGGTTTCGGGTCGGGGAATGAGTACAGCTG
>CAYZFD010000110.1:0-1500 GCA_964477735.1 uncultured Flavobacteriaceae bacterium
ACAGTCAATGTACGAGGGGATTTGACTACTTTTTGTGTTGTGTTCATGATACGTTGAAAGCGGTTTTCTGGTTTCACAACTTTTTTAGTTGGTGCGAACCAAAGTCCTTCAGTGGATTTCATTTTCTGTAATGTGTCGCCGGCTTGCATGCCCAATTGGCGAATCTTTTCGCCTGCACTCGTATGACTTTGATTCAAATTTGAATGACTCGTTTGAGGGCTACGAATCGGTTTACGAGCTGGTTTCTTGTGACTCCGAGAAGCACCCGGAGGGTAAAGATGTGTCATGTCCCGTTGAGACTGTGTATTCTGTTTTTCGTTCATCATGAAAGAGCTAAGCTAATAAAATAAATTATTCGATTCCTTTTTAAGGTCTATGTATCTGAAAGGGAATAGGTGGTTTTTGTGCTTGAATCATCGGGCATTTTCAAATAAAAAATAAATCCAATGCTAAGGTATCAAAGCTATGATTGATTTTATCCAATTTCAACCGTGTAATGCTAGGGTCAACTGTGTAGGCACAACTGTGTACAAGTTTTTTTTTTATTTTTATGTATGATTTTTTGTGGAGCAAGAGTCAATTTTTATCAGGTGACTCTTGTTCCATGACGTCAAATGTTCAGAGACTTCTATGTCTGGAGTGCTTAAGGATTTTTCGGTGAAATTCCATGTGGTGGTTTAATCAATGTATTCGCGAACAACTTGTCACAATATAACGCATATTTCAGAGCTTTTTTGATTTCTTCCTGATTTGCTTTATTTGTCATCAAGGGATGAGCCTGAGTTAAGAAAGCAATACTAATATGGGCTGGCATAATGCGGAGAATTCGCGTTTGGTTCCCCTGTCCATAAATGGAAGGCTCTTTATATCGGTTAATATTTAAGCGTTCGGGATAGTAGTGTTGTAATTGTTGTCGACCTCGCCCATAATAAAAATAGTCATAATAGGGCTGCAACCAACTTTTAATCTCTTTGAGTTGTGCCTCAGAATGGGCTGGCCGACTAAAAGTGATAAAATAATGACGAACGTTATATTTTTTATATGGATAAGTATCTTTCTTTTGTTCAGCTTCTGTAAGCTCGGCTGGCCAAACATATTCATTTGTAAGATCAAAAAACTTTGCCTTTTGAAGGGTTGCATCGTTTGGATCTGCCCAAATCGAATAAGGAGTCGTTGTTTGCATGATAGTACGCTCTTTTCTATCTAATTCATGGGCAAGCAACTGTGGAATGGTGAATCCATCACTATTAGGTTGTCCAAAACAAGTTTCTGGGATAAAAAGCTCCTCAGGAGTGGGAGTTGCACGCTCAAGATACTCTTGGTCTGTTGGGTTTAATGGTGGTAAAAAACTCATCTCTCAAAATAAGTGAAGTACAGCATAGACAGCAGTTTTATTTTACCCAAAGAAGTGCCAAAATTGCAACTTGTGGATCCACCAAAAACAAGAAGGGTGGGCACAAAGTAAAGGACTTGTATTTTCTGGATCAGCACTTTGGATGC